>NZ_JAIUGW010000013.1:0-169025 GCF_020164795.1 Mesorhizobium sp. ES1-3
ATATGCCGCTGGCGCGGACGGCCGCGTCCGGCAAGGGGAAAGATCATTGCCACGTCGGCGGGATAGACCTTCTGCTTGAACGGGATACCGACGGCCCAGGTAAGGCCGCGCTCGGTGAGCGCCTGCCGGAAGGGGGCGCTCAAGCCATATCCGGCATCGGCGAGCACGCAGCCAAAGCGTAGGCCGGCTGCGCGAGCCCGGTCGATCTCGGCCAGCGCGATTTCGGGCTTGGTCCTGTAGGCACGATGGTCCGCGGGCACACCGGCACGGTCGAGCCGGGCGGGATCGGAAGTCCAGCTCTCGGGCAGAAACAGCCGCAGCCCCACCATGACCGGCACTTCGCCAGAGGCCAGCGTCAGCGACACCAGCGTCTGGCAGTTGGCGTTCTTGCCAAGCGCCGAGGCATATTGCGGCGCGACGCCGACCGAGTGGCGCCCCTTCTTGGGGAGCGCGGTGTCGTCCACGATCAGCCACGCATCGTTCCCGCCAACTTGTCTGTCGGCCTCCGCAAGTAGCACCTTCTCCAGCGGCGCAGCATCCCACACGCCGCTCGAGATGAAGTGGTGCAGCTGGTCATAATTGACGCCTGCGTCGCGCGCCGCCATCGGTTGGATGCTCTTGCGATCCCCAAGGCCAATCAGCCCAGCAATATAGGCCGGACACATCCGCGCACGCGTCTTGTGCCTCAACGCCGAGACGAACGGCTCAAGCCACTGCTCCAGATCGACTTGCCAATCCCTGTTCATGGCCGGCCCCTCCAACAGCCGACCTCTCATGAATCACGCAAAACCGCTCTTGGGAATCCTCAAAACGCTCCCAGAACTAAAAATCTGCCAAAGTAGTGCTAGGCTGCGGATTCATAAAGTGAGGCGACAATCTGATGGCCGCCAAGGCCATGCTCGACAGACAGAAGGCGCCGCTGGTACTTTCATCGGCAATGTCGCAATTGAGCGCCAGCTCGGCGCATCTCATGGCGACTCTCCCACCACGCCCGGTACAACTTGTTGGGTCAGTGACTTGAGGAGAGTTTCCATGCGTGGTCATTGCTTATGTGGCGCTATTGCTTTCGAAGTCGATGGCCCGGCGCAAGCATGCGTGGCCTGTCATTGTGAAAGTTGTCGGCGGCAATGTTCCGCGCCGATGACCACCTACATTGGCGTCTTGGACGGCCACTGGCGATGGCTGGGCAAGCCACCGAAAATATTCAATTCCTCTCCCGGTGTGGAAAGAACATTTTGCGATAACTGCGGAACGCCGCTGTCCTTCCGCTCGACGAACATGTCTGGTGTCATGCATTTTTTTGCCGCGGCGATGGAGGAGCCAGAAAAATTCGCACCCACGCTGCATGTCGCTTTTGAGGAGAAGCTCCCTTGGTTGAAACTCGCCGACGGCCTGCCGACACGCGTTGGGCCTGACTATACGAAGAACTAGTCGGGGGTCGGCATCATCACTATGCAGTCGCACGCCGCGGCAAATCCCGCCTGGCGAATTTCTTCGCGCCGAACACGCATGTCACCACGCCGAGCGTGACGACGATCATCATCGGGCTGACCTGCTCGTGCAGCAGCGTCGCCGCCAGTGCGAGCCCGAAAAACGGCTGCAGGAGCTGCAGCTGCCCCACCGCTGCAATGCCGCCTTGGGACAAGCCGCGATACCAGAAGACGAAGCCGATCAGCATGCTGAACAGCGAGACATAGCCAAGACCGATCCAGGCATTGGAGCCGACACTGGCGAAGGATGGCGGCAGGGTCGCAAACGTCAGCACAAGCATCACCGGCAGAGACAGCACCAGCGCCCAGCAGATCACTTGCCAGCCGCCGAGCTTGCGCGACAATGCCGCACCCTCGGCGTAGCCAAGGCCGCAGGCGATGATGGCCGCAAGCATCAGCCCATCGCCGACCGGCGAAGCCGTAACGCCTTGCGCAAGCGCGAAACCCGCCACCAGCGCGCTGCCGAGGCATGAGAACAGCCAGAAGGCCGGCCGGGGCCGTTCACCGCCGCGCAGCACACCGAAGATCGCGGTCGCCAGCGGCAGCAGGCCGACAAAGATGATGGAGTGGGCCGAGGTGACATGCTTCAGCGCCAATGCCGTCAGCAAGGGAAAGCCGACCACCACGCCAAGAGCAACAATGACAAGCGACAGCAAGTCATGACGCGAAGGGCGTTTCTCGCGGAATGCAAGTAGCAGCGCGACGCCAAGCAGACCAGCTATGACCGCGCGGGCCGATGTCAGGAATATCGGATCGAGATCCATCACCGCCACACGCGTAGCCGGCAACGAACCGCTGAAGATCAGCACGCCGATAAATCCGTTCACCCAGCCGCTCGCCGTCTTGTTCATCGCAGGCTCCATTGCTTTCGCCCTCTATCGTGCGGACGCCCATGGTGCGGCCAGAGACAATAGGGTACAATTCGATGAAACTGTAATGGCGGATCGAGCAGTACGGATGACAGACCTTGCTTTGGAATCCGACGGCGCACGCACCCTTGTGGAGAGCGTCATGGCGACCATCCGTCAGCGGATCGCCGCGCGCAGCCTGACACCGGGAACCCGATTGCCGTCGATCCGTGCCTTCGCGAAGTCCATGCGGGTGTCCAAATCCACCGTCGTCGAAGCCTATGAGCGGCTCGCCGCCGAAGGCGCGATTCGCTCACGGCCGGGTTCCGGATTTTATGCCGCCGGCTCTCTGGCGCCGCTGTCTTTGGCCGAGATCGGCCCCCGGTTAGATCGTGCCGTCGATCCGCTCTGGGTTTCGCGCCAGTCGCTGGAGGCAGGCGAGGAGGTCCTGAAACCCGGCTGCGGTTGGCTGCCGGCTTCATGGATGCCACAGGCAGGGCTGCGCCGGGCATTGCGCACGGTCGCGCGTGCCGACGATGTCGCGCTTGCCGATTACGGCACGCCGCTCGGGCTGCCGCCGTTGCGACAACTGCTGGCGCGGCGCATGGCCGGGCACGGCATCGAAGCTTCGCCCGAACAGATCATGCTGACGGAATCGGGCACCCAGGCGATCGACCTGCTCTGCCGGTTCCTGATCGAGCCCGGCGACACGGTGCTGGTCGACGATCCCTGCTATTTCAATTTCCACGCTTTGCTGCGCGCCCATCGCGCCAAGGTCGTCAGCGTTCCCTATACGCCGTCGGGGCCGGACATAGAGTTGTTCGCCCAGGCGCTCGCCGAACATCGGCCGCGCCTCTACATCACCAACTCCGCCATCCACAATCCCACGGGCGCGATCCTGTCTCCGGTGACGGCCCATCGTTTGCTCAAGCTGGCCGACCAGTCGGATCTGACGATCGTCGAGGACGACATCTTCGCCGATTTCGAGCACACCCCTGCCCCCAGGTTGGCGGCGTTCGATGGCCTCAGCCGCGTCGTCCAGATCGGCAGTTTCTCCAAGACGCTATCGGCATCGGTCCGCTGCGGTTTCATCGCCGCGCCCCGCGACTGGATCGAGCGCCTGACCGACTTCAAGATCGCCACGACATTCGGCGGCGGACGGCTGGCGGCCGAACTGGTGCTGACGTTGCTGAAGGACGGCAGCTACCGCAAGCACATGGATTTGCTGCGCGCCCGCCTTGCACGCGCCATGGTAGAGACCAGCGCCCGGCTGAAAGCGATCGGCATCACGCCCTGGATCGAGCAGCCGGCCGGGCTGTTCCTGTGGTGCGGCCTGCCGGACGGGGTGGACGCGGCCGAAATCGCCCGCCGCGCGCTGGCCGACAACATCGTGCTGGCACCCGGCAATGCGTTCAGCCTGTCGCAGTCCGCCAGCCGCTTCCTGCGCTTCAACGTCGCCCAGTGCGCGGACGAGCGAATTTTCAAGGTGCTCGAAACAGCGATGGTTCGCTGATTTGGCACGAAATCGTCAGTGCTTCGCACAGACCTCGCGCACGCACTCACGCAACCAGCGTTGCGCCGGGTCGGCATCGAGGCGCGGATGCCAGAGCATCGAAATGGTAACGTCCAGGGTGGCGACCGGCAGGGGAAAACTGTGCATGCCGGCGCGCGCTCCCGCCGTATGCCGCTCGGGCACGCTGGCGATCAGGTCCGAGGCCCGCGCCATGGCAAGTGCCGCCGAAAAACCCGAGACCATGCACACCACCGTCCGCCGCAAGCCAATCGTGCCCAAGGCCTCGTCGATCGGCCCTTTCTCGCGGCCGCGCCGCGAAACGCTGATGTGCCGGCCGGCCGCATAGCGCTCGGGCGTCACCTTGCCCTCGCTCAGGGGGTGGCCTGATCGAACAGCGCCGATGAAGCGATCGCGAAGCAGCGCCTGGATGCGCAACTCGGGTCCGGTCTCGCCGGCAACGCCGATTTCAAGGTCAATCGCCGCCTCACGCAGTGACATCGCATCCTTGTCGGACTTCGGCGAGAAACGCAGCCGCACCCCCGGCGCATCGGCCTCGATACGGGCGACGAGGCGGGGCGCGAACTCCTCGACGAAGCTTTCGTTGGTACGCAACGTGAAGACCCGATCCAGGCTCCGGGGATCAAGCAACTCGGTAGGGCGCAGGAGCACCTCCGCGTCTTGGACGACACGGCCGACCTGTCGCCGCAATTCCTCCGCGCGCGGCGTCGCCACCAGGCCGCGCCCGGCACGCACCAGCAGAGGATCGCCCGTTGCCTCGCGCAGCCGCGCCAGCGTCCGGCTCATCGCCGAAGGGCTGAGGCGCAGACGGCGCGCCGCGCGCGCCACGCTGCCCTCGGCCAGCAGGACATCGAGGGCAAACAGCAGATTGAGATCGGGTGATGTCATCGATCGATCATAGCATGATATGGCGTTTGACGCACGGATAAGATGCAAATGCTGCGCCTTCCGCCGCATCAACCACAAGACTAGATCTCCGACAGCTCCGCTTCGAGAGCAGACAGAAAGGAGATCGCCTTGGCAGTCGCTGAGCAAAATCGGGAACTGATATCGACGCCGCGACTGGTCCGGTCCGCCGGCCTGGCGCTGGCGAGCCTGTCGCTTGCGACCCTGCTATCGTCGTTGGGAACCAGCATCGCCAGCGTCGGGCTGCCCTCGCTCATGCAGGCTTTCGATGCATCGTTCCAGTCCGTGCAATGGGTGGTTCTCGCTTATCTGCTCGCCATCACGACGCTGATCGTCGGTGCCGGGCGGCTGGCCGACATGTTCGGGCGCCGGCCGTTGCTGCTTGGCGGCATCGCACTGTTCACGCTGGCATCGGTGCTCTGCGGCCTGGCACCGACGCTCTGGCTGCTGATCGCGGCACGCACCATGCAGGGGCTGGGCGCCGCGCTGATGATGGCGCTGACGCTGGCCTTCGTCGCGGAAACCGTGAGCAAGGAGCGAACCGGCAGCGCCATGGGCCTGCTCGGCGCCATGTCGGCGATCGGCACGACGCTCGGGCCCTCGCTTGGTGGCCTTTTGATCGCCGGCCTCGGCTGGCGGGCGATCTTTCTTGTCAATGTCCCGCTGGGCCTTGTGACCTTCGCTCTCGCCTGGCGTGCCTTGCCGGCGCGTGGCGGAACAATGGAGGCCGGTCGAGGCACGTTTGACGTCACGGGCACAGCTCTGCTGGCCCTTACCTTGGGCGCCTATGCCCTGGCATTGACGCTTGGCAAAGGTAATTTCGGCTTGCTCAATTTGGGCTTGCTGGTCGCGGCCGGTATCGGCGTCATCATGTTCGCCACCACGCAGGCGAAGGCGACGGCGCCCCTTGTCAAACCCGCCAGCTTCCGCGACCCGCAACTGAGCGCCGGCCTGGCCATGAGCTTGATCGTCGCCACGGTGATGATGGCAACCCTGGTGGTTGCTCCTTTCTACCTGTCGCGCGGGCTCGGATTGGATGCCGCGATGGTCGGAATGGCGCTTTCGACCGGACCACTTGTCTCGACCCTGTCGGCACTGTTGGCCGGCCGCCTCACCGATCGCTTCGGCGCCCACGCGATGATGGTCGCCGGCCTGGCCTGCCTCGCCACGGGGACGGTCCTCCTGTCGCTTGCCCTGACCAAGGTCGGCATTGCCAGCTATGTCGTTCCAATCACCGTCACCTGCTTCGGCTACGCCCTGTTCCAGACCTCCAACAACGCAGCGGTCATGGGCGGTGTAAGCGCAAACGAACGTGGCGTCGTTTCCGGTCTGCTCAACCTGTCGCGCAATCTCGGTCTCATCACCGGCGCATCGCTGATGGGCGCCATCTTCGCGATTGCATCAAGTGGCGCACAGCAAGGGATTGGGCAGCAGCTCTTGAGTTCCGCGGCGGCGGCCAGAGGCATGCAGGTCACCTTCCAGACGGCAACGGCCCTGGCGCTGGTTGCGCTGCTGCTCGCGCTGTTCTCACTGCGCTTTGCCGGCCGTACACGGCCCGGGGTTGCGTGACCTGTTGACGCCACCGGCGGCGGGCAGCCCAAAGGACCGCCGTTCAGGCCCCTGCCCGTTTGCGGCGTTCGTAAAGCATGACCAGCGTTTCAGCCATCAGCGCCGGCTTTTCCTCACCTTCGATCTCGACGGTGTTGGCAGCCTTCATCAGGTACTGGCCCGGGCCTTTGTCTTCCATGGAAAGCAAGGTCGTGCGCAGGCGAATGCGTGCGCCGACCCTGACGGGAGCCAGGAAACGCACCTTGTCGAAACCGTAATTGAAGGCGGCCTGTGTATTCTCGGGCACGATCCCCATGTCGAGGGCCAGCGCGCCGATGATCGACAACGTCAGATAGCCATGCGCGATCGTGGTGCGGAACGGGCTTTGCCGCCGCGCCCGTTCAGGATCGACATGAATCCATTGATGGTCGCCGGTGCAGTCAGCGAACTGGTTGATACGGTTCTGGTCGACCGTGGTCCATTCCGAGACGCCGAGCTCCTGTCCGGACATCGTTCTCAACTGCTCGTAGGTAGGCGGCGTTTTAGGCCGTACTTCCGTCATTCCTGCTTTCCCGATCGCTTCCAAGCTTCCGGACCACGAACCGGCGGCCTCTGTCAATTCGTACTGCGCAAATCCGTTCCGGCGGATTCGAGCTCATTCGTGCCATGCCTTGCCATGCGATGGCAGGCCGAATTCGGATTTTCCGAGCTTCCAGGTTACCAGGAGTTCATGCCGTGGCGCTAATGCAACTATGTGCAAGGTTGCGGAATCGCGAACCGCCTTGCCCGGCCGCGGGCGGAACGACAATCGATGAGAATCTACTTCTGCCCGTAACCGGCGCGGACCTCCTCCATCGCCTCCTTGATGCGCGCCCGCAGGATGTCGATCGATTCGGTGCCTGATTTTCTGGCCAGTTCAGCCACTTCACCCGTGTTCTTGAGCGCGGCCTCGAAGGATTTTCTGGCAAACTCCGTCTGTTTGGCCATTAGCTCCTGCGGATTGCCCGGTGCGCGGTAGCTCTGCGCCATGTCGGCGACCTCGCGCAGCGTGTCCTGCAGCATTTCGCGCTGCTTCGACAACACCGAGGATGCCCCGGCCGCACTGGTCCGTGCCGCCTTCTCCAGCGCTTCGAGATTCTTGCGATGATGGGCAAGGATCGCCTCGACATCGACGTTGGGCACCTTCAGGTCGCGGCCGAACCTGCCGAACATCTCCATGAAGGAATCGGATTCCGGTTGCCTGGCCATGATTGTCTTCTCCCCTGTCGCCGCGGGTGCGGACGCCCTCGACGGGAGAATAGCACTCGAACGCCGTGTGTCCATTTCGAACGCACGCCTGGCGGTCGACACGGATCAATTGACCGGGAGCAGCAACTCGATCGTATAGAGCACGATGCCAGCCAGCCCGCCGATGATCATGCCGTTGAAGCGGATATATTGCAGGTCCCTGCCGATGTTCATCTCGATCAGGCGTGTCAGTTGCGCCAGATCCCAGCGCTTGACCTGGTCGGCGATGAATTTCGATACGCCGCTCTTCTGGTTCTCGACGAAAGAGGCCAGCGCCACCACGAATCCTCCATTCATGTCGGCCCGGATCTGCGCATCGCCGGCAAGATGGCGGCCGACCTCGACGAACATGTTGGCGAGATGTTCTCGTATCAGCGAATTCGGCGCCTTGGCGTCCTGCTCGATGAACAGGCTGAGGCTCTCCCACATGTCGCCGGCCAGCGCCTTGACTTCGGGTCTGGCGAGGAAATCGCGCTTCATTTTCTCCGCTCGCCTGGCATATTGCTTGGACGTGCGCAGCCGCTCGACGAAACCTTGCGCGAAACGGTCGAATTCGGCGCGCATCGGGTGGTCGGGATCGGCACGCACCTCATCCAGCAACGAGCCCGCCGAGGCGACGATCTTCTTCAGGAGATAGGCATCGGCGCGGAACAGGTTGAACAGCGACGGCAGTTCCTCGCGGATCTTGTCGCGCATCGGCGCCAGCGCCTGTTCGTCATTGAGGAACCGGCCGATGACCTTGATGAATTCGTCGAACAGCTTCTGGTGGCGGCGATCGTCGGTGAGCGCCGACAAGAGTTCGGCGGCCAGCGGCGCCAGCGGCACCTTTTCGATCTGCTCGAGCATACGGCTGGTGACGAAACCGCGCAGACCGGATTGCTCGACGGCGGCAAGCGTCTGCGGCACCAGCCGCACGACGAAGCGCGACAGGTCGGCGGCGCGCTCGGCATCGGCCAGCCAGTCGGCCACGAGCGCCGAAAAATCGACCTCGGCGAGTTTATCACGCACCGGCTCCGGCGCCAGGAAATTGACCTCGATGAAACGGCCGAGATTGTCGGCGATGCGGTCCTGGTTTTCCGGAATGATGGCGGTGTGGGGGATGGGCAGCCCGAGCGGCCGTTTGAACAGCGCCACCACCGCGTACCAGTCGGCAAGGCCGCCGATAGTTGCCGCCTCGGCGAAGGCGGCGACGAAGCCGAGCCACGGATAGCTGCTCTGGAAGGACTTGGCCAAGGCAAAGACCAGCACGCAGAGTGCCAGTGCGGCGGTGGCGACGAACTTTGTCCGCCGTAGCGCGGAAAGCTTGGCGCCCGCGTCGGCATCGAACCGCACTGGCGCCAGGGACTGGTCCGATTGAGCCATGGATGGGCCGCTCCTCGTCGATCTCAAGCCTATCTAGTGCTGCGGCCGCCGGAATGCCCGTGGCGGCCGGTTTGTCCCGGCTTTTGCCCGGCGATGCACATAAAGTTGACGAATTTATTCATCTATGATGCCCGGCCAGTCTGGAATTATTCCAAGGTATAGGCCATATTCGGACGGGGCCAGTGTGGCGACTCCGAGGATCCGGATGAAGCCGCGCCAGCAAAGTTCTAGACTCTGGCATGGTTGCACCCGCGCCAGCGCTTCGTGAGGATGAAATGCGGCTTACCCGCCAAACCAACTATGCCATGCGCATCCTGATGTATTGCGCCGCCAACAATGAACGGTTGAGCCGCATCCCGGAGATCGCGGCCGCCTATTCGGTGTCCGAACTGTTTCTGTTCAAAATTCTGCAGCCCTTGGTCGAGAACGGCCTGGTCGAGACCGTGCGCGGCCGGAACGGCGGGGTGCGGCTCGGCCGTGCCGCCGAATCGATAAGCCTCTTCGACGTAGTGCGCGTGACCGAGGAAAGCTTTGCCATGGCGGAGTGCTTCGAGAACGATGCCGCCGAATGCCCGCTGGTCGACAGCTGCGCATTGAACTCGGCTTTGCGCGAAGCGCTCAACGCCTTCTTCGCCGTGCTTACCCGCTACACGATCGCCGACCTGGTGGCGGCACGGCCGAATGTGCGCAACCTGCTCGGCATCGACATGTTGACGGAGCGCCGCGCGCCGGCGGCTTGATCCCTGTCGCGTCGTGCGAGGTCGGCTCGGATTCAGGTCGGGTCGAGTCGAAAAAAGTGGCTTCTGAGAACCGGAACGGAGCGTACGTTTGGGTACGCGAGTACTGGAAGCGCAAAAAACCACCATTTGCAGGCCGGCATCACCTGAACATCAGCTGACCAATGATTGCGGAAGCACGTCGCCAGCCGGTAGCACGCCGACCTTGAGCCGGCAGTCGAACACCTTCTCGATCAGGTCGTCGCTCAGCACGTCCCGCGGCGAGCCGGTCGCGGCCAGCCGGCCGCGATGCATCACGAAGATGCGGTCGGCGTACATGGCCGTCAGATTGAGGTCGTGCAGGATCGCGACCACGCCCCCGCCCCTCCTGGCGAAATCGCTGGCGATGTTCATGATGATAAGCTGGTGCTTGATATCGAGGCTGGAAACCGGCTCATCGAGGAAAAGATAGCGGGTCCTGCCGTCGAGCACCGGCGCCCAGACCTGGCACAGCACGCGCGCAAGCTGGACGCGCTGCTGCTCACCACCCGAAAGCTCCTGGTAGAAACGCCCGGCAAAGCCGTCGAGATCGACCCGCGCCAGCGCGCGCTCCGGCAGGCGTTCGTCCTCGCCGGGCAGCACGCCCGAGCGGCCGCCGAGGAGGCCAAGCCTGACGATCTCGCGCACGGTGAAGGGAAAGGACAAGGTCGTTGCCTGAGGCAGCACCGCTCGCACGGTCGCGGCCTCGACCGGCGTCATCGCCGACAGATCGCAACCGTTGATGACGATCCGTCCGGTATGGGCGAGATCCCCCGACATCGCCTTGAGAAAGGTCGTCTTGGCCGATCCGTGGGGCCGACGATGGCCGAGATTTCACCCGGCCTGACTTTGAAATCGACGTTGGCGACAATGCGCTTCTTGCCGATCGCCACAGAAACATCGCGCGCTTCGATCATGAAACACTCCTACAGGGTCCCAAATCTCACAGGTCGATCAGGCCGCGTTTGCGCAGCAGGATCCACAGGAAGAACGGCGCGCCTGCTATCGCGGTGACGATGCCGATCGGCAATTCGGCCGGCGCCACGATGGTGCGCGCGACGGCATCGGCGAGCAGTAGCAGCGAAGCGCCGAGCAGCGCCGAGGCCGGCAGCAGATAGCGATTGTCGGGACCGATCAGCAGGCGCAGCAGATGCGGCACCACGATGCCGACGAAACCGATGCCGCCGCTGACGGCGACGGACGCGCCGACCGCCGCCGAGACACCGATGATGGCCGTGTATTTCAGCCGCTGCACCGGAATGCCGAGATGGCCGGCGGTGGCCTCGCCGAGCGCCAGCGCGTTCAGGCCGCGGGCCAGGAATGGCATCGCCGCAAGTGCCAGAACGATGATCGGCCCGACGGAGGCGATCTTGGCCCATGTCGCACCACCGAGCGATCCCAGTGACCAGAAGGTGAGGTCGCGCAACTGGCGATCGTCGGCCATGAATATCAGGATCCCGGTCAGTGCCATGGCAAGTGCCGCCAGGGCTATACCCGCGAGCAGCATGGTGGCGACCGAGGTTTGCCCGCTGCCGGCGGGCGAGCAGACCGATCAATCGAAGAAGACTGACCAGGAAGAAGCAGCTCCCGCAGGCGCGACGCCGCTCGACAAGATCCTGGTGCTCAGCCGCACCGGCGAAACGACAATCGAATCGCTGGCTTCGGCCAGCCATGTCGACCGGGAGCAGCTCGACCGCCGCATGGCGACGACGCCGAACGAGATGCTTTTCGGTGTGCCCGGTGTCGTCGGGCAGGCAGACGCCAGGCGTGTCAGCACCAGCATCAACATACGAGGCCTGCAGGATTTCGGCCGCGTCGCCGTCATCGTCGACGGCGCGCGCCAGGATTTCCAGCGTTCCGACCACGGCACCCAGTCGACCTTCTACATCGATCCCGAACTGGTCAAATCCGTCGACGTGATCCGTGGTCCGGTCGCCAACACCTATGGCTCGGGTGCCATCGGCGGCGTCGTCTTCTTCGACACCAAGGATGCGGTGGATTTCCTCAAGCCTGACGAGACGTGGGCCGGCTCCGTCACCGGACGCTACGAGAGCAATGGCAAGGGCTGGACATCAAGCGCATCCGGCGCTTATCGCATCAATGAGAACTGGGACGTGTTGGGCAACATCGTCTACCGCGACTACGACAACTACAAGGACGGCGACGGCGACACCGTCAACGGCACTGGTTTCGACGTGCTGAGCGGCCTGCTCAAGACCACCATCCGGCCAACCGAGAACAGTGAGCTCAAGCTCGGCTGGGTCGGATCGAGCGACGGCTGGGACGAGACCAGCGGCGGCGTGCCTGTGAATGATGTCGACCTGAAGTCGAACACCTTCACGGCCCGCTACAACATCACGGACGAAGACAAGAGCTGGCTCGATCTCCACATCAACACCTCCTACAACAAGACCAATCTCGACCTGACCAGTCTCGTGCCGCAGAACCGCTTCGATCCGGTGACCGGGCTTCCCGTGGTGCTGCCGGCAGGATCACAGTCGACATTCGATGTCGGCACGACCGGAATCGATATCTGGAACACGTCAAGGTTCGAAACGAGCGCCATCGCGCATGAACTGACCTATGGCGGCGACTGGGTCGGCGACAACGTCAAGACGAGCGGCGCCGCAGGCGGCGACAGTTTCTACACCCCTTCGGGCAAGCGGAATGTGTCGGGCGCCTACGTCCAGGACAAACTCACCTGGGATTGGCTCGAGGTCATCGCCGGCTTGCGTTACGACAGCTACAGCCTGAAGGATGACACGCACGATATTTCCGGCGACAGGCTATCGCCGCGCGTCACGGTCGGTGTCTCGCCGTTCGAGAGCGCCGGGCTTGCCGGCCTGCAATTCTATGGCACCTATGCGGAAGGCTACCGCTCGCCGTCGATCACGGAGACGCTAATCAGCGGCAACCATCCGGCTGGCCTCAGCTTCCCGTTCCTACCCAATCCAAATCTGCGACCTGAAACCGGCAAGACGACGGAGTTCGGCGTCAATTACAAGCAGAACGACATCATCGAGGCTGGCGACGCGCTTCGTCTCAAGGCCGCCTACTTCAACAACGATGTCGACGATTATATCGAAGGTGTGACGCTGTCACCGTTCGCCCCAGGCAGCGGCTGCCCCTTCGGTCCCGGCATCCCGATCTGCTTCCAGTATCAGAATTTCGCCAAGGCCCAGATCAACGGCTTCGAGCTGGAAGGCGTTTACGAGGCGGGATGGGGCTATGCCGGCCTCTCGGCTTCGATCACGGACGGCCACACCGTTTCCTATAAGGGTGTGGAAGCCGACCTCGCCACCATTCCCTCCTCCCAGGTCACCGCTCAACTCGGCTTGCGCTTCCTCGAGGACAAGCTGACCGTCGGTGGCGAGGTGCAGTACAACGGCAAGCCGAAGGGCAATGCGGTGGCCACCGACTATACGCTGGTCAACGCCTTCGCCAGCTATCAGGCGACCGACGATCTGAAAGTCGATTTCCGTGCCGACAATCTGTTCGACGTCAAATACGCCAACCCGCTGAATGGCAGCACGACCGTCGCTGTCTACGAACCCGGCATCACGCTGAAGCTGGCGGCAACCATGCGATTTGGAGGCTGAGCATGACGGACTTGACGACATCCCTTCGTCTGCTGACCTCGACGCTGGCGATGTCGCTTGCGACGGTTCCGGCGTGGGCTGAACAGTCCGCGCCGGTCCTGACCTAAGGTGGGACTGGAATCCCGCCTTGGCACGACATATCGTGGCCCGGCCTCTGGCCGGCCTTCTGCCGTTCGAGCCAGTCTATCTTGATTTGACAATGTTGCCTGGGCCGCTGCATTTTCCGCCGCGCGACATGCAGAAAACCAGTCTCCTCCCCGATGCCGGCGGCGAGTTGGCCATCGTGCCGGCTGAGCCGCTTGCCCAGACGCGACCGCCTGCCGGCAACGGCAAATGGCCGGCTGCGATCGTCGTCTCCTGCCTGCTCCATGCAGGCGTGGCTGCGGCTTTTCTGATCTCGCCGGCCCGAGCTTTCGATTCCAGGGAGTCGGAGCAGTCGGAAGGCGGCGATCACACAGGCGACAAGGTGGCAGGGAGTGTCCTGGACAAGGATCCCACGGCGATAAATGTCAGGCTGGTGCCGAACCAGCCGCCGGTCAAACCACATCAGGCTGAGGCGGCGAGGCCGACGCCGCCGACAGAATCTTCGCGGCCCGTGCGGGAAGCCGCGACACAGGATAGCGAGCCTGTCCGTGAGGCCGTAAAGCAAGCGTCGGAGCCCTCGCGGGAACCCGCCAAACAGCCAGTGGTCACGCCCGACATATTGGTGGCGGCAACCGCGCGCCCGGACAAGCAGAGCGTGGCCGCCAGCAGCGAAACGCCGGTGCAGCCGAACGCCCGGGCCGAACCGGTCGAAATGCCTGTCGCCGTCCCGGACCAGCCGCCGATCCCCTATGCAAGGCCAACTCCGGCAACCGTCCCTGCGACAGCCGAAAGGAGCGGCACGGCCGATGGCCAGGATCGGCCGGCGCAAGCGGCCAGCAAGGGCAAAAGGCAGAAAGAGGCCGGCAGCGCCGCGGAAGACAGCTACCGCGGCGACGTCTTTCGAAAGCTTGGCAGCGTCAATCGTACTCTCCCGCCATCGCTGCAACTGGCTGCGCGTAACAATGCGGTTGTCGCATTCGTCATAGGCCGGAAGGGCAACATGGATCAGTTGCGCATTCTGGAAAGCTCAGGATCGGCGACTTTCGATGAGGCCGCGCTTGGCATCGTGCGCAAGGCCGCTCCCTTCCCTCCAATTCCGCCACAGGCCGGGACTCCGAGTTTGGAGTTCGAGGTCGGGATCGGCCCGTTTTGAACAGGCCAAGAACAACGTTGCGGCGCCAACCATCAACATCCGCATGAAAGGAACCCCATGTACATCGCCATGAACCGTTTCAAGGTGCAGACCGGCTCCGAGGCCGACTTCGAAGCCGTTTGGAAGAACCGGGATTCCAGCCTTGCCGAGATGAAAGGCTTTCGGGAATTCCATCTGCTGCGCGGCCCGGTCAACGAGGCCGAAGGCTACACGCTTTTCGCCTCGCACACGGTGTGGGCGAGCCACGGCGACTTCGTCGCCTGGACCAAATCGGAGAACTTCCGCGCCGCCCACCGCAATGTCGGGACGACGAAGGTCCATTATCTCGGCCACCCTCAGTTCGAGGGCTTTTCCGTCGTCGAGGGCGCGTAAGCACCGACCAGTCTATGCGGCCGCCAAGAGGCTGGCATTGCCACCCGCGGCGGTGGTGTCGACGCAGACCGCCCGCTCATGCGCATAGGCCGCCGGATTGAGCACCTCGCTGACCAGCGGCACGATCGGCCCGCTGCGCTCGGCGATGACCTTGCGCACGATGCGCGCCGCCTCAGGCGTGCCTGAAAAAGCAACGACATCGACGCGCAGCGAGCGCGCCTCGACAGGATCGGGGCGGCCGTCGATGGCCGCCAGCGGCAGGCCTTTCCCGGTCAATGCGGAGAGGGCAGCCGGGGCACCTGGCGCCACCGCCAGCACCGCATTGCCGGCGGCGAGCGCCTGGATGGTCTGCGCAAGCAGCGTGTCGGCGTCCGGCCCCAGGCACAGCACCCGGCCGCGCGGCGACAGCGACAGCGTGTTGGCTTCGCCGGTCGGGCCAGGCAAATCGACCTGGCCGAAATCGATGCCGGCAGCGGCACCGATCGCCGCCGCGCCCTTGCCGCGCAGATGCTTCCTCAGGATGGCGATCCGGTCCGGCCGTGTCGACCAGCCGCCAAGCGCCGGATCGGGCAGATTGTCGGCCAGTTCGGTCGCTGTCACCCTATGACCCTCGCCGACTTCCGTGCCGGCCTCCGGCCCCTTGCGGAAACGCCTGAGATAGTGCGGGCCGCCGGCCTTTGGCCCGGTGCCCGACAGCCCCTCGCCGCCAAATGGCTGCGAACCGACGACGGCGCCGATCTGGTTGCGATTGACGTAGATGTTGCCGGCATGGATGCCGTCGACGAAATGCTGCACGCGGCCCTCGATGCGCGTATGCAGGCCGAAGGTCAGGCCATAACCCTTGCGGTTGATGGCGGCGATGACGGCGTCGATCTGGTCGGCGTCGAAGGTCGCGACGTGCAGCACCGGCCCGAACACTTCGCGTTCCATCTCCTCGATGCCCTTGACGCGGAAGACGTGCGGCGCGACGAAGCGGCCGTCCTTAGGGGTTTCCAGCTTGGCGATCAGCCGCCCTTGCAGCCCCATCGTCGTGCAATAATCGCGGATCGAACTTTGCGCTTCATCGTCGATCACCGGCCCGACATCGGTCGAAATCCGCCAGGGATCGCCGACATTGAGTGCCTCCATGGCGCCCTTCAGCATCTCCAGCATCTTCTTCTCGACGTCTTTCTGCACATAGAGCACGCGCAGCGCCGAGCAGCGCTGGCCGGCGCTCTGGAACGCCGACGCCAGGATGTCGCGCACCGCCTGTTCGGGCAGTGCGGTGGAATCGACGATCATGGCATTGAGACCGCCGGTCTCGGCAATCAGCATGGCGTCCGGCGCGGCGGTCTCGGCCAGCTGTTTTTCGATCAGCTTGGCAACCTCGGTCGAGCCGGTGAAGCAGACGCCGGCAATACGCGGATCCGCTGTCAGCGGGCCGCCGACCGATGGGCCGTCGCCGGGCAGGAGCTGGATGACGTCTTCCGGCACGCCGGCCTCGTGCAGCATCTCGACGGCGCGGAAGGCGATCAGCGGCGTCTGCTCGGCCGGTTTGGCGATCACCGAATTGCCGGTGACGAGTGCTGCCGCGATCTGGCCGGTGAAGATGGCGAGCGGGAAATTCCACGGCGAAATGCACGCGATCGCGCCACGCGCTTGCGTGCCCGCCTCGGCATTCGCCGCCTCGGCGGCGTAGTAGCGCAGGAAGTCGACGGCCTCGCGCACCTCGGCAACGCCGTCGGCCAGCGATTTGCCGGCCTCGCGCGTGGCGAGCGCAAAGAACTCGACGGCATTGGCCTCGTAAAGGTCGGCCGCACGGTCAAGGATCGCGGCACGCTCGGCGACCGGCCGTTTTGCCCAGGCCGGCTGCGCCTCCACCGCGATGCGCACGGCGGTCGCGACTTGCTTGGCGGCGGCCTCGTGAACCGTGCCGACGACCTCGGAAGGCTTTGCCGGATTGACGATCTGGCGCTGCTTGCCGTAGCCGGCGGCGCGCGTGATCGGCTTGGCATGCCAGCGATCCGGCCCGGCAAAAGCCGCTTTGGCCTTGTCGATATCAGCCAGCGTCACCGTATCGGTAATGTCGAACCCTTTCGAGTTGCGACGGCCCGCGCCAAAAATCTGGGAAGGCCGGGCAATCGCCGGATTGGCGGCGGGACCCTGGTGTTCGACCGTTTCCAGTGGATCACGCGCGATGTCCTCCGGCTCGACCTCCTCGTCGGTCAGCTGATGCACGAAAGAGGAATTGGCGCCATTCTCCAGCAGGCGGCGGACCAGATAGGCAAGCAGGTCCGAATGCGCGCCAACCGGAGCATAGATGCGGCAGCGCGTGCCTTCGGCCTTGCGCACCGTTTCGTGCAGCGCCTCCCCCATACCGTGCAGGCGTTGGAATTCGAAGGTGTCGCGGTTGTCGGCCATCGACAGAATGGCGGCGACGGTGTGGGCATTGTGGGTGGCGAATTGCGGATAGATTCGATCGGTCATGCCAAGCAGTTTTTTCGCGCATGCGATGTAGGAAACGTCGGTGTTGGCCTTGCGCGTGAACACGGGATAGCCTGACAGCCCCAGCGTCTGCGCCCGCTTGATCTCGGTGTCCCAATAGGCGCCCTTGACCAGCCGAACCATGATGTTGCGATTGTACTTTTTGGCCAGCGCATAGAGCCAGTCGATGGTGAAAGCCGCGCGCGGGCCATAGGCCTGCACGACGACGCCAAAACCGTTCCAGCCGGCGAGCTCCGGCTCGGCCAGCACACGCTCGATGACGTCGAGCGACAGATCAAGGCGGTCCGCCTCCTCGGCGTCGATGTTGAGGCCCATCCGCGAATGTCTGGCCGCCAGAGCCAGCGACAGCAGCCGCTCGGCCATCACGGGCAGCATTTCTTCCTTCTGTGCCACCTCGTAGCGCGGATGCAGCGCCGAGAGCTTGACCGAGATGCCATGGTTGAAGCGGATATCGGGGCCGTTGGAGCCGGAATCGAGCGAGGAAATGGCGTCGGCATAGGCCTTGTGATAGCGCAAGGCGTCGGCTTCGGTGCGGGCAGCCTCGCCCAGCATGTCGAAGGAATAGAGGTAGCCCTTCTGGATCATCGGCCGGCCGCGCTTGACGGCTTCGGCGATGGTGCGGCCGAGTACGAACTGCTCGCCCATCTCGCGCATGGCGGCGGCCACCGCCTTGCGGATGACCGGTTCGCCAAGACGGCGCACCATCGAGCGCAGCGTGCCTTCGATGCCGCCCTCGCCTTCGTCGAGCACCCTGCCGGTCAGCATCAGCGCCCAGGTCGACGCGTTGACGAAGATCGAGCTCGAACCGCCTGAATGCGCCGACCAGTCGTGCGGCGCGATCTTGTCGGCGATGAGATCGTCCATCGTCTCGGTATCGGGCACGCGCAGCAGCGCCTCGGCCAGGCACATCAGCGCCACGCCTTCCTTGGTGGAGAGACCATAGGCGGAGAGGAAGACTTCCATCAGGCGGGGATCGGTGGAGCCCCGCACCGCCCGCACCAGGTCGGCCGCGCGGACCGAGATCGCCTTGCGGTCTCCTGCCGAAAGCCCGGTCGCCTCGGCTAATCGCTTAACCGCTGCGTCTTCGTCGGGCAAATAGTTGGCACGGATCTGCTGGCGGATGGCGTCGAGCGGCATGGCGGTCCTATGAGCAAGCATAAGGGAACGGGCCGGCGGTCACCGGACCGAATGGCGCAAGCTAGCACAAGTACCAGATTTCAGGCGGTCTGAAAAAATCGACAGCGTAGATCAATTGACCTATGATAGCGCTAAGAATCGCTGATTTAGGCTACAGTTTCGATGACAGAAGACCAATTGGACCGCATCGACAGGAACATCCTGTCGGCGCTGGCCGGCAATGGCCGGCTTTCCATGTCGGAACTGGCCGCCAAGGTTGGCCTGTCGAAGACACCGGTGCAGGCGCGGGTGAAGCGGCTGGAGAAGGACGGCTATATCAGGGGATACCAGGCGATCATCGACCGCGAGCGCATGGGCGAAGGCCATGTCGCCTTCGTCCAGGTGAAATTGTCGGACACCCGATCCGCCGCGCTCGATGCCTTCAACCGGTCCGTACAGGCCGTGCCGGAGATCGAGCAGTGCCACATGATGGCGTCGAGCTTCGACTATCTGTTGAAGGTCCGTACCCGGGACATCGCCGCCTACCGTCGCGTGCTCGGCGAGCGCATCTCGGCCCTGCCCCATGTCGCCCAGACCTCGACCTTCGTGGCGATGGAAACGGTGAAGGACCGGTAGACGCTTAATGGCCGGCGCGTGACTTCGGCTTGCCCGGCTCGAAGCTGATGCGCAATTTCGATCCGGTCGCCTTTGCGAAGCGCTGCAAGGTTCGGGTCGAGGGCATGTTTCGGCCGCTCTCCAGGCGAGCGATCACGGCTTGTGTAGTTCCCATGGCCGCAGCGACCTGTTCCTGAGTCATATCGGCGTCGCCTCGTGCCCTGATCAAGGCTTCGGCTATGGCGAATTCTTCCTCCAAGGCATCGTATTCGACAACGAATTGCGGGTCCTTGAACCACTCCTTGGCGGCGTCCTCGACTGAAATTGCTTTTCGGCTCATGGAACCTCCTTCGCTCGCTTTAGGGCAAGCTCGATCTCGTTTCGCGGCGTCTTCTGGGTCTTCTTGGCAAACACCCGCACCACAACCACGCGGCGTTCGAAAGCAGTGACATAGACCGCGCGAGCAATGCCATCCCGGCCCTTCATCCGCATTTCCCAGAGCGGGCCTTCCAGATGCTTCACATATGGTTCATGGACTTTCTGCAGCCCATGCACTTCGATCAGCCGCGATATCCGCAGAAAACTGGCGAGAATATCTTTTGGCTGGGCCTCCAGCTCCCGTCTCACCTCGACATTGAGAAACTCGACTGACCAGCTCATCGGGTTAGAACATATCTTTTTTGCAATATTTTTTCAACTGCCCTGCATGCGACTGACAGTCCTTGGCGTCATTGCGACAACGTCTTCAGGAAGGCCACCAGTGCGGCGCGCTCGCGGTCCGACAGCTCCAGTGGATGGATCTCGGATGTCCCCTCCACACTTGGCGCCGCTTTGGCGTAGCGCGCCACCACCTCGTCGAGCGATGAAAACTGCCCGGCATGCATGTAAGGCGGCCGCGTCGCCGCACCGCGCAGCGACGGCGTCTTGTAGGCGCGCACAAGTTCCGGCGCATCCTTGACCATGAAGCGTAGTTCGCCGCAGGCACTGGCGTCGCCATCGCGATAGGCGCCGAAGCAGTTGAACGGGTCGGCCTCGACCTGGGCCACTGCATCGACCCGCCCACGATCCGCCGGCAGGCCGGCAACCGGCGGCACACCCGTGTTGTGAAAACCGTTGTCGCTGAAGCGCGGGCCGTTGTGGCAGGTCACGCAATTGGCCTTGCCGATGAACAGTTTCAGCCCAAGAACTTCCTCCTTGGAAAAGACGGCGTCGCCTTTCGGCTCGGCGCCCGTGGCAAGGTCCAGCGCAAAGCGGTCGAAGCGCGTCGGCGCCGGCTCGATCGAGCGTTCGAAAGCGGCGATCGCCTTGCCTATATTGGCATAGACACGGTTGACGGCATCACGCTGCGCGCCGCTCATCGCGTTCCAGGCTGCCCTTTCCGCATCGTTTCCAAGCGGGCTGGCATTCGGCGGAATGCCAGACAAATCAGGCAATGGCCCGAAGATCCGCTCATAGCGTTCGCCGAAGCGTGTCTTCATGTAATGCGCATAGGCGGTGCGGTTTCCCGCCTGTTCCAACGGGTTTTCGAGCGGTGTCAGCGCCTGCGCCCACAGGCTGTCCCGACGTCCGTCCCAGAAGAACCAGGGGTCGCGCGCCACACCGGCCAGGGGCATGGTGCGCCGGTTGGTGCGGCCGACGGCCACCGCTTGCGGCAGGTCATCCTGGAACTGGCGGTCGATCTTGTGGCAGGTCGAGCAAGAAACCGTGCCATCCCGGCTCATCCCGACGTCGAAGAACAGCGTCGAGCCGAGTGCTGCGGCGGCTGGCACATCCGCAAAGCGATTGGTAGTGTCCGGCTTTAGCGCCGGCAGTGTGTTCAATGCCAGCGAAGCAATCGTTTTCTTCTCGGCGTCGGAAAAATCCGGCTTGCCGCAACCGGCAAGGATGGCCGCCACCGTCAGTGCCAAAAAGCAGAAAAAGCGCCTCATCAACCGCTCACAGCACCACGTTGAACAGCACAGTGTCGGAGCCCGCGCCGGACGATATGGCGAAACGCAGTTGCCACCAGCCGCTCATGGTGAATTTCACCCCTTCGATGCGGTAGCGTCCCTCGCCCAGATAGTCGGTCGCCTGAGGGCTGGTCGGCAGACCGTGATTGTGTTGCGGCATTCCGCCGGAGATGCCGATCGCGGCGCGCTCCACCGAAGCCCCTGTCTTTGTCTTCAGCGTCAGCAGCCAGGATTCCAGCTCGCCCTGCCGCACCACGCCCCGTTCCGGCACGAAGCTCGCTACATACAACCCGTTGTCGGTTTTCTTCGTCCGCGAGACATCCGGGCCGACGGGCTGTGCCGAATGCGGCGCGGTCAGATAAACGGCCGCCAGCACGCCGACCAGCAAAGCAGCCAGACCAAGACCCGCCAACAGATAACGCCATAACGATGCCAAACCGGTTCCTCTTCCGCGGATAACGTTCTGCCGGGCGGATCGCATCCCGCCAGCCTGTGGGAAAACGCTGTGGCGCAAAAATGCCTGCTTGCCAAGCATGGCGCTGCGGCCGGCAAAAAGCTACAGCACGCAAATCACTGGAGGATTGCAGATGGTCGGAAACGGCGTCGCCTCGATCGGCGAATGCATGCTGGAACTGTCGGGCCAGACCGGCCCGAACTGGCGCATGGGCTTTGCCGGCGACACGTTCAACACACTGTGGGCGCTGCATGCGCTGAGCGCTGACCGGCCGGCAACCTATGTCTCGGCTTTCGGCGACGACCCTTTCTCGCAAGGCCAGATCGCTTTCTTCGCCGAAAACGGCATCCGCATCGGTTCCAGCCCGGTCATACCGCGCGCACGCCCCGGCCTCTATGCGATCACGCTGACCGGCGCAGAGCGTTCCTTCACCTACTGGCGCGGCGACGCCGCCGCCAGGCAGCTCGCGTCGGATCCAGCAGCACTGTCGAAAAATCTGGAAAATCAGGCGCTTGTGTACTTTTCTGGAATCACCTTGGCAATTCTGGACGATGCCGCGCGCAAGACACTGCTTGCAGCGGTGACCAAGGCACGCGCGGCGGGCTCGCTGATCGCTTTTGATCCGAATTATCGGCCCCGGCTCTGGCGCCGCCGCGAAGATGCGCAGGCAGCGATCGTCGCGGCGCTTGCCGTCACCGACATCGCATTGCCGACCTTCCCGGACGAGCAAATGCTGTTCGGTGATGAGACACCGCAGGCGACCGCTGATCGCCTCGGTCAATTGGTCAAGGAGGTCGTGGTCAAGAACGGCGAAGCGCCGGCCTTGATTGCCGATGGTGGAGCGTTGCGGGAGGTCGCCGCAATCCATGTCGCGATGCCCGTGGACACGACAGGTGCCGGGGATTCCTTCAACGGCGGCTATCTCGCCGCACGGCTTGCCGGGTTTGGTCCGACGGATGCTGTCCGGCACGCGCACCGCGTTGCCGCCGCCGTCGTGCAGGTCCGTGGCGCACTGGCGCCGTTCGAAACGCTGCGGGCGGCGTTCGGCAGGTCCTGAAAAAAGCTAACCCTGCCGGAAGCGATATTCCGTCACGTGGTGGTAGATTGCGCCCGGCCATAGCGTCGCCTGCGGAAAATAGGGCCGGTTCGGCGCGTCGGGCCATATCTGCGGCTCCAGGCAGAAGCCGCTGAAGGCCTTGTAATTTCGTCCTTCCAGGCCGGTGCGTGGCGTCACATATTGGCCGGTATAGAGCTGAACACCAGGCTCCGTGGTCCAGACTTCCATCTCGACGCCGGAATTCGCCCCTTGCACCCACGCTGCCTGCTTGAGCGGCCCGCGTGTCGCGGCCAGGCAGAAATTCTGGTCGTAGGGAAGCTGCTCACCCTCGGTCTCCATGCGCAGCGGCCGCGCCTGGCGAAAATCGAAAGGCGTGCCGTCGACCGGCTTGACCACGCCGGTCGGGATCATGTCGCCGTCGACAGGCAGATAGGCGCCGGCGTTCAGCATCATCCTGTGGTCGAGAATGTCGCCCGTGCCGCCATCATCGAGGTTGAAGTAGGAATGCTGGGTGAGATTGCACGGCGTCGGCTCCTCGCAGGTCGCCGTCAGTTCGACGCTGAGCGTGCCGGGAATTTTCAGCCGGTAGGTGCAGGTCACGTCGAGCGCGCCGGGAAAGCCCATCGCGCCATCGGGATCATGCAGCGTCAGCGTGACGAAGTCCCTACCATGCAGTGAAACCGTCCATGGCCGGTGGGAGTAGCCTTGCGAGCCGCCATGCAGCGTATGCTTGTCCAGGAAGTTGCGCTCGGTCTGGTAGCGGTTGCCGCCAATCGTGAAGCGGCCGTCGCCGATGCGGTTGGCGTAGCGCCCAACCACGGCCCCGAAGAAGCCAGTGTCGGTCTCATAGGCCTCCAGATTGCTGTAGCCGAGGACCAACGGCGCATCATGCCCGGTCAGGCGAAGGTCCTGGACGATGGCGCCAAGCCCGATGATGTTGGCGGCGAGGCCGCCGCCCCTGATGGTGAAGCGGCGGATCGGTTCGCCCGCCTGCGTCGTGCCGAAAACCTCGCCGTCCTTCATCATCATGCCCGCAAATGCCAGTGGATCCAAAGGACTTCGGCTGGTTGTTCAGCCCTGAGGCAGGTTACAAGCCTGCCCCAGCACCAGCCTATCAGAGGCCGAGGCCGCCGATGCACACATATTTGGTATCGAGGTAGTCCTCAATGCCCTGATGTCCGCCTTCCTTGCCAAGTCCGGATTCCTTGACGCCGCCGAACGGTGCCTCCGGGGTGGTGATGAGGCCTTCATTGACGCCGACCATGCCGTATTTCAGGCCTTCCATGACCCGGAAGGCGCGGCCGAGATCACCGGTATAGAAATAGCAGGCAAGGCCGAACTCGGTGTCGTTGGCAAGAGCGACGGCCTCTTCCTCGGTTTCGAACTTGAACACGGGTGCGACCGGGCCAAAGATCTCTTCCTTCATGAAGCGCATTTTCGGCGTCGCGTTGGCGATGACCGTCGGCTGGAAGAATGAGCCGCCGAGCGCGTGGCGATGACCGCCTGCGACGACCTTGCCGCCCTTCGAAGTGGCATCGGCGATCAGCTCCTCGACCTTCTCGACCGCCTTCTCGTCGATCAGTGGCCCCTGCTGGACGCCCTCTTCGAGGCCGGAACCGACCTTCAGTCCGTTGCTGGCCGCGGCGAGCTTCTCGACGAACTTGTCGTAAACGCCGGCCTGGACGAGGAAGCGGTTGGTGCAGACGCAGGTCTGGCCGGAATTGCGGTATTTGGCGGTGATCGCGCCGGCCACCGCGCGATCGATGTCGGCGTCGTCGAAGACGATGAACGGCGCGTTGCCGCCGAGTTCCATAGACACCTTCTTGACGGTGACCGACGATTTCTGGATCAGGATCTTGCCGACCTCGGTCGAGCCGGTGAAGGTGATCTTCTTGACCAGCGGATTGGCGCAGATCTCGTCACCGATCTCGCCGGCGGCGCCCGTCAGGATGTTGACGACGCCCTTGGGAAAGCCCACTTCCTCGGCCAGCGCGCCCCAGGCGAGGCCGGAATACGGCGTCTGCGAGGCCGGCTTGACGACGGCGGTGCAGCCTGCGGCAAGTGCGGGACCGAGCTTGCGGGCCAGCATCGAGGACGGGAAATTCCACGGCGTGATGGCGGCGATGACGCCGACCGGTTCCTTGGTCACCAGGATGCGGCGGTCCGCCCATGGCGAGGGCACGACGTCGCCGTAAGTGCGGCGGCCTTCTTCGGCGAACCACAGGATGTAGGCGGCAGCCGAACCGATCTCGCCCTTGGATTCGAACAGCGACTTGCCCTGCTCGATGGTGAGCAGTTCGGCCAGCACGTCCTGATTGTCCATCATCGCGTCATGCAGCTTGCGCAGCAGCTTGGAGCGCTCGAGCGCGGTCGTCTTGCGCCAGGTCTTGAAAGCTTCGTCGGCGGCCTCGATGGCGCGGCGTGTCTCGGCCTTGCCCGACTTCGGCACCGTGCCGATCTTGAGGCCGGTAGCCGGATTGTTCACATCGACCGTCTGGCCGCTGTCGGCCTGCACCCACTCGCCGTTGATGAGATTGGCCTGGCGCATGAAATGGCTGGTTTTCTGAAGCATGGTCTAGCCTCCGTTCGGCGCTCACGGGCCGCTATCTGGATGTCTTCGGTAAAGCGCAGGCAGGGCCGCACGCTGGAGCCATTGCTCTTAACCTAGGGAAAGCCCCGCAAGCAATCGCAAGATGGCATATAGGGGTTGGACCAGCGCAAGGCGAGAGCGAGTGGCACACGCGTCGTCAACTCACCCGAAAACATGCAGGACCACCGTCAGCCAGATAGCGGTCGTGAGGACCGCGCAGGCGGTCGCGATGGTCATCTGGTTCGACGCCAGTGCCTGGCCGGTGTTGAACTGGACGGCGATGAGATAGGAGTTGATGCCGGAGGGCAGCGCCGCCACCACGACCGCCACCTTGGCCGTCAACGGCGGCAGGCCGAGCAGCCAGACGAAGGCAAGAACCAGCGCCGGCATCAGGAACAGCTTCAGCACCGAGAGCGCCAGCGCCGGCCGGACATTGCCCGATATGCCGAAGCGGCGCAGGCTGAGCCCCATGGCGAACAGCGCCACCGGCCCGGCCGTATTCGCCAGCGCATCGACCAGCCGCATGACGAGACCGGGCAGCGGCACGCCGCTGAGCCGCCACGCCAGCCCCAGGAGAATGCCGATGATCAGCGGGTTGATGAACAGCCGTCTCAGGAAGCTCCGCAGGACCC
Source organism: Mesorhizobium sp. ES1-3 (assembly GCF_020164795.1). Lineage (NCBI taxonomy): Bacteria > Pseudomonadati > Pseudomonadota > Alphaproteobacteria > Hyphomicrobiales > Phyllobacteriaceae > Mesorhizobium > Mesorhizobium sp. ES1-3. Next base: position 25,833 of record NZ_JAIUGW010000013.1, read on the forward strand.
GCAACGGGTGCACATGTTCGCCGTTGCCCCGGCCGAACATCTCGAACAGCACGATCGACGCCATCATCATGATCGGCAGATGCACCGAGACCAGCAGCGACAGCACTTCGAAGCCGCTCGGACCGAATATCCCAAGGATGAAGGGGGCACCGAGCAGCACGATATTGGAATAGGCCGACGACACCCCGCCGACCACCCCGGCGCGCGCATCGCGACCGAAGATCCGCGTGGTGACGGCATGGCCCGCCGCCCAGGTGATCGCCGCGGCCGTGAAATAGGCGCCCCATAGCGGCCAAGGCGCCACGCCGTGGAAATCCGCCTTGACCATGGTCTGGAACAGGAGCAGCGGCATTGCCACCGAGACCGCGAAGTCGGATATCCCCTCGCCGCTCGCCGGCCTCAAATAGCCTGTGAGCCCAGCGAGATAGCCGAGCGCGACAAGACTGAAGACGAACAGGACGGTTTCGGTGAGCGGAGACATTTTTCAGGGATAGGCGACCCACGGTCGCGGCGCAATCGCGCCCGAATTTGATCATCGTCGGCAGGCAAGCTTTACCGAAGCCGGCTACACGATCCCCATGCCGCTCACCGACCAGAAGATCGATCTGGTGAAGCAGCAGCTCGCCAAAAAGTGAGGCATGAGACGCGGCCGACGCCTGGCTTGTCTTTGTGCCCGCTTTCCAATCCCTATATGCGAATGGTTGGGACCCGATGCGGACTCATGGAAGGGGTGGCGATGATCCGGTTAGCCTTGGCGTTGTTCCTGCTTGTGGTCCCCGCCGCCGCGCACGCGACGGACGCCGGCTGGGCGCTGCTGCGCGACGGCGGCCATGTCGTGCTGCTGCGCCACGCCATGGTCACCGGCACCACCGACCCCGCCAATTTCGACATCGGCAATTGCGCCACCCAGGTCAATCTGTCGGCGCGCGGCAAGCAGCAGGCAAGCAAGATCGGCGCCCTGTTTGCCGCCCGCGCGGCTCCCATCGAGCGCATTCTGTCCAGCCGCTATTGCCGCTGCCTCGACACGGCACGCACCGCCTTCGAGGCCGAGCCGGAGCCTTTTCCACCGCTCGACCTCCTGAAGGGCGACGATGCACAGAAAGCAGCGCAGATCGCCGCCATCATGAAGGAAATCCGCGCCTATTCCGGCTCCGACAATCTGGTCCTGGTCACCCATCTGGAAAACATCGTGGCGCTCACGGGCGTCGCGCCGCGCGAGGGCGAGGCGGTGGTCGTCGAACCGCAGGGCGACGGCCTGCGCGTGCTTGGCCGCGTCACCTTCTGAGGCTGCAGCTCCCGATTGCAGACGCGGCCTCCAGCGTTGCCAAAATGCCACACCGAAAAGAAGCCGCGAATTCGACATGTCAATGCCGCTTGCGACAACCCGTCGCAGGGGCTATAGGCGCGCTCCCGGTCACGAAAACCGAAGCGAGCACAACGGTTGGAGCTTTCGTCTCCGCCCGTGCAGGCGGCTTTGCCGCCCTGTGTACGGCGCCGCTTTGGGGATTGGGATCGCGGATGTAGCTCAACTGGGAGAGCGCCGGACGTAATCCGGAGGTTGTGGGTTCGAGTCCCGTCGTCTGCACCACGGATAGCTCAGCTGGGAGAGCATCAGACTCATAATCTGACTGTCGAAGGTTCGATTCCTTCTCCATTGGCCTGATAAGCCAGCACCTACCAGGTGTTATCTGAAACGGTCCGGGGACTGGAATGCTGAAGACCTAACGGACGGCCAAAGCCTTCGGGCCAAGGCCGTATCGAAAGGTCTGACGCCATCGGCTCGCGGCCAGGCTCGCGGTGATGGTCAAGGCGCAACGTCGCCGGCAACGGAGACTTTTGGCCTCCGGCGCCCGCTTCACTGCCCCGCGATCCGCTCCCGAGGACCCGCCACGGATTGATGCCACCAGTCCCCGGATCATTCGTGCCGGAATTGGAAGTGACACGAGAAACGAAGGGAAGATCGACGCATGACGTGACGCCTCGCATGGGAACATGCCCGACAGGAGTAAGACAATGATGACCATTCTCGACAAGGTTCTTGGACGCGAGCGCGTCCTCGTAAAGGAAAACGAACGTGCCCTCACCCTCTACAAGGGAGAGATCAAGGCTGTCCTGCTGCCGGGTGAGCACTTGCTCGCCAACCGGAACCAGAGCCTTGAGGTGTCCCGGCACGATCTGAAGAACCCGGAATTCGTTTCGGCGTACGAGAAGGCGTTGTTCGACAAGCTCCCGGACGTGGCCGCGCGTCATTTCACCGTCGTCCGCACCGGGCGCACGGAGGTCGCAATCATCGAGCGTGACGGCAACCTCCATTCCGTGCTGGCGCCGGACCGCAAGCTGGTGCTGTGGACCGATGCCGGACCGTGGAAGGTGACGATGATCGAAACGTCGGCCGATCTTGCCATCGATCCGGCGGTCATGCGCCGGCTCGGCCAGGCCCGGAAGGCGGAGTTGATGTCCGTCCATCCGGTTCTGGATGGTCAGGCCGGATTGCTGTTCGTCGACGGTGTCCTTGTGCGGACGCTTGCCGCTGGCGTGCACGGCTTCTGGAACGTCGGACGGATGGTGCAGATCAAGGTCGTCGACCTCAAGCGCCAGTCGCTCGACGTCGCCGGGCAGGAAGTGCTGACCAGGGATCGCGTCACGATCCGCGTCAACATCGCCGCCGAATACCGGGTCGTCGATCCGGTCAAGGCGGTGAGCGCGGTGAAGGACTTCTCCGAGGCCCTCTACCGTGCCCTGCAATACGCCTTCCGCAAGACGTTGGGCGCGCTCACCCTCGACCAGATCCTTGAAAAGAAGGTGACGGTCGACGAAGAGGCGGCGGCCAAGGTCCGGGCCGACATGGCCGAGATCGGGGTCGAGGTCAGCGATATCGCGCTCAAGGATGTCATCTTGCCGGGCGAGATGCGCGAGATCCTCAACCAGGTGGTTTCGGCCGAAAAGCAGGCCGAGGCCAATGTCATCCGCCGCCGCGAGGAGACGAACGCCACGCGTTCCCTGCTCAACACGGCCAGGGTGATGGCGGAGAACCCGGTGATGCTGCGGCTGAAGGAGCTCGAGGCTCTGGAAACCATCGCCGGCAAGGTCGAGCGGCTGACCGTCCACAACGGAACGGGCGGGCTGTTGAACGACCTGGTCAAGCTCCGCGACGGCTGAGCTTACGCTGCGTCAATGGAAGGGCCGCCGGGTCAACCGGCGGCCCTTCTTGCATTTCCTGGGCGCCCTGCCCATCTGCGCCCGGCTTATCAGGCCTTTTCCTGCCGGAAAAAACCGATTAGACAGCGCCCAAACGAATGCGGACAGATTCCACCCGCAAAGAAGGAAAAGCCCCTTGTCCACCACGAACTCCACCACGTTCGACAAAGTCGCGAAGATCATTGCCGACACCAGCGAGATCGATATCGACACCATCACGCCCGAGAGCCATACCATTGACGATCTCGGTATCGACAGCCTCGACTTCCTCGACATCGTCTTCGCCATCGACAAGGAATTCGGCATCAAGGTGCCGTTGGAAAAGTGGACCCAGGAAGTCAATGACGGCAAGGCTTCGACCGATGATTACTTCGTCATGAGGAACCTGTGCGCCAAGATCGACGCGCTGGTTGCCGCCAAGACCGCCTGAGGTCATCAGGACGCGTGACTTGACGCGCTCCGTCGCCTGACCCACAAAGCCGCCCATGAGCAGCCCCCACGACGTCGTCATCACTGGTATCGGCCTTGTTTCCTCGCTGGGGGAAGGTCCCGACGCCCATTGGCAGAAGCTGGCGCAACCCGGCCGGGAGCCGGTGCTCGAAGCCGTGCGCTTTGCACCCTACACCGTCCATCCGCTGCCCGAGATCGACTGGAACCTTCAGATCGCCAAGCGCGGCGATCAGCGCCAGATGGAGACATGGCAGAGGCTCGGCACCTATGCCGCCGGACTTGCGCTGGACGATGCCGGCATCAAGGGCAATGACGAACTCTGCACGACCATGGACATGGTTGTGGCGGCCGGCGGCGGCGAGCGCGACGAAGCGGTCGACGCCGACATTCTCGCCGCTTCGGAAAACCGCAACGACCGCGACGTGCTGCTCAACGAGAAGCTGACCACCGAGCTGCGCCCAACGCTGTTCCTGGCGCAGCTGTCCAATCTGCTGGCCGGCAACATCTCCATCGTCCACAAGGTGACGGGGTCCTCGCGCACCTTCATGGGCGAGGAAGGCGCCGGCGTCGCCGCCGTCGAGACCGCGGCCGCGCGTATCCGCTCCGGCCAGTCGACGCACATCCTGGTCGGCGGCGCCTTCCAGACCGAACATTCCGACATGCTGCTCGGCTATGAGCTTGCCGGTTATCTGCATCGCGGCCCGTGGAAGCCTGTCTGGCAAAGGCAGGGCGCCGAGGGCGGCGGCGTGGTGTCGGGTTCCGGCGGCGCCTTCCTGGTGCTTGAGCAGCGCGAACACGCGGCAAGCCGCGGGCGCAAGATTTACGCCGAGCTCGGACAAGTCGTGTCCGGCCGCGCCAGACGGTCGCGCGGAGAACTCGACGCCGGGATCGCCGCTTTGCTCAAGCAGGCGTCGCCTGGCGGCAAGTTGCTCGCCATGTCGGGCGCGTCCGGCGCACATGCGGCAACCATTGCCGAGAAAGCGGCGCTCGACGCCAATCCGGCAATCGCCGCGCGCGGCTTCTCGACGCTGACCGGGCATATGAAGGAAGCACAGTTCCCATTCGCCGTGGCGCTGGCGGCATTGGCTGTCGACCGCAAGGCCGCCTACCCTGTTTTTGACGCTACGGCCGAAAAGCCATTCGAAGGCATTCCCGCGAGCGTCCTTGCAACGGCGATCGGCTATCACCAATTCGAGGGCATGGCGCTGGTCAACGCTGCCTGAGGCGGCGTTTCGCGATCATGCCGCAGAGATAAGAGGGGCTCCCGGATGGCCAATTTCAGAGATCACATGGGCAGGCCCGTTGTCGCCGTCACCGGCATCGGGGTGGTGACCTCGCTCGGCGTCGGCAAATCGGATAACTGGGCAGCGCTGACTTCGGGCAAGTCGGGCATCCACCCGATTACCCGGTTCCCGGTCGATCACCTCAACACGCGCATCTCCGGCATGGTCGACTTTCTTGCATCGAGTTCGAAGGGCGCCAGCCCCCTCACCTACGAACTGGCCGAGACGGCCGCGAGCGAGGCCGTGGCCGAATCCGGCCTTGATTCGAGCGATTTCGGCGGTCCTCTCTTCCTTGCCTCACCGCCGGTCGAACTCGACTGGCACGAGCGCTTCGCGCTCTACAATTCCGACAAGCAGGATTCCGGCGCCGAAAGGCTGCTGCGCGTGGCGCGCGGCCTGAAGGAACTCGATGTCTTCGAAACCACCCAATTCGGCTCGATCGCCGACCGGCTCGCCGACCGGTTCGGCACGCGCGGCCTGCCAATCACGCTCTCGACGGCTTGCGCGTCCGGCGCTACCGCCATCCAGCTCGGCGTCGAGGCGATCCGTCGTGGCGAATGCGACCGGGCGCTGTCGATCGGCGCCGATGGCTCCGCGACCGCCGAGGCGTTGATCCGATTCTCGCTGCTGTCGGCTCTCTCCACCCACAACGACAATCCGGAAAAGGCTTCCAAGCCGTTTTCCAAGGACCGTGACGGCTTCGTCTTGGCGGAGGGGTCCGGCGCTCTGGTGCTGGAATCGCTGGAGGCGGCACTTGCTCGTGGGGCTGTCGTTCTCGGCATCCTCAGCGGTTGTGGCGAAAAGGCCGACGATTTCCACCGCACCCGCTCCAAGCCGGACGGTTCGCCGGCGATTGCCGCTGTCCGGGCGGCACTTGCCGACGCGGGCCTCGGCCAGGACGAGATCGACTATGTCAACGCCCATGGCACCTCGACGCCGGAAAACGACAAGATGGAGCACCTGTCGCTGTCGACGGTGTTTGGCGAGCGCATCGGCTCGATGCCCATCTCGTCCAACAAGTCGATGATCGGCCATACACTGTCGGCGGCGGGCGCGGTCGAAGCGGCGTTTTCGCTGATGACGATGCGCGAAAGCGTCATTCCCCCGACCATCAACTATGATAATCCCGACCCCGCGATCGTGCTCGACGTCGTGCCGAACAAGAAGCGCGATGCGCAGGTTCGCACCGTTCTGTCGAACTCCTTCGGCTTCGGTGGCCAGAACACTTGCCTTGTCATGGCACGGGAACCGGTCTAAGCGAGCCCTTTCCGCTTAACAGAACCGACAGGCTCCATGCGCGCACTGCAACTTATCGAGGACCGCCGCCTTGAGACGGTGGACCTGCCGCCCCCGCCGCCCCCTGCGCTTGGCGAAGTCACGCTGCGCATCAAGGCTGTGGCGCTGAACCATATCGACGTCTGGGGCTGGCGTGGCATGGCCTTCGCCAAGCGCAAGCTGCCGCTGGTCGTCGGCGCCGAGGCCTCCGGCGAGGTCGAGACGGTCGGTCCCGGCGTTTCCAGCCTGCTGCCCGGACAATTGGTGTCGATCTACGGCGCTCGCACCTGCGGCCTCTGCCGTGCCTGCCGCGAAGGCCGCGACAATCTGTGCGAACATGTTTCTGGCGTTCACGGCTTCCATCTCGACGGCTTCGCGCAGGAGAAGATCAACCTGCCGGCGCGCCTGCTGGTCCCCGCCCCGCCCGGCGTGACCGATATCGGGGCCGCGGTGGCGCCCGTTACTTTCGGCACCGTCGAGCACATGCTGTTCGACAATGCCAGGCTGCAGCCCGGCGAGACGATCCTCGTCCATGCCGGCGGATCGGGCATCGGCTCGGCGGCTATCCAGTTGGCCAAGCGGATGGGCTGCACGATCATCACCACGGTCGGTTCGAACGACAAGGTCGACAAGGCCAAGGCGCTCGGCGCCGACCATGTCATCAACTACCGCGACGATCGCTTCGAAGGCGTCGTGCGCAAGCTGACGAAGAAGAAGGGCGTCGACGTCGTGTTCGAACATGTCGGCGCCGACACCTTTGCCGGCTCGATGCTGTGCCTGAAGCGCGGTGGCCGACTGGTGACCTGCGGCTCGACCTCGGGCGTGTCGACGCAGATCAACCTGATGCAGCTCTTCCAGCAGCAGTTGAAACTGCTCGGATCCTTCGGTTGCCGCATGGAGAACATGGCCAACGCCATGCAGAAGATGGCCGCGGGACAAGTCGCGCCGGTCATCGACACCGAGGTTGGCTTCGACGATATCGATGCCGCGTTGAAGCGCATGGAAGGCCGCCACGTCTTCGGCAAGATCATCCTGCGCGTCGCCTAGAGCCTCGATTTCCGTGCTCAAGAAGCTTCGCCGGGATCTGAAATTTCGCTATGGCAGGCAACTGCGCCAGGTGAATTACTGGCTTGTCGCGCGCGCGGCGATGGTGATCATGTCGCTGCTGCGCCTGCTGCCGGTCGACAGCGCGCTGAATTTTGCCGACCGCACGGCTCGCCTCATCGGCCCAAGGGTCGGACGCCACCAGGTCGCCATCGACAATCTGCGCAAGGCCTATCCGAAAAAGAGCGACGGCGAAATCCAGGCTATCGCTTCCGACATGTGGGGCAACATGGCCCGCCTTGCCGCCGAATATATCTTCCTCGACGCCCTGTTCGACTATGACCCCGCTGCCGGCAAGCCGGGTCGGATCGAGGTCAAGGGAACAGAGCATTTCGTCGAGATCGCGGCCGAGAAGCAGCCGCACATCGTCTTCACCGGCCATCTCGGCAATTTCGAGCTGCTGCCGGTGGCGGCCGCGACCTTCGGAATGAACATCACGGCGCTGTTTCGCCCGCCCAACAACCCCTACCTTGCCGACTACATCCTTTCGACAAGGCGATCGACCATGGGAGGCTTGCTGCCTTCGATGGCCGGTGCATCGTTCGCGCTCGCGGGGGTCTTGGAGAATGGCGGCAATATCGGCATTCTCGTCGACCAGAAATTCTCCAACGGCCTGGACACCACCTTCTTCGGCCGTCCCTGCCAGAGCAACCGCGTACTCGGCACCCTTGCCCGCCACTATGACTGCGATGTCTACCCGGCGCGTTGCGTCAGGTTACCGGGGAACCGCTTCCGGCTCGAGATCGAGGACAAGCTGGTCCTGCCGCGCACCGCCGACGGGAGCGTCGACGTGCATGCCACCACCCAGATGCTGAACGACGTCGTCGAGCGCTGGGTGCGCGAGGATCCCGGCCAGTGGATGTGGTTCCACAAAAGGTGGGAGATCAGCAACTGGCGGCGCAAGAAGCGCGCCAAGCCGGTTCCCGTCTCAAATACCTGAGCAAAGGCGGCGGCGAGAAACGCGAGTCTCTATACCGGACCACCAAGCCAATATCAGCGAACCGCCAATCGCCTAATTGGTGACGACAATGCGCGTATTGCCGAATCCGACTTCCCGCACCATCGCATAGAAGGTCGCGGCGTTGGCCGTATGCAGCCGTACGCATCCGTGCGACGCCGGACGTCCAAGCTGCCGCACCGCACCCGTGCCATGAATTGCGTAGCCACCATGGAAGAATACGGAATATGGCATCGGCGACATGTGGTATTTTTTCGAATACCACATCCGTGCGGTCCGCTGCGGCCGGTAGGTGCCGCGCGGCGTGAAATAACCTGGACGCGCCGTGGACACCGTCCACCGGTAAACCTCCAGGCCATATCTCACTGTCATAGTCTGCGATGACACATCGATCTTTGCTTCAAGCATCGCCGCCTGGCTCCCCACAGATGTGCCAAACAACGCGGTTGCCAGCACGGCGGCCGCAAGTAAAAACTTCTTCATGCGATCAAACCCCTTTTTGCCCCTTGCCTGCCCGCCATCACGTTCTTTTTCACCTTCTTAATGGCGGCGAACGGATAACACACATTCCTTGACCAATTCGCCAATCCAAAGCAGCGAATTTGAACGATTTCCCGCGATAGTTGCCGCAAGGACACGCTGCACGGTCTGATCGACGGGCTTGCAAAACCGTGGCGATCGCTGCTCAACTCGCGGCATGAACGAGCGACTCCTCGAGGCAATCGATAGCAGGCGCGACGAGTTGGTGGGGCTGACCGCCGACCTGATCCGCTTTCCGACCATCAATCCACCGGGCGAAGCCTACCGACCATGCGCCGAATACATCGGCGCGCGGCTAAGGAAGCGCGGCTTCGAGACCGAGTTCATCCGCGCCGAAGGCACGCCCGGCGACACCGATCGCTATCCGCGCGTCAATGTCGTTGCCCGTTTCGACGGCCGGTCACCCGGCGCCTGCGTCCACTTCAATTCGCATATCGACGTGGTCGAGGCTGGCGAAGGCTGGACCGTGGATCCCTTTGCCGGCGTCATCAGGGACGGCAAGGTCTATGGGCGCGGCGCCTGCGACATGAAGGGCGGCCTCGCCGCCTCCATCATCGCTGTCGAAGCCTTCATGGAGGTCTTCCCCGACTTTCCCGGCGCCATCGAGATTTCGGGCACGGTCGATGAGGAGTCCGGCGGCTTCGGCGGCGTCGCCCATCTGGCCGGGCTCGGCTATTTCTCGAAACCCAGGGTCGACCATGTCATCATTCCTGAACCATTGAACAAGGACCGCATCTGCCTTGGCCATCGCGGCGTCTGGTGGGCTGAGATCGAGACCAAGGGCGAGATCGCGCACGGCTCGATGCCGTTTCTCGGCGACAATGCGGTGCGCCACATGGGCGCCGTCCTGCGAGCCTTCGAGGACGAGTTGTTTCCGGCGCTCGACCGCAAGACGACGCGCATGCCGGTGGTGCCGGAAGGCGCCAGGCGCTCGACCATGAACATCAATTCCATCCATGGCGGCCAGACCGAGGATTTCCGGCCCGGCCTGCCCTCGCCCAACGTGCCCGATTCCTGCCGGCTGACCATCGACCGCCGCTTCCTGCTCGAGGAGGATCTGGCCACGGTCAAAAGCGAAGTGACCGGCATTCTCGAACGGCTGAAGCGCGAGCGCAAAAAATTCGACTACGAAATCCGCGACCTGATGGAAGTGCTGCCGCTGATGACCGAGCGCGACGCACCCGTGGTCAAGGCGGTGGCGCAAGGCATTCATGCGATCTTCGACCGCGAGCCCGACTACGTCATTTCGCCAGGCACCTACGACCAGAAGCATATCGCCCGTATCGGCCATATCTACGACTGCATCGCCTATGGCCCGGGCATTCTCGACCTTGCCCACCGGCCGGACGAATGGGTCGGCATATCGGACATGGTGGAATCGGCCAAGGTGATGGCGATCGGGCTCAACGTGCTGCTGCGTGGTACAGTCGCTGGATAATGTCCGCACACGGCCAAGCTTGGATCGATCGGCGAGGCCGCCGGGAGAAAGACATTCCCGGCCCTGCCGCCGCGCAGCACGAAACGCAATTTACTCCCGCGCGAAATCACGCTTCTATCCCTTAGGTTTGAGCGCATGTTTGAGCTGATAGGGAGAGTCGCGCGATGAAATTGTGGAAAACCATTCTGGCCGCCGCGGTCGTGCTGATGCTGGCCGCAGGCACTCAGGCGTTCGCGGCGCGGACCGACCTGGTCATCGGCATTCCGCTCGAACCGCCGCATCTCGATCCGACCGCGGGTGCGGCGGCCGCGATCGACGAGGTGCTTTACGCCAATGTCTTCGAAGGGCTGACGCGCATCGGCCCGAAGGGTGAGGTGCTGCCGGATCTGGCCGAAAGCTGGACCATTTCCGATGACGGCAAGGTCTACACCTTCAAGCTGCACACCGGCGTCAAATTCCACGACGGCGCCGATTTCAGCGCCGACGACGTGAAATTCTCGCTCGACCGGGCCCGCGCCGACAATTCGGTCAATGCGCAGAAGGGCCTGTTCGCGGCCATCGACAAGGTCGAGATCATCGATCCCGCAACGGTCAAGGTCACGCTGAAGAACCCGCAAGGGTCCTTCCTCTACAATATGGGCTGGGGCGACGCGGTGATGGTGTCGCCGAAATCCGCCGAAACCAACAAGGAGAAACCGATCGGCACCGGCCCGTTCAAGTTCCAGAACTGGGCCAAGGGATCATCGATCACCCTGGTAAAAGCAGACCATTACTGGGGCGCTCCGGTTTTCCTCGACAAGGTCGAGTTCCGCATCGTCCCGGATGCCGCGGCCTATGTGCCGGCGCTGCTGTCCGGCGACATCCAGGCCTTCCCCTTTTTCGATCCCGACAGCCTGGCACAGGTCAAGGACGACCCGCGGTTCAAGGTGGTGATCGGCTCGACCGAGGGCGAGACCATCCTGGCGATCAACAACAAGAAGCCGCCTTTCGACAAGCTGCAGGTCAGGCAGGCGATCTCCTACGCGCTCGACCGCAAGGCGATCATCGACGGCGCCTCGGCCGGCCTTGGCCTGCCGATCGGCTCGCACATGTCGCCAGCCAACAAGGACTATGTCGACCTCACCGGCCTCTATCCGCACAATGTCGACAAGGCCAAGGAGTTGCTGAAGGAAGCCGGGCTGGAGAACGGCTTCAAGGCGACGTTGAAACTGCCGCCGCCCAGCTATGCACGGCTGGGTGGCGAGATCATCGCCTCGGAACTTCGCGATGTCGGCATCAACCTCGAGATCATCCCGGTCGAATGGGCGCAGTGGCTGGACCAGGTGTTCACCAAGAAGGACTACGACCTGACCATCGTCTCACACACCGAACCCAACGACATCGATATCTATTCGCGCAAGGACTACTACTTCAACTACGACAACCCGACCTTCGACAAGATAATCGCCGACCTCAACCTCACCTCCGACGAAACCAAGCGCAAGGAACTGCTTGGCGAGGCACAGAAGATCTTGGCCGACGACGCCGTGGTCGGCTTCCTCTACGAATTGCCCAAGGTTGGCGTTTGGGACGCCAAATTGCAGGGCCTGTGGGAGAACGCGCCGATCCAGGCCAATGATCTCACCAAGGTGAAATGGAGCGAGTGAGGCTTGTGGTGCGGCAGCGGTTGCGCGGGACTTCCCTTCTTCCCTTGTGGGAGAAGGTGGATTGGCGCAAAGCGCCAAGACGGATGAGGGGTGCTGGAACAAACTCAACCTGCAATTCGTCCAGCACCCCTCATCCGACCTCGCTTCGCGAGGCCACCTTCTCCCACAAGGGGAGAAGGAAGAACGCCATGCTGCCGCCTCCTCGCCTCCCATGACTGCCTACCTCCTCAAGCGCCTCGCCATCGCCCTTGCCACGCTGATCCTCGCCTCGATGGTGGTGTTCGCCGTGCTGGAAGTCCTCCCCGGCGACCCTGCGCGGCTGATGCTGGGCATGAACGCCAGCGCCGACCAGGTGGAACTCTTGCGCAACCAGATGGGGCTCAACGCGCCGCTGGCTTGGCGTTACCTGCACTGGGCCGGCGGCCTGCTCAGCCTCGATTTCGGCCGCTCCTATACCTATTCGGTGCCGGTCATCGATCTCGTGCGTGAACGGCTCGCCGTCTCGCTGCCGCTGGCGCTGATCGCGCTGGCGCTCTCCACCATCCTCGCCATTCCGGTCGGCCTGTTTTCCGCCAGCCGGCGCGGACGGGCCGGCGACACGATTTCGATGGGCGTGGCGCAGCTTGGCGTCGCCGTGCCCAATTTCTGGTTCGCGCTGATGCTGATCTATGTCTTCGCCGTCTGGCTGCGCCTGGTCCCGTCCGGTGGTTTTCCCGGTTGGAGTGCCGGTGCCTGGCCAGCGCTGAAATCGCTGCTTCTGCCGGCGGTGGCGCTTGCCTTGCCGCAAGCGGCGATCCTCGCACGCGTCACCCGCTCGGCGCTGATCGAGGTGCTGAACGAGGACTATATCCGCACCGCCCGCGCCAAGGGCTTGCCCTATCGCGCCGTGCTGTGGCGGCACGCGCTGCGCAACGCCATGATCCCGGTGCTGACCATCCTTGGCCTGCAATTCGCCTTCCTGCTCGCCGGCACCATCATCATCGAGAATGTCTTCTATTTGCCCGGGCTCGGCCGGTTGGTGTTCCAGGCTATCACCCAGCGCGACCTGATCGTCGTCGAAAGCGTCGTTATGCTGCTGGTCGCAGCCGTCATCGCCGTCAACCTCGTCGTCGACCTTTCCTACGCGGTGGTCGATCCCCGCCTGAGGACCCGGCAATGACGCTGCGCATCGACATCCCCGACGAGACGTTCCGCGGCATCCTGGCCAAGGCGTTTGGGAATATCGCATTCGTCGCCGGCTTCGTCATCACCGTGCTGATCCTTGCGATGGCCATCGTCTCCTATGTCTGGACGCCTTACGATGTGACGAAGCTGGTCATAGCGGACAAGACGCAAGGCCCCTCGCTGGCCCATTGGTTCGGCACCGACCATTTCGGCCGCGACATCCTGTCGATGATCATGGTCGGCGCCCGCAACTCGATTGCCGTGGCGCTGGTCGCCGTCGGCATCGGCATGGGGATCGGCGTGCCGCTCGGCGCCTTCGCGGCGGCGCGCGGCGGCCTCGTCGACGAGGCGCTGATGCGCGTCAACGACCTCGTCTTCGCCTTCCCCGCGCTGCTGTCGGCGATCATGATCACCGCCATTTTCGGGCCGGGCGCCGTCAACGCCATCATCGCCATCGGCATCTTCAACATTCCGGTCTTTGCCCGCGTTGCCCGCGCCGGCGCGCTTGCCATCTGGCCGCGCGAATTCATCCTTGCCGCACGCGCCGCCGGCAAGAGCAGCACGCAGATATCGATCGAACATGTGCTGCCCAACATCGCCACGTTGCTGCTGGTGCAGGGCACAATCCAGTTCGCGCTGGGCATCCTGGCCGAAGCCGGGCTTTCCTATCTCGGCCTCGGCGCGCAGCCGCCTATGCCGAGCTGGGGCCGCATGCTGTTCGACGCGCAGACGCGCATGGTGGTGGCGCCGTGGATGGCGATCTTCCCCGGCATGGCGATCGTCGTCACCGTGCTCGGCTTGAACCTTTTGGGCGACGGCATCGCCGACATTCTCGACCCGAAATCGCGGCGGCAGCGATGAGCCTGCTCGAAGTCGACAATTTGTCGCTGGCCATCGGCGACACACAGATCCTGAAAGATATGGAGCTCTCCGTCGCGCCGGGCGAAGTCATGGGGCTGGTCGGCGAATCCGGCTCCGGCAAATCGATAACCGCGCTGACGGTGATGCGGCTCCTGCCCCATGCCGCACGCGCCACCGGGCGCGTCACATTCGACGGCATCGACATCCTGAGGGCAACCGAGGACCAGATGTGCGCCCTGCGCGGCGACGACATCGGCATGGTGTTCCAGGAACCGATGACAGCGCTCAATCCAGTCAAGACGATCGGCGAACAGGTGGCCGAAGGCATACGCTGGCACGTTAGGGCGAGCCGCGCCGAGGCCGAGGAGCGGGCGCGAAAAATGCTCGACCGCGTCGGCCTGCCCGAAGCGAAATTCCCGCTGTCGCGCTATCCGCACGAACTGTCCGGCGGCCAGCGCCAGCGCGTCGTCATCGCCATCGCCTGCGCGCTGAAGCCGAAGCTGCTGATCGCCGATGAGCCGACGACGGCGCTCGACGTGGTGCTGCAGGCGCAGATCCTCGACCTCCTGCGCGACCTCGTGGCGGAGAACCGCATGGGCCTGCTGCTGATCTCGCATGATCTGGCTGTCGTGACCGAGATGGCGGACCGCATCACCATCCTGCGCCATGGCGAGGTGATGGAAGCAGGCGACACCGCGCGCACGCTCTCCGGTCAGTTCCACCCCTATACGCGCCAACTGGCGCAGGCTTCGATGCATGTTCCGGCGCGCGCCAGGCCTCACAGTGTCGGGACGGACAAACCTTTGCTCCAGGTCGAAGGCGTCACCCGCGATTGCCCCGGCCGCCGCATCTCGCTGTTCAGGCGCGCGCCTGCTATCCGCGCGGTCGACAACGTCTCCCTGTCGATGGCGCCGGGCCAGTCGGTGGCGCTGGTCGGCCGCTCCGGCTGCGGTAAGTCGACCCTTGCCCGCATGATCCTGGCACTGGACAGACCGGGTTCAGGCACGATCCGGTTTCGCGGCGAAGCCATCACCGGCAAGAGCGAAGCCGAGCTGAAGCCGGCCAGGCGCGACATGCAGGTCGTTTTCCAGGACCCCTACGGCTCCTTCGATCCACGCCAGAAGGTCGAGAGGCTGGTCGCCGAGCCGTTGCATGTCCTGGCGAAAAAACCGACGCGCGCCGAGCGCCGGGAGATGGTGGCGCATGCGCTCCACGAGGTCGGCCTCGACCAACGCGACATGGACAAATACCCGCACGAGTTTTCGGGCGGCCAGCGTCAGCGCCTGTCGATCGCCCGCGCCATCATCACCCGCCCGAAACTGGTGGTCGCCGACGAGCCAGTCTCGGCGCTCGATGTCTCGATCCGCGCCCAGATCCTCGACCTGTTCGCCGATCTCAACCAGAAGCTTGGCATCGCCTATCTCTTCATCACCCATGACCTTACCGTCGCCCGCGCCATCACGGATGAAGTGCTGGTCATGCATGACGGCAAGATCGTCGAGCGCGGCAAGACCAACGAAGTGCTGGACCACCCGCAATCCGAGGCCGCCAGGGCGCTGGTCACCGCCGCCCCGGATTTGCATCGCGCGATCGCTCGTCGGCTGCAGGAACAGGGGTGAGCAGCCGGTTCGCGAAGCGAATCCATCGTGCCGGTGGCACGATGGAAGGCCGCGAACGCCGGGGAGCTGCCGCAGGCAGTAGGCCCCCCGGCCAGGACATCCGCCCCTACTCGTCCGGCTTCACGACATCGACCGGGCTGATGTCGAGCAAATCGAGCGTGCGGCGCAACAGGCGCACCTCGGTTTCGGCCAGCTGCGAATCCGCCTTGGCGATCTCGGCCATGTGCTGCGCCAATTGCTTGCGCCGCTCGATGTCGAGGTCGCGGAACAGCGCGATCGCCTGCGAGCCGTTGGTCTCGTAGCCGAATTCGTTGAGATATTCGATGACGCTGTCGATGCTGGTTTCCGGAATGCCGAAGCCATCCTTGCAGATGCGCCGGAAGGCAACCATCTCGCTCTCGCTGACCGTGCCGTCGGCCAGGATCATGCGGAACAGCATCAGCAGCTCCGCCGACAGGACGGGATCGTCCGCGACCTTGCGCACGCCAGGGTCGCCGTCGAAGATCGAGCGTATCTGGTCCAGCAACGCGAATGCCATGAACGGCCCCTTTCCGATTCCCTTCAAATAGAATTAGCGCGGAATCGGCCTTGCGCAAACGGGGTGGTCGTGGTCGAACGCGCGCTATCTCAGCCGACCGGACATCTCGACCCATCAGATGATCGACCTCACCGCCCAGTCCATCGCCATGCTCGCCTTCGCGGCTTTCGCCGCGGGTTTTGTCGATTCGATTGCCGGCGGCGGCGGACTGATCACCATTCCGGCGCTGCTACTGGCCGGTTTCTCGCCGGTCGAGGCGCTTGGAACCAACAAACTGCAAGGCATGTTCGGCTCCGGGTCGGCGACGATCCACTATGCCTCGAAAGGCCATGTCGATCTGCGCCGGCAATTGCCATCGGCGCTGCTGGCCCTTGCCGGCGGTGCCATCGGCGCATTGCTGGCCACGATCGTGCCCGGCGACCTGTTGCGCGCGGCCCTGCCGCTGGTGCTGATTGCCATCGCGCTATATTTCGCCCTCAAGCCCAACATGAACGATGTCGACCGCGCCGAGCGCCTGTCGCCCTTCCTCTTCGGTGTGACCCTGGTGCCGGCCATCGGCTTCTATGACGGCGTGTTCGGGCCGGGCGCCGGTTCCTTCTACATGCTGGCCTTCGTGACGCTCGCCGGCTACGGCGTGCTTAAGGCGACCGCGCACACCAAACTGCTCAATTTCGCTTCCAACATTGGCGGCTTCATCGTCTTTGCCGCCGTCGGCGTCATCTCGTGGAAAATCGGCCTGATGATGGGCGTTGCCCAGTTCCTCGGCGCCCGGCTTGGTGCCAGCCTTGCCATGCGCATTGGCGCCAAACTGATCAAGCCGCTGCTGGTCATCGTCTGCGTGGCTCTGGCGGTGAAGCTGCTGGCGGATCCGGCCAACCCGCTGCGCGTCATGATTGGTGTGTGATCACGCGCCTGTTACAATGACATTGTTCGAATCATGTTGGAGGGACCAGACATGAATCTCAGCGCGCCTACCCAGATTGTCTTCATCATCTCCCTTGTTATCGCCATCATCGGTCTTCTCGCCGGGTTTGGCGTCCTCGCGTTCATTCCGCTCGCATCGGTGTGGATCATGCTCGTCGCCTACATCGTGCTCGCCGCCGGCTGCCTGATGCGCGGCGCGTAAATACCAGAAATCCTGGATAACGTGGAGCGCCCGGTCAAAAGCCGGGCGCTTTTGATGTTGGGCGGTGGTCTGCTAGATTCTTCACTGCGGAGGAAAGCGATGCCGGTGGAGATGCAACACCGCAAGGAACGCGACCAGTCCATTGCCGGTCGCTTCGAGATAATGCGGCGCGTCCCCGGCGCTGAACTCGCCGGTGTCGTCACTGACATCTGCGGTTACCGCGAAACTGCTCCCGGCCATTTTCGCAATGTCGAGTATGCATCGCTGACGGTGCCGTTGGTGATCAGCTTCGCCGAACCGTTCGCCATCGGCCTCGGCAGGGTGCCTGATGACAATGACCGCTTCGCCAGTTTCGCCGCCGGCCTTTTCGCCGGGCCGGTGATGATCGAATCCTTCGGCGGAGCCTGCTGCGTTCAGGTCAATTTCACCCCCCTTGGCGCACGCCGCTTCTTCCGCCTGCCTATGAGCGAATTGACTGACAGCATGGTCGTCCTCGATGACTTACTTGGCGCGGAAGGCGCGGCGTTGCGCGAACGGCTCGGCAACGCGCCTGACTGGACGGCACGTTTCGATATTGCCGAAGCCTTCGTCGCCGCCCGCCTTGAGAGCACCACCGAGACGCCGCTCGAAATCGCCTGGGCCTATGACCGCATCATCGCGTCCGGCGGCCGGACCCGGATTGCATCGCTTGCCGAACGGCTGGGCTGGAGCCGCAAACACCTCGCCGACAAATTCTTCGACGCGACCGGCGTCGGCCCCAAGACGCTATCGCGTATCGTCCGTTTCAACCGGGCGCTCCGCCTGTCGAAGCAGCCGACCGCCGACTGGGCCGATGTCGCAGCCGATTGCGGCTATGCCGACCAGGCGCATCTGGTGCGCGAGTTCCGCGTTCTTGCCGGCGAGACGCCGACGGCACTTTCGGCCAGGTAACATTTCTTCAAGACGCTGGAACGGTCTTCGAACAGTGTGAGGAATAGACCAATCCAGATGAAGGAGGTTCCCGTGCCCGCAACCACTGAAGCCCCCCGCCTCTACCCTGCCCTGCGTTACAAAAACGCGGCGAAAATGATCGACTGGCTCTGTGAAGCCTTCGGCTTCAGCGTTCGCGCCCGCTATGGCGAAGGCGATGTCGTGCACCATGCCGAACTGGTCTTCGGCTCTTCGATGATCATGTTGGGCACGGTGCGCGACGACGACTACGGCAAGATGGTCGGCGAACCCGGTTCAGGCGGCGGCAAGTCGATCTATATCGCCGTCGACGATGCCGACGCCGCCTACGCCAAAGCCAGAAGGGGCGGCGCGACGATCATCCAGGAACTGACGAACCGCGATTATGGCAGCCGCGAATTCATCTGCCGTGATCCCGAAGGCAATGTCTGGTCGTTCGGCACCTACTGGCCGAAGGCAGGTGAAAAGGCTTGAATCAGCATGCTTGTGTCCGCCAAGTCGCGGCATGGATCCTCGGGTCTGCGCCGCGTCGCTGCGCTCCTTGCTCCGCCCGTGGATGACGAAGTGTCGGGCGTTTCAGCTGATCGCCTATGTTACGGGCTTACCGAGCAAGCCCAAAAATCGCGTCACAGTCGAGATGGCCCTCCAGCTCGGCCGCGACCTCGTCCAGCGCCCGCTCGACCTCGGCCCGGTAATTGATGCCCCCGCCTTTGATGCCGAGGCTTTCGAGGAATTTTCCCCGAAAGGCATCGGCGCCGAACAGACCGTGCATATAGGTGCCGATCACCTTGCCGTCGGCGGAGATCGCACCATCCTCGACGCCGTTGATGATCGCCGACGGTCGCCTGGTGTCCGGGCCGGTGGTGCGGCCGAGATGAATCTCGTAGCCCTCGAGCGGCAGGTCGAACGGCACCGAGCGGGCGCTGACATTGCGCACCGTCTTCTCCGGCTCCATCACCGTTTCGATATCGAGCAAACCCAGCCCTTCGGCCTCGGTCACGCTGCCTTCGATGCCATCGGGATCGCGCACCATGCGGCCGAGCATCTGGAAGCCGCCGCAAATGCCGACGACATGGCCGCCGCGCTTGCGGTGCGCCGCTAAGTCCCGGTCCCAGGCATTCTCGCGAAACTTCAAGAGGTCGCCGATCGTCGACTTGGACCCGGGAATGACCACCAGCCCGGCATCGGCCGGCAGCTTCTTTCCCGGCGGCACGAACACCACCTCGACCTGCGGTTCGGCCTTGAGCGGGTCGAGATCGTCGAAATTGGCGATGCGGCCAAGCATCGGCACCGCCACTTTCAGCGCGCGCGTCTCGGCGGACGCCAGCCGCTCCAGCACCACCGAATCCTCCGAGGGCAGCCGGGCCGCCGACTTCAGCCACGGCACGACGCCAAAACAGCGCCATCCCGTGAATTTCTCGATCGCCTTCAGGCCATCGTCGAACAGCGAAACATCGCCCCGGAACTTGTTGATGAGGTAGCCGACGATCATGCGCCGGTCCTCTTCCGGCAGGATCAGGTGCGTGCCGGCGACCGAGGCGATGACACCGCCGCGGTCGATGTCGCCGACCAGCACCACCGGCACGTCGGCGCGCGTGGCAAAACCCATATTGGCGATGTCGCGGCTGCGAAGGTTAATCTCGGCCGGCGAGCCGGCGCCCTCGACGATGACGAGATCGGCGCCCTCGCCGACCTTGCCCCAGGAATCGAGCACAGCATCCATCAATCGGCCCTTCAGCGCCTGATAGTCGCGCGCCCGCGCTTCGCCGAACACCTTGCCTTGGACGATGACCTGGGCGCCGACATCGGTCTGCGGCTTGAGCAGCACCGGGTTCATATGGACCGACGGCGCAACCCCGCAAGCGATCGCCTGCAGCCATTGCGCGCGGCCGATCTCGCCGCCGCCGTGGTTGTCGTCACCGGGAATATCGGCAACGGCGGCGTTGTTCGACATGTTCTGCGGCTTGAACGGCCGCACCTTCAGGCCGCGATTCCTGGCGGCGCGGCACAGCCCGGCGACCAGCACCGTCTTGCCGACATCCGAACCCGTGCCTTGCAGCATGATTGCCCTAGTCATCAGCTCCGGCCCTGCGTCGCGGTTCCGGTGATCGTGGATTTCTGCGCCAGCGGCCCGCCGCGCCAGATATAAAGCGCCAGCAACGGTTCCTTGCCCGTGCGCATGGCATGGTTGACATTGGAAGCGTGGTGGACGACCTCGCCGGCTTCACGCGTGCGAAAGCCGCCCTCGCCCATGCGCCATTCGGTGCCGCCGGTCAGCGGAATATAGATCTCCTCGGCAACGTGATGGTGGTCGGGATAGACGATCCCGGGCCCAAGGATCAGCAGGCCGGCCGCGACAACGTCATTGGCGAAATGGCCGCGCGTGCCGAAGATTTCCAGCCAGCCGTAATTGTCGATGAAATCTTTTCCGAAATCCGCTTCGCTGTAAGTCTGCCCCCAATGGAGGTCGTTGCGCTGCCGTGCCAGCAATTGCACCAGCGGTTTCGCGGCCGGCGGCGCCAGCTCAGTCGCGCGATCCAGATGGCGCAGGCAGCCAAGCGCATGCGGCTCCAGATCGCGGGCCGGCATGTCCCAGCCGATGCGCGCCACGGCCTCACGCACCAGGGCGTCGTCGACGGAAGCAAGATAGGCGTGGAACTGTCCCTGCAGCTCATCGAATTTTGTCGTCACATCTCGCTCCGGGCATGCATTGGTGCACAGCCGCTCCGCGGAAGGTCGGGTTGCGCGGCGGCATCATTGGTCTAGATTGGTGCGCGCGCAAAGCCAAAAAAGACAGGCCAGCAGGTCAGACATCAGGGAGCACGCCATGGACGCCGCGGTCGATGCGAGCACCAGCCAGTTCGAACTCAACGAGGAACAGCGCGCCATCCAGGAGATGGCGCAGGCCTTCGCCGCAGATCGCGTCGCGCCGAACGCGCTCGACTGGGATCGCAGGAAACACTTCCCCGCCGACGTGATCCGTGAAACCGGACCGCTCGGACTCGGCGGCATCTATATCAGGGACGACGTCGGCGGTTCCGCGCTCGGCCGGCTCGACGCGGTGTTGATCTTCGAAGCGCTGTCACATGCCGATCCGGCCTTTTCTTCCTTCATCTCGATCCACAACATGGTGGCTTCGATGATCGACCGTTTCGGCAATGAAGAACAACGCCAGCGCTTCCTGCCGAAGCTCACCTCCATGGAATGGCTGGCGAGCTATTGCCTGACCGAGCCGGGTTCCGGCTCCGATGCCGCCGCATTGAAGACGCGCGCGGTGAAGAGCGGCGGCGACTATGTTCTCAACGGCGCCAAGCAGTTCATCTCCGGCGCCGGCGACAGCGATGTCTACGCCGTCATGGTGCGCACCGGCGCCGACGGCCCGAAAGGCATCTCCACCATCGTCGTGCCCAAGGATGCGCCCGGCCTCTCCTTCGGCGCCAACGAGCACAAGATGGGCTGGCACATGCAGTCAACCCGCCAGGTCATCTTCGAGGATTGCAAGGTGCCGGCGGAAAACCTCCTGTCGGGCGAAGGCGCCGGCTTCGGCATCGCCATGGCCGGGCTCGACGGGGGCCGGCTGAACATCGCCGCCTGTTCGCTGGGCGGCGCGCAGTCGGCGCTCGACAAGGCCCTGTCTTATACGGCCGAACGCAAGGCCTTCGGCTCGAAGATCAACCAGTTCCAGGCGCTGCAGTTCAGGCTGGCCGACATGGAGACAGAGTTGCAGGCCGCGCGCATCTTCCTTTATGCGGCGGCCTCGAAGCTCGATCGCAAGGCGCCGGACGCCGGCAAATGGTCGGCGATGGCCAAGCGCTTCGTCACCGACACCGGCTTCAACGTCGCCAACGATGCGCTGCAATTGCTCGGCGGCTACGGCTATCTGCATGATTACGGCATCGAGAAGCTGGTGCGCGATCTGCGCGTCCACCAGATTCTCGAAGGCACCAACGAGATTATGCGCGTCATCATCGCGCGCGCACTGATAGGACGGTAAAGGCAGTAGGCAGATGGCAGAAGGCAGTAGGCAGATGACCGGCACGATCAATTCGTACAAGGATCTCATCGTATGGCAGCAGGCGATGGATCTGGCCGTCGCGACATACGCCTTGACTAAAGCATGGCCTAAAGAGGAATTGTATGGCCTGACCAGCCAAATCCGCCGCTCTGCAACCTCTATTCCTGCAAACATTGCAGAAGGCTATGGCCGGGACAATCGAGGCTCATATCACCAATTTCTCAGGATCGCCCAAGGCTCCCTGAAGGAGTTGGAGACCCACCTCCAGATCGCCGAGCGCATCGGTCTTGCCACGCAAGATCAAGCTGACCGCATGCTGTTAGCAAACGAGGGCATCGGAAAAATGCTTCGCCAACTCATCAGAAAACTTACGCCGGAATAGATTGCCTACTGCCTACTGCCTACTGCCTACTTACCCAATCACGGAGCGCCACTATGACCACCATCGCCTTCATCGGCCTCGGTAACATGGGCAACCCAATGGCGGCAAACCTGGTCAAGGCAGGAGATGCCGTGCATGGCTTCGACCTGATCCCGGAGAACCTCACCGTCGCGCGCGAACACGGTGTCGTCGTCATGGCCAACGCGACCGCCGCGACAAAGGACGCCGACGTGGTGATCACCATGCTGCCCGCCGGCAAGCATGTTTTGTCGGTCTATGAGGACATCGCCCCCAAGGCGAAGAAAAAAGCCTTGTTCATCGATTCCTCGACCATCGACGTGGAATCGGCGCGCAAGGCGCATGCGATTGCCGCGAAGCATGGCCTGCTCTCAATCGATGCGCCGGTTTCGGGGGGCACCGGTGGTGCCACGGCCGGCACATTGACCTTCATGGCCGGCGGTTCCGACGATGCCTTTGCCGCCGCCGAGCCGATCCTGAAGCCGATGGCCGGCCGCATCGTCCATTGCGGTGGCAACGGCGCCGGCCAGGCAGCCAAGATTTGCAACAACATGATCCTCGGCATTTCGATGATCGGCGTGGCCGAGGCTTTCGTGCTTGCGGAGAAACTCGGCCTGTCGCATCAGGCGCTGTTCGACGTTGCCTCGACCTCGTCGGGCCAGTGCTGGTCGCTGACCACCTATTGCCCGGTGCCCGGCCCGGTGCCCACTTCGCCCGCCAACAAGGATTACAAGCCGGGATTTGCGGCGGCTCTTATGCTGAAAGACCTGAAATTGTCCCAGGAAGCAGCGCTTGGCGCGGGCGCGGTGACGCCGCTCGGCGCCGAAGCGGCGCAGCTCTATGCCTTGTTCAACGCCCAGGGCCATGGCGGCGCCGATTTCTCCGGTATAATTAATTTTCTACGCGGCAATTCAGCGTAAGCAGCGGATTCGATGGATTTTTTTCGGACCCTTCCAGAGAAAGCACCGTAAATTTAGATTTGCTTAAGTTCTCGATAACTCCGCGGTAACGATGTCCCTATAAAACGGATTGCGAGGCGGACATATCGCATCCGCCCGGCGCTCCGGATCAGGTCTCGCGTACCGGAGCCCGTAAGTTTCGCAAGTGTCTTCGTAGCGAAACGCCATGCGTATCTGGCAAAGCCGCGTTCCCGATGGGGCGCGGTTTTTGCATTTCCGGTCCCTTTGTTACCGACGATCCGTCTATATTCCGATCGCCGCACCCGGGATCGGCACGTGATCTTCATTGGTCAGCACGATCGGTGCATCGACGCCGTCCACGCGGACCACGAGCAGGCGGGTGCTCCATATGCCCGCATTGCGAACCAGATGAGAAAACACGGTGCCTTTGCCCTTGGCGCCGTGGACGGGAATGCTGAATTGGGCGTCGCCCGCGCCATTCGCATTGACGTTGAGGTGGCCTCCGACCCAGAAATTGTTGGTCACATCGTCGCCGATGGCGGCCTTCACCCGGGTGTCGGTGCGGACGGCGTCCATGGTCATGCGGAAGGCGTCGCTGCCTTTGAGCACGAAAGGGATGCTGCCGACCATTGTCGCACAGCCGCCGATGCTGACCACCCAGACGGCAAGGCCGGCAATCGCCCAGTTGCGCTGCGTCTTGCGAAATTGCTCGGCGTCGCGCCAGGCACGGTTCCGCCAGGCCCAGCGGCTCCCGCGCGCGCCGAGCACGATGATCATGATGAGGTTGACGACGGGGATCAGCGCCAGCAGCGCGATGAAGGTGCTGTTGCCAATGCCCCAAATCCAGTTGAGGAAGAAGGCGCCCCAGTTCCAGCGATCGAGTTCGGCTGGAATTTCAGCCGGCTGGTTGAGCGGTTGTCCGGCCATGATATTCCCCATCGGTGCACATGCCGGTTGGTTCTAGCGCATCATCTCGACAATGCGCAAAATCAAAGTTCCGCGGCGCTCATTCAAGTCTTAGACGAAAACCGGCGAATTTACTTTTACCGCTCGGCTGGCCGGCTTCAGCGCGGCGCTGATCGACCGTTCGGCCGCAACGCGGCCTCTCGGCTGCGCCGGCTCTTGCCCGTCCTGCTCATGAATACAGCCCCCAACAGCTGCGCGTCGGGTGATATTCGTTCCCGCCGCGACGGATTTTTTAGGGCCGGGCGCCCAATCAACGGACGCCCGGTTTCGTTCTACCGCCTGCGCAGGTCCGCCTGCGCCAGGTCGAGCGCCTTGCCGATGCGCTCGCAGGCCATGTCGATGGTGTCGCGGGTCCAGATCAGCGGCGGCGACAGGATCATCGTGTCGCCGGTGGCGCGCAGCATCATGCCATTTGCGATTGCATGATCGCGCACCGTCACCGCAGCACTCCCCGACGGCAGGAAGCGCTCCTTCGTCGCCTTGTCCTTGACGATCTCGATGGCACCCATCAGGCCGATCGACCGCACCTCGCCGACCAGATCATGCCCGGCAATACGCTCCTGCAAAGCCCTGGCGAAATAAGGGCCGGTGTCGTTCCTGACGCGGTCGACCAAGCCTTCCTGTTCGATGATCTCGAGGTTCTTCAGTGCCACGGCGCAGGCCACGGGATGCCCCGAATAGGTGTAGCCATGGTTGAACTCGCCGCCCTTCTCGACCAGCGTCGAGGCAATGCGGTCGCCAACCAGCAGCGCCGACAGAGGCTGATAGCCCGATGTCAGCGCCTTGGCCGTGGTGATGGTGTCCGCTTCGATGCCGAAGGTCTGAGCCGCGAACCACTCGCCGGTACGGCCATAGCCGGTGATGACCTCGTCCAGCATCAAAAGCACATCGTATTTGCGGCAGATGCGCTGCACTTCGGGCCAGTAGCTCGCCGGCGGGATCTTGACGCCGCCCGCGCCCATCACCGGCTCGCCGATGAAAGCCGCGACCTTGTCGGCGCCGGCCTCGAGGATGGCGTCCTCGACGGACTTTGCCGCGCGCAGGCCGAAATCATGGTCGCTTTCGCCAGGAAGCGCCAGCTCATAGGCATAGGGCATCATCACATGGACGATGTTGGGCACCGCGCCGTTGAGCTGCTTGTGCATGGCATCCATGCCGCCGAGCGAAGTGCCGGCGATGGTCGAGCCGTGATAGGCCATCTTGCGCGAGATGACGCGGTTCTTCTCCGGCTTGCCTTCCAGCACCCAATAGTGGCGCACGAGGCGCAACGCGGTGTCGTTGGCCTCCGACCCGGACGAGCCATAGAACACCTGGTTGACGTTGCGTGGCGCGATCTCGGCCAGCTTCTTCGACAACAGCACCGGCGTCGGCGTCGAACATTTGAAGAAGGAATTGTAGTAAGGCAGCTCCTTCATCTGGGCATAGGCGGCTTCGGCCAGTTCGTCACGGCCGTAGCCGATATTGACGCACCACAGGCCGGCCATGCCGTCCAGCAGTTCCGTCCCTTCGGAATCGTAGATGAACGGGCCCTTGGCGTGGGTGATGACGCGCGCGCCGGCCTCACGCAGTTCCTTGTGGTCGGTGAACGGATGGAGATGATGCGCGGCATCGATCTGCTGAAGCTGCTTCAGCGAATAATTCTGATAGGTCATGTCTGATCTTTCCTCTGAAATCATTCCGGCGGTGCCGGGGCGAATTCGTCAGAGGACGGCAGGTGGCGAATAGCCGATGCGGGCGCACAGCCGCAAAAGCTCGGCGCGCAGCGTGCGTGACGACGGTGTCACCGCGACGCGGAATGCGCGAGCTGATAATCTAGCGAGAGCCATGAAGGGCACCTTAGAGCAAAGGGAGGTCGAGGAGAACTACCCCCTTTGCTCACGTGGTGCCATGGAATGAGGTCAGGCTTCGCCGCTCAACGCCCGCTGCAGGAACACATACTTCATCGCGGTCTGCGCTGCCTGCGGCCGGCGGTCGCCGCGCCCGCCATGTCCGCCTTCGGTCTCCTCGAAGAATAGCGTCTTGCCGTGTCCTGCTTCCTGCAGGCGTGCCGCCATCTTGCGCGCATGGCCGGGATGGACCCGGTCGTCGGCGGTCGAGGTGGTCAGCAGCACCGGCGGATAGGCGGCATTGGCTTTGACGTGTTGATAGGGCGAATAGGCGGAAAGCCACTTGGCGTCTTCCGGCTTCGACGGATCGCCATATTCGGCCATCCACGAAGCGCCCGGCGGCAGTTCGGTGTAGCGCAGCATGTCGAGCAGCGGCACCTCGATGATAACGGCGCCGAAAAGCTCGGGATGCTGTGTCAGGGAAGCGCCGGTCAGCAGGCCGCCATTGGAGCCGCCCTGGATGCCAAGCGATTGAGGCGTTGCGATGCCACGCCTGACGACATCCTCAGCCACCGCGGCAAAGTCGTCGAAGCCGTTCTGGCGCTTGCCTTTCAGCGCCGCCTGGTGCCAGGCCGGGCCGAACTCGCCACCGCCGCGAATACAGGCCTGCACATAGGCATTGCCTTTCTCCAGCCACAGCCTGCCGCGCACGCCGGCATAGCCGGGCAACAGCGGCACTTCGAAGCCGCCATAGCCGTAGAGCAGCGTCGGCACCGGCCCATTCTGGTCGCGCCGCCTGACGACGAAGTAAGGGATCATCGTGCCGTCCTTCGAGCGTGCCTCGAACTGTTCCGAGATAAGCGGCGAGGCATCGAAGCGGGCCGGCTGCGACTTCACGGTGGCAAGCGTCTCGCCGTCGTCATCCGACCAGATGATGGAGCTGGGCGTCAGGAAATCGGTGAAGGAAAAAGAGACGGTGGAGCCGAAATGCTCGGCATGACTGATGCCGACCGTGCCGTTTTCGGGCAGCGCCACAGGTTTCAGCGACCAGGCGTCATCCTTACGCTCGCAAACGAGAACCTTGCCGCGCACATTGTCCATCACGTTGATGAACAGGCGGTCCTGCGTGCGGCTGATACCGGCGATCGAGACGCGATATGCCGGCGCCAGCAACGTTTCGATCGGGCCAAAACTGCCGGTTTCGATCCAATACGCGAAATCGATCGAATAAAGCCCGTCCGGCTGACATGCGGTGCCGTCCGGCGCCATCCACGGGGTACGCACCCCGAACACCAGTTGATCCCTAAAGAGCGCGGTATCGGTGACATCGTCGGGCAGCGGGATCCGGCGGTTCTCGCCCGAGGGCAGGCGCAGGAAACTGTGCGATGCGAAGAAGTTGAGTGTCCGCGCCAGAAACAGGTGTCGCTTCTCGCCGTCGAACTCGACACCGGCGCCCATGGCAAGATCCTCGGTCTTTCCCTCGAAGATCGGGGTCGCCTCTTCCAGCTTGGTGCCGCGCTTCCAGAGCTTGACCACGCGCGGATATCCGGACTCGGTCTTGTCGGCCTCTTCGAATGCGGCCGAGACGATGACCGTATCCTCGTCCAGCCAGCCAAAGCCCGATTTCGAGGCCGGCGCCTGAAAACCGCCTTCCACGAAGGACTTGGCCGCGATGTCGAACTCGCGCATCGCGCTGGCGTCACCGCCATCGGGCGACATCGAGACCAGGCAGAGGTTGAAATCGGGGTAAAGCCTGACAGCGCCGCCGAACACCCACTTTATCCCCTCCTTCGCCGCCAGTTGATCGAAGTCGATGATCGTTTCCCAGTCAGGCTTGTCGGTCTTGTAGGAAGCGACCGTCGTGCGCCGCCACAGGCCGAGCGCATTGGTCTTGTCCTGCCAGAAATTGTAGACATGGCCCGCGATTGCCGCGCCAACCGCGATATTGTCCTCCGCAGTCATCAGGTCGAGCGCCGTCTGGAACGACGCCTGGTAGGATGGATCGCCCTGCAATTCCGCCACCGTGACCTCGTTCTGGCTATGAACCCAGTCGAGCGACTGTTTGCTGGTCCTGTCTTCCAGCCAGAGGAAGGGATCGCCGGCCTTCTGATAAGGCTGAGCTTTGGTCGTCGAAGAGGTCATGCAGGTCTCCGGGGGATTCTGGGCGGCTTTGCCTACATCGCCTTGGCGGCGCCGACATTCAAGATGCGATATGGTCTTTTGCGGTCCGCGTCACGTTGCTTCACAGAACCCGCTGGCGGATGATCGTCGCCAGCGCCAGCATAGCGCAGATCGCACCCAGCGTGGCCGGCAGGCCGCCCGCGCCGAGCACATCCATCACGCCGCCGGTAAGCGGCGGGACCAGAATGCCGCCGACGCCCCACATCAGGGAGAATGCCGCATTGCCGGCGACCAGCGCCGAGCCGGCAAAGCGCTCGCCAAGCTCGATGATCGACATCGTGTAGATGCCGTAGGACACAGCGCCCCAGACGAAGACGCAGGGCCAGACCAGCGGGCTTTCAATCAGCACCGGCAGCAGCGTACATCCGAACAGCGTCAGCAAGACGCAGAGGAAGCGCACCAGGCGGGCCGTCAGCCGCTCTGCCAGCAGGCCAAGCGGCACCTGCATGGCAATGTTGCCGGCGATCATGACCGAGAGCAGCGCGGACATGCGAGCCTCCGCGATGCCATGATGCGTGCCGTAGACAGGCAGCAGCGCCAGCACCGCCTGCTCGAAGCCGGCGGCCACGACCACCGCCGATAGAAGCAGCCAGGCGAGCGGCATGAAACCCATCACCGAAACCTGATGCCCGGCCTCGTCCACCATGGGAAGCCGCGGCAGAACCGACGCCAGGCAGAAGCCGCAGAGCACGAAGGCGCCGATGCCGACAAGGAACGGCGGCCAGCCCTCCGTGCCGACGGCAAGCAGGCAAAGCGGGCCGGTCGCGAAGCCGGCGGAAATGATCGTCGAATAGAGACCCATGATGCGGCCGCGCCGGGCCGGCGGTGCCAGCGCGATCACCCAGATTTCGCTGAGCACATAGAGCGGATTGGTCACCACGCCGATCAGGAAGCGCAGCGGAAACCAGAGATAGACATTCTGCGTCCAGCCGATCAGCGCCAGCACGACAGCCGAAAGCACCGCGCAAGTGAGCGCCGTGCGCCCTGCCCCGAACCGCCTTGCCATGCCAGGTATCAGCGGCGATGACAGGATGAAGCCGACAGGTGTCATTGAAGCCGACAGGCCGATCATCGCCGGCGAGACGCCATGGCGCTGCAGGATGAAGCTCAGCAGCGGATAGGACAGCCCCTGCGCGATGGCGAACACGGACACGGTGGCGATCACACCGGTGATCGCTGCCCACTGCATCGTCTCGTCGCTTCTCGTGTCTACCAAGTCCATGATCCATAATGCCGTCGCGGTTGCAGCCTTAGCGGTTCGGTCCGATGGCGGTAAGCCTCGCAGCTCGAACCGACGCTCGGCTCCAGCCAAACCCTGTCAGGAGCCTCTGCGGCTGGCTGATCTATAGAGCGCGAAGACGACCAGAAAAGCGTCGAGGGCGACGATCACGGTGCCGGCCGACCTCCCCGCTGACAGGCCTTACTGGCTACGTGCTCGATCGGGGGAAAGAAAGGGCCGGCGAGGAAGATCCGCTTGCGCCAACGGATGGATGATCAAGGCGGATGTCGCGGCCACGCAGCTGCCGTTCGGGCATGTCGCTTCCCTCGCCCTAGTGGTCGCCGCCTCCGCAATGGCCGGACGGGCGCCGGTCCATTATGCCGCCCGTTATCGCATCCTACGAGGACCATCATGACCGCCGTCCTACAACCCTCAGAACCGGCTTTGGCACCCGACCGTGCCCGCCGTGGCGGTCGCGCCGGAAAGCGTGCCGGTGGCTCGGCCGCGTTCGAACAGCCGGCCTTCCGCCAGCTGAAAAATCCCCTGACGCCGACCAAGCTGGTTTCCGAGGACGAGCTGGAATCGATCCACCTCGCCTCCTTGCGCGTGCTCAGGGAAATCGGTGTCGATGTGCTGCACGACGAAGCCCGCCGCATCATGAAGGCGAATGGCGCCGATGTGCGCGAGGGCTCGGAGCGCGTGCGCTTCGACAGCGACATGATCCTGGAGCTGGTGTCGAACTGCCCGTCCGAATTCACCATCCATGCCCGCAACCCCGCGCACAATGTGCGCTTCGGCGGCGACAATCTGATCATCTCGATGATGGCCTCGGCGCCCAACTGCTCCGACATCGATCGCGGCCGGCGGCCAGGCAACCAGCAGGACTATCGCAATTTCCTGCGCCTGGCCCAGATGCACAACATCCTGAATTGCACCGGCGGCTATCCGGTCGAGCCGACCGACATCCACCCGTCGGTCCGCCATCTCGAATGCATCCGCGACCTCGCAACGCTGACCGACAAGGTGTTCCACATCTATTCGCTCGGCAAGGAGCGCAATGTCGACGGCATCGAGATCACCCGCATCGCGCGCGGCATCAGCCACGAGCAGTTGCTCGAGGAGCCGTCCGTCTTCACCATCATCAACACCAATTCGCCGCTCAAGCTCGACGTGCCGATGATGGAAGGCATCATCCAGATGTCGAGCAAGGGCCAGGTCGTCATCGTCACGCCCTTCACCCTGTCTGGGGCGATGGCGCCCGTCACCATCGCCGGCGCGCTGGTGCAGCAGAATGCCGAGGCGCTGTCCGGCATCGCCTTCGCCCAGATGGTGCGCAAGGGTGCACCGGTCGGCTATGGCGGCTTCACCTCCAATGTCGACATGAAGTCCGGTTCACCGGCTTTCGGCACGCCCGAATACATGAAGGCGCAGCTCGTCGGCGGCCAGCTTGCCCGCCGCTACAACATCCCATACCGCACCTCGAACACCTGCGCCGCCAACACGGTCGACGCGCAGGCCGCCTATGAAAGCGTGTTCTCGCTGTGGGGCGCCATCCAGGGCGGCGGCAATCTCATGATGCATGCCGCCGGCTGGCTCGAGGGCGGCCTGCGCTGCTCCTACGAGAAGACCATTCTGGATATCGACCTGTTGCAGATGGTGGCCGAATTCCTGACCCCGCTCGATCTCTCCGAAGAGGCGCTTGGCTTCGACGCCATCCAGTCGGTCGGCCCCGGCGGCCACTTCTTCGGCACCCAGCACACGCAGGACCGCTACAAGACCGCCTTCTATTCGCCGATCCTGTCCGACTGGCGCAATTTCGAGACCTGGGCCGAAGCCGGCTCGCCGACGGCGCTGGAAAAGGCCAACAAGGTGTGGAAGGAGCGGCTGGCATCCTATGACGAGCCTTACATGGACCCTGCCATCCGCGAGGAACTCAACGCCTTCGTTCAGAAGCGCACCGCCGAAGGCGGCGCGCCGACCGATTTTTGATCTGTATGGATTTGATGCGCGGTCGACCCCCACTCCGTCGAGCTTCGCTCGCCACCTCTCCCCCGTTCGACGGGGGAGAGGAAGGGCGCGAGCCTAGCCTAGTTGGCTCCCTTCCTCTCCCTCCGGAGGGGGGAGAGGTGGCGCTGCGAAGCAGCGACGGAGTGGGGGAAGCCGTTCACGCATCGCGCAGCCGCCGCAAAACCGGCACAACGCAGCGAGCACGAAAACTCCGGCAAGCGGGCAATCAAGCGGAGGCATTGCTTTGGCTTGAACTGAAAGCGCGCAAGCTTGGTGGTCATCGCTTTACCCGTCAGCTCTCCATCGGCTCTTTCTATGCAGACTTAGCCTGCCGCGAAAAATGGCTCGTCATCGAGATCGATGGATCCCAGCACGCCGACAGTCCCCATGACCGTCGCCGCGACAATTTCATGCGCGCCCAAGGCTATTCGATCCTGCGTGTCTGGAGCCACGATGTCCTGAAACATCGCACTTCCGTCTGTGAAACCATCCTTGCCGCGCTTGATGGCAGGCTCTCCGAAAACATCGCTGTATCCGACCTCCGCTTTGCTTTCACGCCCCACTCATTCGATTCAATCTCTTCAAAAACGGACCTATCTTCATGAAATCCCACGTAAAAGCGGTTGTCATTGGCGGCGGCGTCGTCGGCTGCTCGGTGCTCTATCATCTGGCCAAGGCCGGCTGGACCGACATCATGCTGATCGAGCGCTCGGAGCTCACCTCAGGCTCGTCCTGGCATGCGGCCGGTGGCTTCCATACGCTGAACGGCGATCCGAACGTCGCCAAGCTGCAGGCCTACACGGTGCAACTGTACAAAGAGATCGAGGAGATTTCGGGCCAGTCCTGTTCGCTGCACCTGACCGGCGGGGTGATGTTGGCCGATACGCCCGAGCGCATGGATTTTCTGCGCCTTGCCCACGCCAAGGGCCGCTATCTCGGCATGGACACCGAACTGATCACGCCATCCGAAGCCAAGGCGATGTTCCCGCTGATGGACGAGACCAATTTCGTCGGCGCCATGTGGGATCCGGTCGAAGGCCATCTCGACCCCTCCGGCACCACCATCGCCTATTCCAAGGCGGCGAAAAAACTCGGCGCCGAAATCGTGCTGCGCAACCGCGTGGTCGACCTGACGCAGCAGCCGGATGGCACCTGGAACGTCGTCACCGAACAAGGCACGGTCCACGCCGAGCATGTCGTCAACTGCGGCGGCCTGTGGGCGCGCGAGATCGGCCGCATGGTCGGCGTCGAGTTGCCGGTGCTGGCCATGGAGCACATGTATCTCTTGACCGAACCGATGCCGGAGGTCGAGGAGTTCAACAAGTCGACCGGCCGCGAGATGATCGGCGTGCTCGACTTCAAGGGCGAGATCTACACCCGCCAGGAGCGCAACGGCATCCTGCTCGGCACCTATGAAAAGGCCTGCAAGCCGTGGTCGCCGGTCAACACGCCGTGGGATTTCGGCCATGAACTGCTGCCGCCCGACCTCGACCGCATCGCGCCGTCGCTGGAAATCGGCTTCAAGCACTTCCCTGGCATCGAGAAGGCCGGCATCAAGCAGATCATCAACGGCCCCTTCACCTTCGCGCTCGACGGCAACCCGCTGGTCGGTCCGGTGCGGGGCCTGACCAATTTCTGGTGTGCCTGCGCCGTGATGGCCGGTTTCAGCCAGGGCGGCGGGGTCGGCCTCGCTCTGTCCAACTGGATGGTCCACGGCGATCCGGGCTTCGACGTCTGGGGCATGGATGTCGCCCGCTTCGGCGAGTGGGCCGGCCTGCGCTACACCAACGCCAAGGTGCGCGAAAATTATTCGCGCCGCTTCTCGATCCGCTTCCCCAACGAGGAACTGCCGGCCGCCCGCCCAGCGCAGACGACGCCGCTCTACGACACCATGCTCGCCAACAACGCCGTCATGGGCGACTCGTGGGGCCTCGAAACCCCGCTCTGGTTCGCGCCGAAGGGCAAGGAGCCGAAGGACGTCGTCTCCTTCCACCGCTCCAACGATTTTGGGCCTATCGGCGAGGAAGTGCGCGCCACGCGCGAACGCGTCGGCGTCACCGAGATCGCCAACTTCGCCAAATACGAAGTGTCGGGACCTGGAGCGGAAGAGTTCCTCAACCGGCTGATGACCAACCGCATGCCGAAGACCGGCCGCATCGTGCTGACGCCGATGATCAACGAATTCGGCAAGCTGATCGGCGACTTCACCATTGCCAAGGCCGGCGAAGACCGCTTCATGATCTGGGGCTCGTCGGCCGCGCAGAAGTATCACATGCGCTGGTTCGAAAGGCAGCTGCCCAAGGACGGTTCGGTCCGCATCCACCGCTTCGACCAGACGCTGGTCGGCCTCTCGATCGCCGGTCCGAAGTCGCGTGAACTCCTGCAGAAGCTGGTCGATGTCGACATCTCGACCAAGGCTTTCCGCTTCATGGATTTCCGCGAAATGGCGGTCGGCGGCGCGCCATGCCTGGTTAATCGCATCACCTACACCGGTGACCTCGGCTACGAGATATGGATGGCGCCGGCCTATGAGCGTCTTGTCTATCATCAGATCAAGGATGCCGGCGAGGAATTCGGCATCGTCGATTTCGGCATGCGCGCCTTGCTGTCGATGCGCCTGGAAAAGAATTTTCCGACCTGGTTCCGCGAGTTGCGGCCGATCTACGGCCCGTTCGAAGGTTCGATGGACCGTTTCATCAAGCTGGAGAAGAACGACTTCATCGGCCGTGGCGCCGCCGCCAAGGAACAGGCGGAAGGGCCAAAACTACGCCGTGTCTCCTTCGTCGTCGACGCAGCGGACGCCGACGTGATGGGCGACGAGCCGATCTGGGCCAAGGTCAGCAAGGATTACGGCACGGTGGAAAAGCCGCACGGCTACGGCGCGCCGCGCTTCGACACTTCAGGCAAGGAAATACGTGGCTCGAAGGCCGCCGAAGGCGCGTCCGCCGTGCGCGGCATCGTCGATGGCGACTGGCGCGTTGTCGGCTGGGTGACGTCGGGCGGCTATGCGCATTACGTGCAGAAGTCGATGGCGCAAGGCTATGTGCCGGCAGCCCTCGCCGAGGATGAAAGCGCCGGACTGTTCGAGATCGAGATTCTTGGTCACCGGCGCCCGGCCCGCATCAATGTCGAGGCGCCCTTCGACCCAAGCGGCGAGAAGATGCGGACCTGAGGTCCGGCCATGGACAGTGAGGCGCCAAAGGGAAGCTTCGGCCGCCATCGCAAGATCATGCCGTTCGAGCCAGGCTCGATCGAGGCGTTGCGCGACGCCTCCCGCGAGAAGGCGGCTTCGCTCAACCAGCATGTGCTGGGTTATGGCGCTGTAGCCGAAGCTGAATGGGCCGCGGCGGGTATCGCCGCGCCCGACCTGCCGGCTATGCGAAAATACCGGCTCGAGCGCATCCGCGCCGAGCTGAAGCGCCGCGGCTATGCCGGCGCCCTGCTCTACGATCCCGTCAACATCCGCTATGCGACCGACAGCACCAACATGCAGCTCTGGGTCGCGCACAATCCGACGCGGCATTGCTTCGTCGCCACCGAGGGTCCGGTGGTGCTGTTCGACTATTTCTCCTGCGAACACCTGTCCGATCATTCCGGTGTCGTCGACGAAGTGCGGCCGGCAGTGTCGTGGATGTATCTCTATGGCGGCGAGCTGACCGAGCAGAAAGTCCGCCGCTGGGCGGCCGGCATCGCCGATCTGGTGAGGGAGCACGGCGGCGGCAACAACCGCATCGCCGTCGACC
Source organism: Mesorhizobium sp. ES1-3 (assembly GCF_020164795.1). Lineage (NCBI taxonomy): Bacteria > Pseudomonadati > Pseudomonadota > Alphaproteobacteria > Hyphomicrobiales > Phyllobacteriaceae > Mesorhizobium > Mesorhizobium sp. ES1-3. The sequence continues at coordinate 61,258 of NZ_JAIUGW010000013.1, forward strand.
ACATCAATCCGGAAGGCGTTGAAGAACTCCACCGCCTTGGTATCTCCATCGGCAATGGCGAAGCGGTGATGGAAAATGCGCGGCTGATCAAATCGCCGGACGAAATCCTCGCCATGCGCCGCGCCATCGTCGCTTGCGAGGCAGGTATGGGCGAGATGGAACAGGCACTAAAGCCCGGTATCTCCGAAAACGAATTGTGGGCCGAGCTGCATCGCGGCAACATCGCGCGCGGCGGCGAATGGATCGAGACGCGGCTGCTGACGTCGGGACCGCGTACCAACCCGTGGTTTCAGGAATGCGCATCGCGGATCATTGTATCAGGCGATCTCGTCGCCTTCGACACCGACCTGATCGGCCCCTACGGCTTCTGCGCCGACCTGTCACGTACCTGGCTGTGCGGCGATACAAGGCCAACCAACGAACAGCGCGACCTGTTCCGCATCGCCGCCGATCAGATCGAACACAATACGGCATTGATGCAGCCCGGCGTCTCGTTCCGCGACCTCGTCGAGCGCTCAGCGGTGCCGCCAGGCGACTGCTTCCCGACCCGCTACGGCGTACTCTACCACGGCGTTGGACTGGCCGACGAATACCCGACCTTGCCGCATGCCAGCGACTGGACGCCAGACACGCCGGACGGCGTGCTTGAGCCAGGCATGGTGCTGTGCGTGGAAAGCTATATCGGCCGGCTTGGCGGGCGCGAAGGTGTCAAGATCGAGGAGCAGATCCTCATCACCGAGACCGGCAACGAAAAACTTTCAACCTACCCGTTGGATGCGAGGCTGCTCGGCTAGGCCGGCGAGGGCTTCGCGCATCGCGCGCACTGTCTTTTCCGGCGTCGTCCCGGCAGTGATGTAAGGCAGGCCTTTGCGCCGTGCCGTCCAGCCGACGATCACGACCTTGCGCGCCGCCGATTCGAAACGCTGCGCCAGCGCCCAGCTTTGGCAGTCGACCGCTGCGACATCCGCCCTGCCTTCGGCGACCGCCACGATCGAGTGGCGATGGCCGCCGCTTTCGCCGCTCGGTGAAAAGCTTTCGCCGCTCGATGAAAATATGTCGAGGCTTTCGCCGGCCGCTTCCAGGTCGCGCGTCAGCGCGATGATGCCCGACATGGAATCGAGGCTGTTGAAGGTGAAGCGCCGGCCTCGGATGAGATCGAGCGGCAGCAAGGCCTTGCCGTCGGCGGGCGACCGGACCTCCGGTCCCTCGCCTGCGCGCATAACCAGCGCGCTCGAATAGAGTTCGCCCTGCCCGCCTTCATAGGCGTCGTAGCTTGGCTGGCCGACAACCTGCACATGCCGGGATAGACCAAGTTCCATCGGCCCCCAGCAGGTCTGCGCGAACAGCAGCGCCGGATGCAGCCAGAGCTTGTGGAAATCGAGTTCGTCCGGCGGCAGCGTCGCCGGATCCGGAGCGATGAGTTTACCCTCGCCGTCGCGAATGCCGCCCGGCACCGGCGGCAGGTCGCCATTGCGGCGCACGATGGATTGCGGCGCATCGATACCCTTCCGCCGGAAGGCATCGCGCAACCACGCCCATTGCGCGTCGACCTCGTCGCGCGCTTCGGGCCAGTCATACATCGGCAACGCCGCAATCAATTCACTCATGCCGATATCAAACCACCATGCCCGGAAAAAAGATCGCAAAAACGCGGCGTCCGATCAGAATTGGCCGACACGATATCATGCTATCAGCGGATGTTATTCCTTGGGCGGCTCGGCCGGGACCGGCACCGTGCCGAGCCCATTGATGCTGCGCGCCCTGACGCGCGGCTTGAACGCCCTGCCCGGCTCCGGTGCGCGGCGCAGCACCGGATGCACGATCGGCTCCTTGGCCTTGAAGGCATAGGCTTTGACCAGCGCGAAATAATTCGGATAGGCATAGCCATTGTTCATCCGCAGCCATTCCTCGCGCCGGTCACGAAACAGCTTCGGCAGCTGGTACCAGGCGATGGTCGGGCTCTTGTGATGGACAAAGTGCAGATTGTTGTTGAGGAACAGGAACGATAGGGGCGAGCGCTCGACGATCACCGTGCGGCCTTCCGGATGTTCAGACCACTGATGCTCGGCATAGGTGCGGATCGAGATCAGCGACTGGCCGAGCCACACCGGCACCAGCACATAAAGCCAAACCGGCATGCTGAACCCGAACTGCACGACCGGCAGCACCACGGCAAGGCCAATGGCATGCAGCAGCCAGGCCGTGCCGATCGCCTTGTCTCCGGCGATCGCCTGCTTGGCGTCATCGATGAAGAAGCCGACGCACGACAGCCACGGGCCAAGCACGAGGCGACCGGCCATGGTATTGTTGATCTTCAGCACGAATTTCATCAACGGCGGCAATTCATCGTGATGCCACAGAGCCTTGTAGTAGCTCTCGGGATCGTCCAGCGGATCGGTGAGCCGCTCGTCCGCATGGTGGCGCAGGTGAATGGTCTTGAAGCGGCGGAACGGCCACGCAAGACCGATCGGCAGGAAGACGAAGGCCTCATTGACGACGGCGTTGCGGGTCGGGTGACCATGCAGCACCTCATGCATGATTGAGGACTGCAGAGCCAGCGTAACGGCCATCACGATCAGTGCTGTTAGGGGATAGGATGGCCAGAGGAAGAAGCCGGCGGCGAACCATGTGCCGTAGCAGAAGAAAGCGAGAACCACGGTCGGCCACTCGATGGCCGGTTTGCTGCTTCGCCGAATGCTCTTGCCAGTCATGCTATCGACCACTGTCCCTCAGTCGCCGGAACCCCAACTGGTTCCTGACAGCATTGTGTCAGGAGACGTGATTCCACTCAACGCGACAAAGTGTACAAAATGTTGCGTCTGCGCATTTTTGGCTGCATATGTTGTACATTGTGAACAAACTTAGGGATTCATTTACGCCTTGAGCGGCTAATCTCTTGGCTCCGGCGCAAATTTTTCCTCCAAAAGACAGGAGCAAAGGCATGGACAAGCGCGATCTGTCGACGATTTTCCGGGAGCGTCTGAAGCTGCTCCTGACAAGGTCCGACCTCAACCAGTCGGCTTTCGCGTCAGCAGTCGGCATCGATCGGTCGGCGCTGTCGCAACTGATGTCGGGCGCCTCGACGCGCCTGCCGCGCGCCGAAACGCTGCTCAACATCGCCGCCGAATTCAAGGTGTCGCTGGACTGGCTGCTCGGCCTCAGCCAGGACGAGGGCGTGACCGGCGAAATCCGCGAGAGCCTCGAAATCGAGGAAGCGCCCGACGGCTTCGACCGCACGCTGCTGGCCAAATGGTTCGCTGAAGCCGCCGGCACCAAGATCCGTTATGTGCCGGCCGGCATTCCCGATCTCCTGCGCACCCACGCGCTCGTCGACTACGAGGCCAACATCACCAACAGGAGCCGCCTGGCGCAGGCCAGCGAAACGCAATACCGCATCGAGTACAACCGGCGGCCGGAAACCGACATGGAAGTCTGCATGCCGCGCCACACGCTGGAGATTTTCGCGCGCGGCCTCGGTGTGTGGGACCGTTTCCCGGCGGCCGACCGCCAGCAGCAGCTTGCCCATATGGCGACGCTGCTCGACGACCTCTATCCGACCTTCCGCCTGTTCCTCTATGACGGCCGCATGCGCTATTCCATCCCGCTTACCATCTTCGGCCCCTATCGCGCCGCCATCTACGTCGGCGACATGTATGTGGTGCTGAACGCCACCCAGCCGGTCCAGGCACTGACCAAGCATTTCGACAATCTGATCCGCGCCGCCGACATCAATCCGCATGAGGCCGCCGCCTTCGCGCGCAATCTGGCGGACATGTCGTTCGCATCAGGTTCTGTTTGAGAGCGCGCCAGGAATGGCCCGGGTCGTCAACCCGCCTCCATGCGCTTCACGATGCAATTTCATTGACTAGACATAAAGACTTCTTTATATCCTTATCCGAATTCCAGGACACGAAAGCCAATCCGATGACGACGAGCAATCCGATCGATGCGCTGCTGGCCGAAAAGGGTGTGCTGCTGGCCGATGGCGCCACGGGCACCAATTTGTTCGCCATGGGTCTGGAGGCTGGCGAGGCGCCGGAACTACTGAACGAAACCGCGCCCGACACCATCACCCGGCTGCACCAGAATTTCGTCGATGCCGGCGCCGACATCATCTTGACCAACTCCTTCGGCGGCACCCGCCACCGGCTGAAGCTGCACCACGCGCAGGATCGCGTCCATGCGCTGAACAAACGCGCCGCCGAGATTGCCCGCGCTGTCGCCGACAAGGCCGGCCGCAAGGTGATCGTCGCCGGCTCCGTCGGCCCGACCGGCGAATTGCTGGTGCCACTCGGCGCCATGACCTATGGCGAGGCGGTCGACGCCTTCGCCGAGCAGATCGAGGGTCTCAAGGAAGGCGGCGCCGAAGTCGCCTGGATCGAGACGATGTCGGCGCCCGACGAGATCCGCGCCGCCGCCGAAGCTGCCATCCGCGTCGGCCTCCCCTACACCTATACTGGCTCCTTCGACACCGCCGGCCGTACCATGATGGGACTGCTGCCGAAAGACATCCACGGCGTCGCCGACGGCCTGTCGCAAGCGCCGCTCGGCGTCGGCGCCAATTGCGGCGTCGGTGCCTCAGACATACTGGCCTCGCTGCTCGACATGACCGAGGCGAAGCCGGAGGCGACTGTCATCGTCAAGGGCAATTGCGGCATCCCCGAATTCCGTGGCACCGAGATCCACTATTCCGGCACGCCGGAACTGATGGCCGACTATGTCCGGCTCGCCGTGGATGGCGGGGCCAAAATCATCGGCGGCTGCTGCGGCACCTCGTTCCAGCATCTTGCCGCGATGCGCAAGGCGCTCGACGCCCACACCAAAGCGGATCGTCCGACGGTCGAAAAAATCGTCGAGCGCATCGGCCCGATGCGCAACAAGGTGGCAACCGCAAACACGGCCGAGACCAGCGAAGCCCGCCGCGAGCGGCGGCGCACCCGCGCCTGACGCGATTCCTTTAGCGGTTATTCGCTGTTGTCGGCGTAGCTCGACTGCGCCGACTTGAGATCGACCGCATTGTCGCCGCGCATTGTAGCCAGCGCACCCGATGCGCCGGGATCGGTAATCTGCTCCAGCATGGCGCGGAAGCGGTCGTTGGTCAGCGCCGACATGGCGGTGTGACGCGCCTGCGCGACGTCATCGCTGATGCGTCTGGATTCGGCTGACGGGGCTGATGAAACCGCCGCAGCATCCCGTGCCGGCGGAGTAGAGTTGGCGATGGTTCTGATCTGCAATTCCGGCTCCCTCAAGCCTTAGACATGTCCGGTGTAGCGAGAGGAAATTGCGATCCGGTACCGGAAATGCAGCGCAATTTAACGATCCTGCGCGCGCGCCCAGGATCTGTTGAGATTCAGGTCAGGCCGAGCCGAAAACAGTGACTTTCGAGAACCGGAGCGGAGCGTACTTAAGTACGTGAGGCACCGGAAGCGCAGGAAGCCACTGTTTGCAGGCCGGCATCCCCTGAATATCAATAGATCCAAAAAAAAGGCCGGCAAGGGAAAGTATCCCTCGCCGGCCTGCCTCACCCGCCCGTGGGCCGGTTATCAGAACGATCCCATCATCTGAAAGAAATCGGCCTTCATCGCCACTACCGGTTACCGCCCAGCGCCGAGGCAAGGCGCACAAGTGAAAGGAACTCGGACCTGTACCCAAACGGGTCGGCTCCTCGGGCAGCAGTGGCAATCTCCACAATCTTGTCGTAGCCGAACTTCGCGGTCGCATCCTCGTCGCGCAGCTTCTGGCCGAAGGCCGCGACCGCGACGGAAAAACGCTGATCAGTGCTCGCCTGGTCGAAGGACGCCACCTCATTGGCCGAGGTCACCGGCGTGGTGATCAGCTTCGAGACGTCCTCGTTGGGCAGCTTGTAGCGGATCTTGACGAAGGCATATTCGTCCGCATTGGCAACGCCGCCATTATTCACCGTGGCCTGGCCATAGCGCAGCGGATCGATCTGCTCGCCGCCACCGCCTTTGGGCGTGATCTCATAAATCGCGGTGACCGAATGCCCCGAGCCGATATCGCCGGCATCGACGCGGTCATTGTTGAAATCCTCCCGATTGAGCGCCCGGGTCTCGTAGCCGATCAGGCGATATTCGGAGACCTTGTTCGGATTGAACTCGACCTGGATCTTCACATCCTTGGCGATGGTGAACAACGTCGAGGAAGCATCCTCGACCAGCACCTTCTCGGCCTCGGCCAGCGTGTCGATATAGGCGGCGGTGCCGTTGCCGTTCTGGGCAATGGTCTGCATCATTTCATCGTTGAGATTGCCGCGGCCGAAGCCGAACACCGACAGGAACACGCCGGTCTTGCGCTCGCTCTCGATCAGTCGCTTCAGGTCGTCGTCATCGGTCTGGCCGACATTGAAGTCGCCGTCGGTGGCAAGTATCACCCGGTTGACACCGTCCTTGATGAAGGATTGCTGGGCAAGCTTGTAGGCTTCCTTGATGCCGGCTTCGCCTGCCGTCGAGCCACCGGGCCGCAGATTGTCGATGGCATTGAGGACCTTGTCCTTCTCGGCAACCTTGGTCGGCATCAGCACGGTCCCGGCATCGCCCGCATAGGTGACGATCGAGATCGTGTCGTCGGCCTTCAGCTTGCTGACCAGCAGCCGGAACGCCGACTTGAGCAGCGGCAGCTTGTCCGGTTCGTCCATCGAGCCCGAGACGTCGATCAGGAAGACCAGATTGGCCTTCGGCTGCTCGGTCGGCTTGATGTCGAAACCCTTGATGGCGACATGCATCAGCTTGGTGTGCGTGTTCCACGGCGTCGGCATGACGCTGACGGTCGAGTTGAACGGCGTCGAGGCCGAGTCCGGCCCCTTCCAGTCATAGGGGAAGTAATTGATCATCTCCTCGACGCGGACCGTATCGGCCTGCGGCAGGTAGCCCTGCTTCAGCGAGCCGCGCACGAAGGAATAGGAAGCGGTGTCGACATCGATCGAGAAGGTCGAGACCGGGTCTTCCAATGCGGCGTGCACCGGATTGGTCTTGAAATCCTGGACGCGGTCGCGGTTTTCCTCCTGCGGCGCGATCTGGTCCGCCGGCGCCATGGCCGGCTGCTGGACCATCAGCTTGGATTCGGCCGCCGGCATGCGGGCCACCCGCGACGTGCTGGGCGCGCCAGTGGCGCCATCCAGCGCGAATTCACCGGTCGGCGCCGGCGGTGCTGGTTCGGACAATATTCCGCGCTCCGTCGAAGTCTGCTGCGCTGCCCTGCCCGCCTGGGCCGATTCGGACTTTGGCGGCGAGGCCGGGGCCACGAGAGCATCGGTCGCATCGCGGCTTTCCACATCCGCGTCGGCTTTCTTGTCCTTGGTCGGCGCAGTGGTCACGGTCGGCTCGTCGGCGGCCCGATCTCCCGGTGCCTGCTTGGCCAATGGCTTCAGCGTTGCCGGCTTGTCGGCCAGCGTCTCGGTGATCTTTTCGTCGCCGCCGAACGGTGACGGCTGTTCCCTCAGAATATGGAAGGTGGCGTATCCGGCGATCGGCAGGGCGACGAGCCCGGCAAGGGCCGGCGCGGCAATGAGTTTCTTTTGCATGATCTCGCTCCAGAGCTTTTGTGCTCGCTCTGTGAGACGAAGGCCGCCGACCGATCCTTGGGTGACGGCGGAAATATTCTGCTGGTCATAGGCGCGCAGGGCGGCCTCGAAGGCACGCGCCTTCGCGCTCTCGCCGGGTGCGGGTATCGCTGCGTCGCGCAGCTTCGTGAGTTCGTTTTCGTCGACCATGGTCACACTTCCCCGGCTGAACGCATCAACGTCTTCAGCCGTTTCTTCGCTTCATGGATGTGCCAGGAAACCGTCGTCTCCGAGATCGCCATCGCCTCGGCGGCGGCCGCGTGGCCCAAGCCTTCGCCATAGACAAGCATCACGGCATCGCGCTGCTTGTCCGGCAATTGCCGCACCGCCGCCCACAGCGCCTCGGCGGGGTCTTCGCTCTCGGCCGGGGCCTCGCCCGAAATCAGCGCATGGACGCCATAGGCCTCGGTCTTGACCGTCTCGCGCGCGGTCTTGCGCATCATGTCGCGCGCGGCGTTCATCGTCATGGCATAGAGCCATGTCGTGAACGCGCCGCCGCCGCGATAATCGCGGATCGCCTTGCCGAGCCGGACACAGACTTCCTGGGCGATGTCTTCGGCATCGGCCTTCCTGCCGCACCAGCGATAGGCGGCGCGATAGACGAAGTCATAGTGACGCTCCAGCAACTTGCCGAAAGCCCCCCTGTCTCCGCCCTTCGCCCGCCCGATCAGTTCGGCGTCGGAGGCTTCGCTCTCATCCAGCATCATCGCCATCATTTGCCTGTTGGACGAAGGCTAATGGCTAATCCTTGGGGTGATGGAAAGATTTTTTTCGAACAGGGACTTTTGCAGCTGTGGGCGGGTTGAGATTCAGGTCAGGCTGGCCTCACCCGAATGTCAACACGCCTGGCCCGCCACCCAGCCCGACGACCACGCCCATTGGAAATTATAGCCGCCGAGCCAGCCGGTGACGTCGACGACCTCGCCGATGAAGAACAGGCCCGGCACCGACTTCGCCTGCATGGTCTTCTGGTCGAGGCTATTGGTGTCTACCCCGCCGAGCGTCACTTCGGCCGTACGGTAGCCCTCCGAACCGGCCGGCTTGATGCGCCAGTCGTTGACCGCGGCCTCGACGGCTTTAATCTGGGCCTCGGAAAGATCGGCAAGATTGCCGTCGAGCCCGGTTCGCTCGGCTATCGCCTGGGCCAGCCGTTTCGGCAAATGATTTGCAAGCACGGTCTGCACCGCTTGCCGGCCATTGCCACGCTTGGCGGCGCGGACGAGTTCAGCCACATCCGTGCCCGGCAGCATGGCGATGCGGATTTCATCCCCCTCGCGCCAATAGGAGGAGATTTGCAGGATGGATGGCCCGCTGACGCCGCGATGCGTGAACAGCATCGCCTCGGAAAACCGCGTCTTGCCGCAGGCAATCTCGGCGTCGACGGCGTTCCCGGCCAGGGGCGAAAGCCGCTCTAGCGTCTTTGCATCGAAGGTCAGCGGCACCAGGGCGGGCCGTGTTTCGACGACGGCAAGGCCAAACCGTTCGGCAAGCTCGTAGCCGAAGCCCGTCGCGCCCATCTTGGGGATCGACTTGCCGCCACAGGCCACGACCAGGGACTGGCAAGAGACCGAGCCGGTGGAGAGCGTGAGTTCGAACCCTTGCTCGGTTTTGCTGACAGTCTCAACGCGGGTCGACAATGCCAGCTCGGCGCCCCTGCCCCGCATTTCCGAGACCATCATGTCGATGATCTGGCGCGCGGAGCCGTCACAAAACAGCTGTCCCAATGTCTTCTCGTGATAGGCAATGCCGTGACGTTCGACGAGCGCAATGAAGTCGCGTTGCGTATAGCGGCTGAGCGCCGAGATGCAGAAATGCGGATTCCTGGAGATAAAATTCTTCGGGCTCGCATGGACGTTGGTGAAATTGCACCGGCCGCCGCCGGAGATGCGGATCTTTTCGCCAGGTGCCGCCGCATGATCGAGGATCAGCACCGAACGGCGGCGCTTGCCGGCCTCCACGGCGCACATCATTCCGGCTGCGCCGGCGCCGATGATCACGACATCATAGGATTGCATCAGGTTGATCGTTCCCGCATGACCCCGCGCCGCACCAGCCGGGCGAGCCGCTCATCCCGCTGATACCTCCAATGTGCCGCGCGGCCAACAGGGGGCGAAGGCTCAGACCAGCGTTTCGGCGAACAAGTCAGTCAATCGCTTCCAATGCCGCTCGGCACCGGCTGCATTGAAGACGCTGTGGTCCGGCACGCACCAGCCATGTGCCATGCCGACATAATTCTCCATCAAATGGTCGACTTCAGCGTTCCGCAGTGCCTCTTCCAGCCGCGTCGACTGTTCCGGCGGAAAGCTCCGGTCGACCCCCGCCATGCCGACATAGACGCGCGCCTTGATGGAAGCCGCCTTGCGGTGCGGACTGTCGGCCGCATCGCTGGCCAGATTGCCGCCATGAAAGCTGGCGGCGGCCTTGATCCGGTCTGGGTGGGTCGCGGCGGCGTTGATCGCCCGCGCACCGCCCATGCAATAGCCGACCGTCCCGATCGGCCCCGTAACGCCTTCGCCGGCGAGCGCCTCGAGAAACGCGCCGCTGTCGCTGATGGTCATCTCCTGCGTCGTGCCGGTGACCAGCGCCATCAACGCCGCCTTGGTCTTTTCCTCGGTGAAGGCGGTCTTGGCGTCGAACGGACCGTAAGGCGCGTTGCGATAGAAGAGGTCGGGCACCAGCACCGCATAGCCCTCGCCCGCCAGCCGTTCCGCCATCTGGTCAAGCGCCGGGCGCGGACCGAAGGCGTCCTGGTAGATTATGACACCGGCCTTGGCTGGAGAAACCTCGGCCGAACGAAACAGGCCTGCATTCGCCACACCGTCACGGGTCTTGATCTGAAGGTCTTGCTTCGTCATTGCCTGCTCCGTTGATCAGATGCGCGATACATATCCGCGCAAGCGGCCACGGCAAGGCGTTGCCTGAACCCGCCAGTCAACATTTCGTGCGGGATCGCGTGAGGCGCTAAAGACCAGCGAATGCGGCCATATGGAAGGCCTGAACCTCTGCCGGATAGCGGTAGCTTGTGCCATAGGGGCAGGCATTGCGGTCAAGGCAACCGCCAGCGCGGCACGGCCCGCCGCCCGCGCCCCGCACATGCGCAAGGCAGGGCTGGTAGGCGAAACCATCCGTGGAATGGGCATCGACCGGGCAGGATTTCAGACAGGGTTTGTCGACACATGTGTCGCAGAGATGGATCGCCTCGCAGGGCTCGGGAAGCGCTATCTCTTCCTCGAACAGCAACGCGCCGCGATAGGCGTGCCAAAGCCCGTATCGCGGATGCATGAGGATCCCGAGCGGCGACGGCCTCAGCCCCTCCGCCCGAACAGCCCATTGCTGGAACGGCAGATAAGGCTTGTCCGACGGCGAAACGGCGCGCGCGCCAAACCTTTCTGCCACAGCGCCAATCACCTGGCGCGACCAGGTATCGAGCGGATTGGCGATCGCCTGCGGCTGCTGTTCCCGCCAGCGCAGGAAATGCCGCCAAGGCGCGGCACCCGCCTGCCCCACCAGCAGGACAGACTTTGCCGGTGCGCCTGAAGGACCAGCCGGTGCTGTATCATTCGATGTGAAATTAAAGCCGCCGCGAACAAGAAGTCCGTGGTGGGCTAACGCTTCGCCGATGCTGTCGAAACGACGCTGAGAACCGTGCTTTGGCAACCCGAGGGACGTCACATCGGACATGGTAACACTATGAGGCTCTGGTGCTGCGTAACTCCCGTGCGGGATCGTGTGGGCGCGAGCAACCGGAAATCAAAATGCGTCCACGCCCTTGCATGATCATCGATGATCGTCACCAAGCATCTAAAGACGCTCTCATTCCCCAGGCAGAGATCGATATCAGATCTCTCTTGAGGTAAATCGAACTCGATTTCGATCGAACACGCTTGGAACTTAAGGCCCTTATCTGCTGCCTGCTTTTCGACCATCGAACGATGCCGCCTGATTAGCGAGGCGAAGGCGGGAAGAGACATGCAGGACTCGTCAGAGAGTTCCATTCGAATTTTGGATGTCAAATTTTCTCGCGCTGACGAATGAAGCATTCCGACGCCCCAATATCCATCAACATCGTTGGTGCGGCTTACAAACGAATTAGCCACATCGCTCGCGACACCCTTGAACGCGCTCCTTCGAGCCATTTCGGTCTCCGCAAATCATCCCTTCTTGTCCGGATCGGAGAAGGCGCTCCGCCAGACTTCCTTGTGGATGATGTTGGCGACTTTAGCCCCGCCTGACTCGGGCTCCTTTCAGGTGAAGGCGTCGGGCATCGACCCCTTCTTCTTGGCGATGAAGTCCTTCAGGGCTTCGTCGATGCCTTCATCGAGGTGCGGCGCCTCATAAGCCTCCAGCCAGCGCCGCGCGAGATCGTTGGCGCGCTGCGGCGCGGTCTTCTGACCCTCGGCCAGCCACTGCTCGTAGGAGTTGTTGTCGGCGATCGACGAGCGGTAGAAGGCGGTCTGGAAATTGGCCTGGGTGTGGTCGCAGCCGAGATAGTGGCTGCCCGGCCCGACCTGGCGGATGGCGTCCATCGCCTGGCCGTTTTCCGAAAGATCGACGCCCTCGGAGAATTTTTGGGTCATGCCGAGCTGGTCGATGTCCATCATGAATTTTTCGTAGCAGGACGCCAGGCCGCCTTCGAGCCAGCCGGCCGAATGCAGCACGAAATTGGTGCCGGCGAGAATGGTCGAGTTCAGCGTGTTGGCGCTCTCATACGCCGCCTGCGCGTCCGGCACTTTCGAGGCGCAGAGCGAGCCGCCGGTGCGGAACGGCAGGCCGAGACGGCGGGCGAGTTGCGCCGCGCCATAGGAGACCAGCGACGGCTCCGGCGTGCCGAAGGTCGGCGCGCCCGATTGCATCGAGATCGACGAGGCGAAGGTGCCGAACAGCACCGGCGCGCCCGGACGGATCAGCTGCGTGAACGAGGCGCCGGCCAGCACTTCGGCTAGAACCTGCGTCAGCGTGCCGGCGACCGTCACCGGGCTCATCGCACCGGCCAGGATGAACGGTGTGACGATGCAGGCCTGGTTATGCCGCGAATAGACTTTCAGGGCGCCAAGCATGGTCTCGTCGAACACCATCGGCGAGTTGGCGTTGATCAGGCTGGTCAGCACCGTGTTGTTCTCGACGAAGTCGTCGCCGAAGACCAGCTTGGCCATCGCCACCGTGTCCTCAGCGCGTTCCGGCGCGGTCACCGAACCCATGAACGGCTTGTCGGAATATTTGATATGCGCGTAGACCATGTCGAGATGGCGTTTGTTCACCGGCACGTCGACCGGCTCGCACACCGTGCCGCCCGAATGGTGGATCGACGGCGCCATATAGGCGAGCTTCACGAAATTCTGGAAATCCTCGATCGTCGCATAGCGCCTGACACCATCGAGATCGCGCACGAAGGGCGGACCGTAGACCGGCGCAAACACGGTCGCGTTGCCGCCGATCTGCACCGAGCGTTCCGAATTGCGGGCATGCTGGGTGTAGATGGGCGGCGCGGTCTTCAGGAGCGAACGGCAGAGCCCCTTGGGAAAATGCACGCGCTCGCCCTTGACGTCGGCTCCGGCCTCTTTCCAGAGCTGCAGCGCTTCCGCGTCATCGCGAAAAATGATGCCGATTTCCTCGAGCACCGTGTCGGTGTTCTTCTCGATCAGCGCCAGGCCTTCCTCGTTCAGCACTTCGTAGACGTTGATCTTGCGCTTGATGTAGGTGAGCTGGGTGCCCGGGCCGCCGCCGGAGCGCGCCGCGCGCCTTGCCGCTGCTCCGCCGCTGGCGCCGCGCCCACGCCGCGCGTTTGACGCTTCCTGGTCGACTGCCGCGTGTTCGCTCATGATCGCTCTTCCCTGAATATGGCCTGCCTGACTATGGCCGGTCCGTAACCGTTGCGGCCGCATGGCGCGGCTTTCGCCGGATCGTAGCCATGCACCCTATTCGAAACGGCCCGTCCGCGCCAACGCCTGTCGCAAAATCGACAAGAAATCCGATAGATTTTCCAGTCGCTTTCCTTTTGCGGGAAGTCGCAAATCAGCTATGGATACCCGCCCGTTGCGGGTTAGGTATGAACGCCATTATTTTGTGCCTTGCGACACAGTCGCGATGCCGTGAGGAGCTGGATTAAAATGTCCGACGACGAGATTATCCTTTCCGAACTTTCCGACGATGAGTTGGTGCAGCAGATGCACGACGATCTCTATGACGGTCTGAAGGAAGAAATCGAGGAAGGCACGCGCATTCTGCTCGAGCGCGGCTGGGTGCCCTACAAGGTACTGACCGAAGCGCTGGTCGAAGGCATGCGTATCGTCGGCGAGGATTTTCGCGACGGCATCCTGTTCGTCCCCGAAGTGCTGTTGTCCGCCAACGCCATGAAGGCCGGCATGTTCATCCTGCGCCCGCTGCTCGCCGCCACAGGCGCGCCGAAACAGGGCAAGATGGTGATCGGCACCGTCAAGGGCGACATCCATGACATCGGCAAGAACCTCGTCGGCATGATGATGGAAGGCGCCGGCTTCGACGTCATCGACCTCGGCATCAACAACGCGGTCGAAAAGTATCTCGATGCGATCGAGCAGCACCAGCCCGACATCATCGGCATGTCGGCGCTGCTCACCACCACCATGCCCTACATGAAGGTCGTCATCGACACGATGAAGGAAAAGGGCATTCGCGACGACTATGTCGTGCTGGTTGGCGGCGCACCGCTCAACGAGGAATTCGGCAAGGCCGTCGGCGCCGATGCCTATTGCCGCGACGCCGCGGTGGCGGTCGAGACCGCCAAGGATTTCATGAAGCGCAAGCACAACGTGCGTGCTTCGGCCTGATCCAAGGCATCAGGACGACGAAAAAAGCCGCGCCTTGCAGCGCGGCTTTTTTGTTCCCAGATGAAGGAAGTGGCTGCCGATCAATTGGCGACAGTGTCTTTGACCGCCCTCGCGGTCGATTTGACATCCTTGCCGACACCTCGAATGGTGTTGGCGCAGGCCGTGAGTGCGAGCGCGCAGGCAAGGATAACCATCGGCGCTACCCGTAGCAGTTTCATGGACGGTGTCTCCCTCGACAGATAAATTAACCCCGCAGCGAAAAGCCGGCTCGACTTGGTCAAGACGAAAAAAACGAAACCGAATCAGACAGACAGGCTGCTCGTCATCGCCTGCGGGATGATTGCGCGCGAGGTGTTGGCCGTCAAGGAACGGCTCGGGCTGGATCACCTCGAATTGACGTGTTTGCCGGCGGAATTTCATTTCTATCCCGACCGCATCGCACCGGCCATGGACAAGGCGATCGAGAAGGCCAGGGCGGAGGGTTATGAGCACATCTTCGTCGGCTATGCCGATTGCGGCACAGGCGGCCTGCTTGACCGCGTACTGGAGAAGCACGGCGTCGAGCGCATGGCCGGACCGCATTGCTTCGCCTTCTATCAAGGCATGGACGCCTATGCGAAGGTTGCCGACGACGACATGATGTCGTTCTACATGACGGACTTCCTGTGCCGCCAGTTCGATGCCTTCTTCATGAAGCCGCTCGGGCTGGACAAGCACCCGGAGCTGATCAAGGACTATTTCGGCAATTACGAGAAGCTGATCTACCTTGCGCAGACCGACGATCCGGAGCTCGACAAGGTCGCGGAAAAGGCCGCGGCCCTGCTTGGCCTTACCTATGAGCGCCGCTCCACCGGTTTTGGCGACCTGACGCCGGGCCTGGCGCGGGCGGCCACGAACGCCTGACGGGTCAGCTCCCGTCTTCGGCGGCCAGCGCCGCCAGCACGTCGGCAAAGCTGGTCCTGCAGGCGAAATCCAGCCTGTCCCTCGCCCGCGACGCGTCATAGACCCGGCCGATCGAGGAAAACATCGTCCAGCCTTTGCGCGCATAAAGCATGGGAAACTCGGGAAAATAACGCGCCACGACCGATGGAGCGTCGGCGATCAAGTCCGCGCAATCTTCGGGCTGGAACGGCGTTGGCGCGCAGACGATGAAGATGTCGAAGCCGAGCTCCGGTGCCTTCTCCAATGCAGCGACATGCGCCTGCGCCGCATCGTCCACCGTCAGCCGCCGGAACAGCAACTCGTTCGCCTTGGTGTTGGCGTCCGACTGCTCGATCGCATGCGCCATGTCGTCGGCCTCGGGGAAGAAACGTGCCGTGCGCAGCACTACCACCGCCAGCCCATGTTGAAGGTGATAGAGGCGGCAGAGATGTTCGGCGGAGAGCTTGGTCACCCCATAGATGTTGCGCGGCTCGGGCGACATCGCTTCCGTCAGCCATGCCGCCTTGCGCGCACCGCCCTTGAAGCCGTCGCGTATCGCCTGCGAGATCATCAATGAAGTCGTTGACGTGAAGACGAAGCGTTGCACGTTGGCCGCCACCGCCGCATCGAGCAAGTTCAGCGTGCCTTGCACGTTGGTGGCGACGAAATCGCTGTTGGCGTGGCTTTCTATGTCGGGCTTGTGCAGCGCGCCGCTGTGAATGATGGCTTCAGTTCGATTGTCCCTGACCGCTCGCATGACCAGATCGCGATCGGCGATCGAACCGACGATCCGCGTTTCGGCCGATGGAACGGGATCGAGGCCGGTGACGTCATGTCCAAGCCCGCGCAGCAGCGGCGCCAACGCGCTTCCCAGCCAACCCGACGATCCCGTGAGCAAGATTCGCATTCGTCACACCATGAATTTCGACCGTGACGCTGTTAAGCACGGATGACAGGCGCCAGCGACCCGGTAAGTTATGCACCAGACGGCAGCGGCGCCGTTCCAGAACAAAAAACAGGGAATCCTTTGATGAACCTTCGCCCCTTGCTTGCCGCCCTTGTTTTCCTCTGCTGCGTTTTGCCCGCCCTTGCCGATGGTCAAGTGCAGAAACTGATGACCACCGCCGACAAGGAGCGGCTCGACAAATATGGCGACATCCGCAAGGCGGCGCTCGCCGAGGCAAAGGCGGGCGACCCCGCCGAGGTCGAGCAACTCGACGCACTGCTGGCCAAGCCGCTGGCCGCCTTCTCCGACAAGGACCTCACCGGCAGCTGGCGGTGCCGCACGATCAAGGTCGGCGGGCTGAGCCCGCTCGTCATCTATGGCTGGTTCAAATGCAGGGTGACCGATGATGGCTCCGGCTGGCGGCTGGAAAAGATCAGTGGTTCGCAGCGCACCCGGGGCCGCTTCTTCGACGATGGCGACAAGCGCTCGATCTATCTTGGCTCCGGCTCCGTCAACGACGACCGGGCAAAGCCCTATGGCAGCGGCCCGCAAACCGACCAGGTCGGTTACGCTTTCCGCAACAGCGCCAAGGAATGGCGCATCGAATTCCCCGCGCCCTACTACGAATCGAAGCTCGACATCATGGAGTTCAAGCGCTGACCGGCATCTTCATGTCCTCGTAAGGCTTCCGGCACACCAAGGATTAACCCACCTGCCCTAAGGTCCCGGCCACATCAGCCGGTCCGTGGAGCATGGCAAGATCAATGGCAGCGTCGCAATCCAATCCGCGGCCGATTGTAGTCGTCACCGGTGGCGGCGCACACGTCTGGGCCATGATCAACGACCTCGCCGACCGCGTCGGCCCTGTCAGCGTCGTCCTCGAAATCCCTGAATCCAAAAAACAATTGCTGCGCGGCCGCGCCCGACGCCAGGGCTGGATCTCCGCCATGGGTCAGCTCGGCACGATGGTGCTGAGCAGGCTTGGCAAACGGCTTAATGTCAAACACGCCGCCCGGTTGATTGCCGAGGAGAAGCTTGAAACGGAACCGCGGCAAGGCCAGGTCATCGTCCATGTGGCATCCGCCAACAGCCAGGAATGCCTGCAGGCGATCGAGACGATCAAGCCCGGCGTCGTGCTGCTGAACGGCTGCCGGCTGATTTCCAGGGAGATGCTGGGCAAAATGCCTTGTCCGGTGCTGAATTATCATGCCGGCATCACGCCGAAATATCGCGGCATGAATGGCGGCTATTGGGCGTTGACGTCAGGCGATCCGCAGAATTTCGGCACGACCGTCCATCTGGTCGATGCGGGAGTCGACACCGGCGGTGTGCTGAAGCAGGCGCGCGGCAAGCCGAAACAAGGCGACACCATCTCGAGCTATGCGCTGCGCCAGACGGCGTTTTCGCGCGATATCTGCGTCGAGGCGGTCAGCGACGCGCTGGCCGGAAAACTCGCGACGTTCGATCCAGGCCTGCCATCGAAACAGTGGTACCACCCGACGATCTGGTTCTACGTCTGGAAAGGGCTGAGAACCGGCATCTGGTAACGCATCCGGCGTCGGAACAGCGCAAACTCCGCCGCCATTGCTGCTGCATCGACCCCGTCGCGACATGGGTCGCAAACGAATAAACCCACCTTTCATTTTACGACATCGAAATGCGTCGCTTTTGAATGCGCGCGCGTCGTCCCATAACAAGCAGCCTTTCGACGCTTGCGGCAATGCTCGGAATATCGAGGAGCGAGAATTCATGGCCGATCTTATCGTCGTCTACTGGCGCGACATCCCTGCCCAGGTCATCGTCAGGAAAGGCCGGCAGAACGCCAAGCGCGAACTGCCCTTGCGCTTCACCGAGGCGATCGACATGTGCGCCATGCGCACCGGCGCCGGTGGCACCGACGACTATCTCGCCGAATGGCGCAAGGCCGATCCGGTTGCGGTCGGTGACGATCTCGAAGCCGAGGTCGAAAAGGCATTCCACGAACTCGACGCGAAATACGACCGCGAGCGGCTGGTCGCTCTGGTCAAGGCGGGCGGAAAAGAAAATGTCTGACGAGAACCCGGCGGTTACCCAGGCCACGCTGGTCAAGAAGGCAGCGCCGAAATCCGACTACAAGCCGGCCGACGTGTCGCCGCAGCGCCGCGTACAGCGCTCGTTCGCGGTGAGATTATGGTCTGTTCGGCACTCGCGATTGCTCGAATGGTTTTATGCCCGTTTTTCCGACGCCTTCCTGCTGCTGCACCCCTTGTGGAAGGGCATCGGTTATGGCCGCGTCGAAGCTCCGATCAAATTCGTCGAAAAGCGCGTCAAAGGCTTCATGTTC
The DNA here is from genome assembly GCF_020164795.1 of Mesorhizobium sp. ES1-3. NCBI lineage: Bacteria > Pseudomonadati > Pseudomonadota > Alphaproteobacteria > Hyphomicrobiales > Phyllobacteriaceae > Mesorhizobium > Mesorhizobium sp. ES1-3. The sequence goes on from NZ_JAIUGW010000013.1 coordinate 79,833, forward strand.
GACTGCCGCATGTGCGGTCAGTGCATCCTGTCCTCGACCGGTATGTCGTGCCCGATGAACTGCCCCAAGCAGTTGCGCAACGGCCCTTGCGGCGGCGTGCGCGCCAACGGCAATTGCGAAGTCGAGCCCAATATGCCCTGCGTCTGGGTCAAGGCCTGGGAAGGTTCGCAGAACATGGTCAATTCCGACAGGATTCTCACCGTGCAGAAGCCGGTCGACCAGTCTTTACGCGAAACCTCGGCCTGGCTGCGGGTGACCGCGCAGGCCGCGGCAGCCCGTGAGGCCGCTGCCGCGAAGACCGGAGGCTCCGCATGATCGGCCGCCAGCTCGACGAAAATCCGGCCGGCATCCATTTGCCGCTCGATCCCCTGCCCGGCCACACCTCGCGCGGTCGGCTGGAGCGGGTGCTCAGGCGCGGCGAGTTCGCGGTGACGACCGAGCTCAACCCGCCCGACAGCGCCGATCCCGAGGACGTCTACAACCGTGCGAAGATCTTCGACGGCTGGGTCGACGCCATCAACGCGGTCGATGCGTCCGGCGCCAATTGCCACATGTCCTCGGTCGGCATCTGCGCATTGCTGACCCGCATGGGCTATGCGCCGATCATGCAGATCGCCTGCCGCGACAAGAACCGCATCGCCATTCAGGGCGATGTGCTGGGGGGTGCCGCGATGGGCGTCGCCAACATGCTGTGCCTGACCGGCGACGGCGTGCAGGCCGGCGACCAGCCGGGTGCCAAGCCGGTGTTCGATCTCGATTCCATGTCGCTGCTGGAGACCTGCCGCATCATGCGTGACAACGGCAAGTTTCTGTCCGGCCGCAAGCTGACGACGCCACCGCAGCTGTTCCTGGGCGCTGCAGTCAATCCGTTCGCGCCGCCCTTCGACTTTCGCCCGATCCATCTCGGCAAGAAGATCGCCGCCGGCGCGCAGTTCGTGCAGACGCAGTATTGCTTCGATGTGCCGATGTTCAAAACCTTCATGCAGAAGGCCCGCGATCTCGGTCACACCGAAAAGGTGTTCATCCTGTGCGGCGTCGGCCCGCTCGCTTCCGCCAAGACGGCAAAATGGATCCGCTCCAACGTGCCCGGCATCCATATCCCCGACGCCGTCATCAAGCGACTGGAAGGCGCCCAGGACCAGAAGAAGGAAGGCAAGCAGCTCTGCACCGACATCATCAACGAGGTGAAGGAAATTCCCGGTGTCTCAGGCGTCCATGTGATGGCCTACCGCCAGGAAGAATATGTCGCCGAGATCGTCGACGAATCGGGCGTGCTGAAGGGCCGCCAGCCATGGAAGCGTGAGATCCGCCGCGACGACCAGATGGTCGCCGACCGGCTGGACCACATCCTGCACGACGAAATTACCGAAACCCAGGTGGATATGGTGAAGACCGCGCATTGAGAGCGCTGCGCGATCACCATTCGCTTGATCGACAACAGATAACGATATAAAGAACTCTTTATATCACGACGGAGAGATTTCATGACCCGGACCATCGTCGCCTCGGCGACACGAGAAATCATCATCGGCTTCGACCAGCCCTTCTGCGTGATTGGCGAACGCATCAACCCGACCGGCCGCAAGAAGCTCGCCGCCGAGATGGTGGTTGGCAATTTCGAGACCGTCATCAAGGACGCGCTGGAGCAGGCCGCATGCGGCGCCACCATGCTCGACGTCAATGCCGGCGTCACCTCGGTCAACCCGAACGAAACCGAACCTGGCCTGCTGGTGCAGACGCTGGAGATCGTCCAGGGCCTGGTCGATCTGCCGCTCTCGATCGACAGCTCCGTCAGCGCCGCGATCGAGGCCGCGCTGAAGGTCGCCAAGGGGCGCCCGCTGGTCAACTCCGTCACCGGCGAGGAGGAAAAGCTCGAGGCCATCCTGCCGCTGGTCAAGAAGTACAACGTGCCGGTCGTCGCCATCTCCAACGACGAGACCGGCATTTCGATGGATCCGGACGTACGCTTCGCCGTCGCCAAGAAGATCGTCGAGCGCTGCGCCGATTTCGGCATTCCGGCGCATGACGTCGTCGTCGACCCGCTGGTCATGCCGATCGGTGCGCTTGGCGATGCCGGCCGCCAGGTGTTCGCGTTGCTGCGCCGCCTGCGCGAAGAACTCAAGGTCAACACCACCTGCGGCCTGTCGAATATCTCCTTCGGCCTGCCGCACCGGCACGGCATCAACGCCGCTTTCATCCCGATGGTGATCGGCGCCGGCATGACCTCGGCGATCATGAACCCGGTTCGCCCGCAGGAGATGGAAGCCGTGCGCGGCGCCAACGTGCTGAACGGCACCGACGAGAACTGCACCAAGTGGATCAAGACCTACAAGGATTACAAGCCGGCCGAAGGCGGCCACGCGGTGGCGGCGCCGACAGCGGTCAATGCACCGGGCGAAGGCGGCGGCAATGGCAGCCGGCGGCGCGGCGGTCGTGAAGCCCGGATGGGCCGGGGATAAGCGCGCAATCGTGAATTCACCTGCAAACATTACCGATCCGCTCGTGCTGTTCATGCCGTCAGGCAAGCGCGGGCGGTTCCCTGTCGGCACGCCGGTGCTCGACGCCGCGCGCCAGCTCGGCGTCTATGTCGAGAGCGTGTGCGGCGGACGCGCCACTTGCGGGCGCTGCCAGATCGAGGTGCAGGAAGGCAATTTCGCCAAGCACAAGATCACCTCCTCGAACGATCACATCTCGCCCAAGGGCCCCAAGGAAGAGCGCTACGAACGCGTGCGCGGCCTGCCCGAACGGCGCCGCCTCTCCTGCTCCGCCCAGATCCTCGGCGATCTCGTCATCGACGTGCCGCAGGATACCGTCATCAATGCGCAGACCATCCGCAAGGATGCAGACACCAGGGTGATCGCCCGCGATACCGCCATCCGCATGTGCTATGTCGAGATCGAAGAGCCCGACATGCACAATCCATCAGGCGATCTCGACCGGCTCAAGATCGCGCTGATGAAGGACTGGGGTTTTAAGAACCTCGAATTCGACTTCTATCTGCTGCCGCAGGTGCAAGGCATATTGCGCAAAGGCAACTGGACCGCGACAGCCGCCATCCACAAGGATGCCGACAGCGACATCGCGCGCGTCATCGCGCTGTGGCCTGGCCTCAAGAACGAGGCCTATGGCCTGGCCTGCGACATCGGCTCGACCACCATCGCCATGCATCTGGTGTCGCTGCTGTCGGGCCGCGTCGCCGCCTCGTCCGGAACGTCGAACCCGCAGATCCGCTTCGGCGAGGATCTGATGAGCCGCGTCTCCTATGTGATGATGAACCCCGATGGCCGCGAAGGCATGACGGTTGCCGTCCGCGAGGCGATCTCCGGCCTCGTCGACAAGGTCTGCGCGGAAGGCAATGTCCAGCGCAACGACATTCTGGATTCCGTCTTCGTCGGCAATCCGATCATGCATCACCTGTTCCTCGGCATCGATCCGACCGAGCTCGGCGGCGCTCCCTTCGCGCTCGCTGTCTCGGGCGCCGTGCGCATCAAGGCCTCCGACATAGGCCTCAAGCTCAACCAGGGCGCGCGCCTCTACATGCTGCCTTGCATTGCCGGCCATGTCGGCGCCGACGCGGCGGCGGTGACGCTGTCGGAAGGCCCGCATCGCCAGGATGAGATGATGCTGATCGTCGATGTCGGCACCAATGCCGAGATCGTACTCGGCAATCGCGCGCGTGTTGTCGCTGCCTCCTCGCCCACCGGTCCGGCCTTCGAAGGTGCCGAAATCTCCGGCGGCCAGCGTGCCGCGCCCGGGGCCATCGAGCGCGTGCGCATCGATCCCGACACGCTGGAGCCGAAATACCGCGTCATCGGCTCGGAACTGTGGTCCGACGAACCGGGCTTCCTCGACAGCGTGCAGGCGACCGGTGTCACCGGCATCTGCGGCTCTGGCATCATCGAGATCGTCGCCGAAATGTATCTCGCCGGTATCATCTCGGAGGATGGTGTCGTCGACGGATCGCTTGCCGCGCGCTCGCCGCGCGTCGTCGCCAACGGCCGCACTTTCTCCTATGTGCTGAAGGAAGGCGAACCCAAGATCACCATCACCCAGACCGACGTGCGCGCCATCCAGCTTGCCAAGGCGGCGCTCTATGCCGGCACCAAGTTGTTGATGGAAAAGCAGAACACCGAGCATGTCGACCGCATCCATTTCGCTGGTGCCTTCGGCTCCTTCATCGATCCGAAATACGCCATGGTGCTCGGCCTTATCCCCGATTGCGATCTCGACAAGGTCTCGGCCGTCGGCAACGCTGCCGGTGCCGGTGCCCGCATGGCGCTGCTCAATCGTGGCTATCGCCGCGAGATCGAGGAGACGGTGAGCCAGATCGAGAAGATCGAGACCGCGCTGGAACCGAAATTCCAGGAGCATTTCGTCTACGCCATGGCGCTACCCAACAAGGTCGATCCGTTCCCGAAGCTGTCGGCGGCGGTGAAACTGCCGCCACGCAAGACGGTGAGCGAGGATGGCATCGCCGGAGATGCAGCACCGCGCCGACGCTCCCGCGAAGGCCATGCTGCTCGGCGCAGCCGCGACTGACGCTTCAGGCCATCGCGGTCGGATTCATGAGTCCGCGGCCCGGGCAAGTGGGGTCTCTTGTCCGAGCTTGGAGCCTTAGGGGCGCGAGGGGTGCAGCGCCCGGATGAGCGGCTTTTCGACGACCAGATAAAGCATCGCCGAGAACGCAAGGCTGAGAACGACGATCACTGCCGGCTGCAGTGCCGGCAGCATGCCGAGCCGCAAGGTGATGCCGGTCACCGCGACGCCCATCAGGGCGTGCCAAAGATAGATCGAATAGGAGGCCTCGCCGAGGAAGTTGAACAAGGCCACAGGCCTGAATGGCCGAGCACGTTCGGCAAAGACCGCGCCCGTCACGATCAGCATGGCCGGGATGCCCCAGCGCAGTACGCGCGGCATATCGGCATCCGCCACAGGGGTGACGGCAAGCAGAAGAAACCCGCCAACAAGCAGCGTCAGGGCCAGCGCAAACGAGAGCCGAACGTCCTGGACCCACAGGCGTCCGACAATGACACCGGCCGCGAACTCGAGTACGATCGGGCTGGTGAAGGAGCGTGGATATCCGTCAGGCAAGACAAGATGCAGCGCGACGATGATGGTGAGAACGCCGACGAGCACGCTCAAACGCCATCGTTCGCCCAGAAAAAGAGTCAACGCGAAAACCAGGTAGAACATCATCTCGTAACTCAGCGTCCAACCCTGGAGGACGATTGGGTGCAATGCGCCGTTTTCCCGAAGCGGCAAGAAGAACAGCGAGCGGCCGAGATTCAGCGGACTGAACAGATGATCGTAAAAAAATTGCGGCTTGATCAGCATGGCTGACGCAATCAGCAAGGTGACGATCCAGTAGAGCGGCACGATGCGGGTGATCCGGCGGCTGATGAAGCCCGCTGGATCCGCCGGGCGGCTCGCCGTCGTCACCCACATGATGAAACCGCTGATCACAAAGAAGATGTCGACCCCGGCGGCGCCGACCGAGAACGGGCCGCCAAACTGCTCGCTGACGTGGAAGCAGACCACGGCGCTCGCGGCCAACGCCCGCAGGTATTGAATACTATGGATACTCGGCACGATGACTCCCGGTCATGGTTTCCGTATTTGCGCTGCAGCGCACACTTCTTCTGCTGCACTGCACAATTACGGGCAGTTGCGGGGCGACTTGTCAACCACTTTCTATTCGAGTCGCAGCGCACCACCGCGCGAGGACATGGAATTTTTCGGAGCCTGAAAACGGCTTCAGCGCCTCGGAAACTCATTTGTATGCAATGTTTCCAGATCAGGTGGATCTTGAAACGAACGCTCTATTTTCGCGAAATCTATCCGATACATGTCAGGCGCATTTACCCCGCATCGAACGGCGGCCGAAGACAGTCCTTGGCCAGCGCCGTTCATCAAGGGAGATGAAAATGTCGATGTTCGAAAGTCTCGGCCGCTTCGGTGTGGCCATCAGGCAAACCCATGCCAGGAACAAGACGATCCGCGCGCTGAACAGTCTTCCGGCGCATGTCCAGAAGGACATCGGCTGGCCCGCATCGCCGCCGAACGATCCGCAGGCCACGCTCGCCTCGCTGCTTCTGGGGACGACGCGCTGATGACCTTCTCCGAGAAATGCAAATTGCTCGGCCTCCGCCGGGGACCTCGTACGTTCCCGACGGCCAACAACCGGCTGCGCGCGGCACTTCTGCCGCGCCACTGATCACACCAGCGTGTGGACAAGGCGCCGATCTTGACATCTTTGGCCAGGGCACGATCTTCAAGAGCGAAGGGGAATTCTCTTAGTCGGCTGCAGCCGAAGTCCGTGTATCCGCATGCCAAGTTTGAAAAGCCACGTCGTGTCCTTCGTGCTCAGGCACAGCCGCAAGCAGGCCTTTTCCAGCCCGGAAAACCTGCAGCGCTGGATCGCGGCCGCGCGCAAGACCGAGGATCACCATCCGCCGGCCGCGCTGCAGCAGCGTTACGACATCCAGACGCGCACCGTTGACGGTTTCCCGGTCTACGAAGTCGCCCCCAGGGCTGGAGAGCACAAACGGATACTCTACCTGCATGGCGGCGCCTATGTCTTTGAGATTACGCCTTATCACTGGTATCTGATCGCCGACATGGCCGAGCGGCTGGGCTACGGCATCACCGTGCCGATCTATCCCATCGCCCCTGAACATGATTTCCACGCCATGTTCGGCATGGTCGGCGCCGTCTATCGCCAGATGCTTGAGGAGATGGAGGCCGAAGAGATCATCTTCATGGGCGATTCCGCGGGCGGCAACATGGCCGTGGTGCTGACCATGATGGCGGCGGAAGAGGGCTTGCCCCTGCCCTCGCGCCATGTGCTGATTTCACCCGGGCTCGACGTCTCGCTCGCAAACCCCGAAGTGTTCGAGGCGGAGCGGAACGATCCATGGTTGGGCATTGCCGGTGGGCGGGAGGCAATCCGGCTCTACAGTGCCGGTATGGATCCGACCGACTGGCGCATCAGCCCGGTCTATGGCGAACTGTCGGTATTGCCGAAGACATTGCTCCTGACCGGCTCCCGCGATCTTCTCACGCCCGACAATCTGATCTTTGCACAAAAAGCGCGCGCCGTCGGTGTCGAGGTGGAGTTGGTCTACGAGGAAGGCATGTTCCACGTTTGGCCGTTGATCGACATGCCGGAAGCGCGGCGTGCGCGCCAACACATCGTCGCTTTCCTGAGCGAGAGCCCGTCGCCGATCGTTCAAGGCACGGCGGCAAGGTTCAAAGCGCCCTCCGAAGAGGCGGCGGAGCAAGGCCTTCGGTCCGAGTATCCCGGATGATCAGAACTTGCCGGTTTCCCGAAACACCTCGAAGGTCGCGCGAATGTGGTCGGCGACGGCCTTGACCGGCGCGCTGGCGTCCGGCGCCACCACCATGGCAAGATTGTAAGTGCCGATATCGGGCATCCCGTCCTTCGGGCAGAGTTCGACCATGTCGTTGCCGAGGAACGATCGCGGCAGCGGCGCGACCGCAAGGTCTGCCATGATCGCGGCACGCTGGCCTGCGGTATGGGCACTCATGTAAGCGACGCGATAGTTGCGGCCCTCGCGGCCCAATGCTTCGAGCGCACCGGCCCGCCAGGCACAGCCTTCTTCCCACAATGACACCGGCAGCGGTTCGCGCAGATGCGCGCAGCCGCCCTTGGCGCCGGCCCACACGATCGGCTCGGTCAAGAGCACCTCGGCGCCGAGCGCGCTGGTCTTGTAGGAGTTGGTCAGAAGCGTGATGTCGAGCGCCCGGTCGTCCATGCGCCGACGCAGATTGCTGCTCTGGTCGATGGTGACATCGACTGCAATCGAGGGATGCGACTGCGCGAAACGCTTCAGCACATGCGGCAGCACGCGCTCGCCATAGTCGTCAGGTGAGCCGAGCCGCACCACGCCGACAATGTCGGGGATGATGAACTTCGATACCACCTCGCGGTTGATCGACAAAAGCCGGCGGGCATAGCCGAGCAGCATTTCGCCGTCCGTGGTCAGCGTCACCGAACGCGCGTCGCGCGCGAACACCGAGCGGCCGAGAATGTCTTCCAGCTTTTTGATCTGCATGGAGACCGCCGACGGTGTGCGGAACACCGCATTGGCCGCGGTGGTGAAACTGCCGGTCTCGGCAATCGCCACGAAAGTGCGCAAAACATCGAGGTCGAGCAGCGGCAGCGGGTGATTGAGTGGGGCGTTCATGGCGATCAGCCTTCAATTTTTCTGATACAAAGCATCATTCCATTTCGTTTGATTGAACATCAGATCAGGAGCATAGTCAACTCCGTCGAAGCAGCATGCTGCCAGAAGCGGTCACGAAACGCCCACGGCGCAGACCTGCATTCGACGTGAAATGAAGCTGAAACAGACTGACGTAACGCATTGCCGGCGCCTCCCGCGCCGCTGCAAAGGAGATCGAAATGTCTATCCTGTCCTCCCTCGGCCGCATCGCGACCGAATTCAGCGCGGCCCGCGCCCGCTACCAGACCGAACGCGCCATCCGTTCCCTGCCGATCGAGTTGCAGAAGGACATCGGTTGGCCGGAAGCTTCCGACACCAAGACCGGCATTCGCAATGGCGTCGGATCCTGGGCTGGAGTAAAGTAGATCGTGTGTACCTCGTGCTGAAGGCCTGCCGCGCAACCCGCCCGGCAGGCCTTCTCTATTTTATTTGTATTCAAATGAATTCAGGAGCCATGCTGCCGCCGCATGGCGCATATGAGCAAGCCGCATGGCAGCTCGCTTTTGAAGCTAACCATCTGTAACTATTCGTAAATATTGAGCACACCACCCACACCCTGCCCAAATTTGCCGCATTCGGTGTCGCTTTTCATATCAAGCGCTTCGCTTTTGCGATTTAGTTTCTGCTTACACGAGCCTATATCACCGCCAGCAAACGAGCTGCCCCACTCCATCAAGCGAAGGCGACCCGTCTGAGCAACCGATTGGAGATGATCATGAAGCTTTTTGCCCGCCTCTTCGCACGCCGCGAAATGAACCTGACCACGGCTCTCGAGCGTCAGCGCCTTGCCAAGACCATGCCTGGCCAGACTGGCGCCATGGCTGCCGCGCGTCTCGGCTTCGTCGCCTGAACTGCGTAAAAAATAGAGAATACAAAGATATCTCCAGAGCCGTGCTCCCTGCTACGGCTTGAGAGTCGACTGCCGCCGCTTCGGTTCCGCCGAGGCGGCGTTTATCTCGTTGCGCTTCCATCGCCTTTTCACAACCTGGCGGTGGCCTAGTTTGAGCAGCACCGCGCGGCGATTGTCCATTTGCGACCCATGTCGCAAATTTAATCTTGCCAAAGCCGTCTAGCCAATTGACAGGAATGGTTTTTCCTGATGACGCTATGCTATTCGCGACATCCTGTTCGCGTCATGGCCAGATGAGGTTCCCCGTGAACGCCGTCAAGCATCCGATCAAGCGATCGTTTGTGTTCTTCCTTGTCCCCGATTTCACCATGATCGCTTTTGCGACCGCGCTAGACCCGTTGCGCTCCGCCAATCGGATGCTCGGCTACGAGGCCTATTGCTGGCGTCTCGCCAGCATCGACGGCAAACCCGTGCGCGCCTCGAACGGCGTGGAGTGTGCGGTCAACACCTCGCTCGAGGAGGAACGCAAGAAGATGGCAGGGCCGGATCGCCCCAACATGGCCATCGTCTGCAGCGGCATCAATGTCGAGCGCTACCAGAACAAATCGGCCTTTGCCTGGCTGCGCGAGGAATACAACCGCGGCGTCGCCGTCGGCGGCCTGTGCACCGGTGCGCATATCCTCGCCGCCGCCGGGCTGTTGTCGAACAAGCGCTGCGCCATCCATTGGGAAAACCTGCCGGGCTTTTCCGAGGCCTTCCCGAAGGCCAATGTCTTTGCCGACCTGTTCGAGATCGACCAGAACATTTACACCTGCGCCGGCGGCACCGCCGCGCTCGACATGATGCTGAAGCTGATCGGCGACGATTTCGACGAGAACCTCGTCAACCGCGTGTGCGAGCAGGTGCTGACCGACCGTGTGCGCAGCCCGACCGACCGCCAACGCCTGCCGCTGCGTGCCCGCCTCGGCGTGCAGAACTCGAAAGTGCTGACCATCATCGAACTGATGGAGGCCAATTTGTCCGAGCCGCTGTCGCTGATCGAGATCGCCGACCATGTCGACTTGTCGCGCCGCCAGATCGAGCGCCTGTTCCGCACCGAGATGGGCCGTTCCCCAGCTCGCTATTATCTCGAAATCCGCCTCGACCGCGCCCGCCATCTCTTGATCCAGTCGTCGCTCCCGGTGGTCGAAGTGGCGGTCGCCTGCGGCTTCGTCTCGGCCTCGCATTTCTCGAAATGCTACCGCGAGCTCTACGCCCGCTCGCCGCAGCAGGAGCGCGTTGACCGCAAGCAGTTGCTGGCGGCCTGATCCAAACCATACGCGCGGACGACCGAGCCGCGAGCGGTTAGTGCGCGTCTGCCGTCCGCATCGCTTCGACGCGGATGTCCTCGGTCAGCCGTGCCTTCAACGCCGAGAATTCCGGACTGGTCTTCAGCGTGTAGTGGCGCGGATGCGGCAGGTCGATGGCGACATCCGACTTGATGCGGCCGGGCCGTGCCGTCATCACGATAACCCGCGAGGCCATGAAGATCGCCTCCTCGATATCGTGGGTGACGAACAGCACCGTTTTCTTGCGCCGTTCCCAGATGCCGAGCAGCAATTCCTGCATCAGCCCGCGCGTCTGGTTGTCGAGCGCCCCGAACGGCTCGTCCAGCAACAGGATTTCCGGATCGTTGGCCAGTGCCCGCGCTATCGCCGTGCGCTGCTGCATGCCGCCGGAAAGCTGCTTCGGCCAATGGTTCTCGAACCCCTTCAGCCCAACGAGATCGACATAGGAGGCAACGATCCCGTCCCGCTCCTCTTCGGCCATGCCGCGTTCGCGTAGGCCGAAGGCGATGTTTTCGGCGACCGTCAGCCATGGGAAAAGCGTGTAGGACTGGAAGACCATGCCGCGATCCGGTCCCGGTCTCGTCACCGCCTTGCCATCAAGCAGAACGCGGCCTTCGCTTGGCGCCTCCAGGCCGGCGACGATCCTCAACAGCGTCGACTTTCCGCAACCGGACGGCCCCAGTATGGTGATGAAATCATTGGCCGCGACCGCCAGGTCGACCGGCATCAGCGCCCTGACCGGCTCTCCGCCGCGCACGCCGGCAAAAGTCCGGGAAACGCCCTCGATGAGAAGCTTGCTCACGCCAGGCTCCACGGAAAGAGCCAGCGGTTGAACGCCTTGAAAGCGAAATCGGACAACAGCCCGATCAGGCCGATGACGATGATGCCGAAGATGATCTGACCGGTCGCCAGCCGCGATTGGCTGTTGATGATCATGTAGCCGATGCCGGACGACGAACCGATCAGTTCGGCAACGATGACATAGGTCCAGGCCCAGCCGAGCACCAGCCGCAACGTCTCGGCGATCTCGGGCGCGTTGGCCGGCATGATCACCCGCCTGACGATGCCGTTGCTGGTCGAGCCCAGAGTATAGGCGGCCTCGACCAGGTCGCGCCGCGTGGAACCCACCTTGACGGCAATGATCAGGATGATCTGGAACACCGAGCCGACGAAGATGACGAGCAGTTTTTCCAGTTCGCCAATGCCGGCCCACAGGATGAGCAGCGGAATGAAGGCCGACGCCGGCAGGTAGCGGGCGAAGGAGACGAAGGGCTCCAGAAACGCTTCCACCGGCTTCCAGGCGCCCATGGCGATGCCGAGCGGCACGGCGACGACCGAGGCCAGCACAAAGCCGCCGAAGACGCGCCAGATGGTGATCAGTATGTCGAGCCAGAAACGGTCCTCGACCAGCAGCCGCCAGCCGTCCCGCAGCATCGACAGCGGATCGGCGAGGAAGATGCGGTTGACGTGGCCGCCAAGCGTGATCCAGGCCCAGAAGGCCACGAACAGCACGAAGAAGGAAATGCCGAGCACTGTTCGCAGGCTCGGTGAGACAGGATGCAAGGGGCGCATCTTCGTCCTTTGTCAGGGGGAAGGCGGCGGCGCTCTGCGCCACCGCACGATGCCCAAGGGTTGAACCGTCAATTCGCCACGGCGCTGGTGTCGGCCAGCGTGGCGACGTCGGGCGCCTCCTTGATCAGCCCCATCTGCAGCAGCAGTGCACCCGCGGTCTTGGAAAAATCCTGGAATTCCTTGGTGAAGAACTGCTTGTTCTCAGCCTTGTCGGCCCATTTCAGGTACTTCGCCGAATCCTCGAATTCCTTGGCCGACTGTTTCACGTCGGCGCCCATGATCTCGTAGGATTTCTGCGGATCCTTCTTGATCATGTCGAGAGCGTCGAAATAGCTGTCGGCAAGCGCCTTGGCGGCGTTAGGATTGGCCTTGAGGAATTCGGGCGTGCAGCCGACCGTGTCGAGAACCATCGGATAGTCGAGCGTGGTCGCCAGGATATGACCCTGGTCGGCCTTGTCGCGCACGGCCGAAAGGAACGGCTCATAGGTGACCGCCGCATCGTTCTGGCCGGCGAGGAAGGCTTGCGCCGCCGCGTCAGGCTCGAGATTGACGACCGTCACGTCCTTGGTCGACATGCCGTTTTTGTTCAGCACCCAGGCGAGCAGGAAATAGGGCGACGTGCCTGGCGCCGAGGAGGCGACGGTCTTGCCCTTGAGATCGGCGACGGTCTTGATGTCGTTGCGCGCGACGATGCCGTCGGCGCCATAGGATTTGTCGAGCTGGAAAATCTGCTTGGTGGCCACCCCGCTGGCGTTCCAGACCAGCCAGGTCTCGACCGTGGTGGCGGCGCATTGCAGGTCGCCGCTGGCGATGGCGAGCGGACGGCTGGCCTGCGGCACCTTCTTCAAGGTCACGTCGAGGCCATGCTTCTCGAACAGCCCTGTCTGCTTGGCGAGCGTCAGCGGCGCGAATCCGGTCCATCCGCTGATGCCGATGGTAAGTGACGTGGCGGCCATCGCCGGCGCGGTCAAACCCGCGGCAAGCGTCAATGTCGCGGCAAAGACGGTTATCCTGTTCATGTCGGTTCCCCTTTTGTTTCTCTGGGGGAAATTGTTCACAGAGGCCGATGGGCTTGTCAATCGACAGGAACGTGTTTGCGTGGAAAGCAGCCGGCAACCGGTTTCAGATTGTTCTACCTGGTGTCGGGCATCCAGTTGCGGTTGCGCCACATTTTCTCGCCGACCTGGCAGTCGGCGGCGGGTTTGTCCTGCGCCAGCACCACTGGCGGGTGATCCGCCTCCTCCGCCGCCCATTGGCGCGACGCCGGACCGGCAAGCTCCAGCACCAGCTTGCGGCGGATGGCTTCGGGAAATTGCGTCCAGTCGTTGACCGGGATCATGAAGGCGCCGGCGCCGCCGATGACGCAGTCGCTGTAGTAGCGGTCGAGATCGTTGACGTCATAGACCCCGGAAAAGCCGCCTCGGGTCATCAGCGGTAGGCCGTTGATGACGATGCCTTGCCTGACCACGCCGTCGCGGGCGAGATTGACCGGCGCGCCCTGGTTGTTTGGCCCGTCGCCCGAAATGTCGATGACGCGCTTGGTTCCCTGGTAGCCGCTTTCGGCGAAAAGGTCGCTACCGAACTCCAGCGCACCGGAGATCGAGGTGCGCCGCGCGCTGTCGGGCGGCTGGGCCGAAAATTGCGCCACAACCCGCTCGGCGTCGGCCCGGCTTGCGATCACCGTCCACGGCACGATGACGCGTTGCCAGCTGGTACCGGCCCATTCGACATAGGTGACGGCGATCTTGCCATAGACGCCATCGGCGATCGCCTGCAGCACATTGTCATGCGTCAGCGCCGCTGCGTAGCCATGGCGCTGGATCTCAAGCTCATCCGCCGACATCGACAGCGAAACATCCACCGCCAGCACCAGCTCGACATCGACCGGCTCGTCCGCGCGGGACATTGGCGCCGGCCAGAGCATCAGTCCCAGTACGGCAGAGGCGGAAAACAGATGTCTTGCGCAGGGCAAACCAGACATTCCGCGAGGGTAAGCCAGAATCGCCCACCGAAAAAGAGAAAAGCCCGGCCTTTGCCGGGCTGATCCAATCTGTGCGCGCCCTGGCGTTGGGCGATCAGCTCCGCGGCTTCAGATTCTCCGGGTCGTAAAGCGGCTTGTAGCCGACGCTTGCCACCTCGACCGGATAGGTCTCGCCGAAATACTCGACCGCGAGCTTGCGGCCCTCCTGCGCATAGGCCCACGGCAGATAGGCGAGCGCGATGTTCTTGCCGATGGTCGGGCCATAGGCGACCGATGTGGTGAAGGAGCGGCGGCCGAGTTCGTCGACCAGCGTTTCCCCGCTCTCGGGGTCCATCACCGGCATGATGCCGACGGGATAACGGGCAACACCCTTGGAATCCGTATTCTCGGTCATCACCAGCGTGCACAGCATGGCAGGCTGGTGCGCGCGTTCGCGATACTCCACATGCTTGGCCTTGCCGCAGAAATCGTTCTCCTTGACCTTCGGTCGGGCGAGATCGGCTTCCAGCAGATTATACTCGGTCAGAAGGTCGGCGTTCTGCAGCCGCAGGCTCTTTTCCATCCGGCGGGTGTTGGCGTAGGTCTCGACGCCGAACGGCATGACGCCTGTCGAGCGCAGCGCGTCCCAGACGGCCAGACCGTCCTCGTAGCGCATATGAAGTTCCCAGCCCTGCTCGCCGACATAGGAGATGCGGAAGGCGGTGACATCCTTGCCGCCGATCCTGACCGGCTTGATGGCCGCGAATGGAAAATTCTCCGGCGAAAGCCCATCCGGGTTCTCGACCACCTTCTTCAAGGTCGTCCGCGCGTTCGGTCCCCAGATGCCGATGGTGACGTACTTCTCGGTCACATCGGTGATGGTGACGTCGAACCCTTTGTCCTGAGCCGTAAGGCGCATGTACTGGAAGTCGCGCGGCCCGGCGTCGGCGCCGTCGATCAGCCGGCAGCGGTCCGCCATGCGGATCACGGTGAAGTCGGCGCGCACCATGCCTTCCTCATCGAGGAAGTGGGTGTAGATGCCCTTGCCGATGTTGTTGTCGCCGCCGATCTTGGCCGCGCACAGCCATTCCAGCAGCGCGACATGGTCGGGCCCTTCGATGTCATACATCGAGAAATGCGAGAGATTGACGATGCCGCAATCCTCGCTCATCGCCAGATGCTCCGCGTTGGAGACGCGCCAGAAATGGCGGTTGTCCCATTCGTTCTCGCGCACCGGCACCCGGTTGCCATATTTCTCGAGCAGATGCTCGTTGGCGGCATAGCCATGTGCGCGCTCCCAGCCGCCGAGCTCCATGAAATAGCCGCCGAGTTCCTTCTCGCGCTCCCAGAACGGCGAGCGCCTGATATTGCGGGCCTTGGAGAAGGGTTCACGCGGATGCACCGCCGGATTGTAGACCTTCATCGCCGTCTCGGTGCAGCGATCCCAGATGAACTGTTCCTTGGTCTGGTGCGGATAGAAGCGGGCATAGTCGATCGCGTGGTGGTCGATCTCGGTGCGGCCGTCCGTCATCCAGTCGGCGATCAGCTTGCCCATGCCGGGGCCGTCCTTGACCCAGATGGCGACGGCGTACCACAGGCCCCTCACCTTCTGGCTTTCGCCCATGGATGGGCCGCCATCGGCCGTCACCTGCAGCAGGCCATTGAACGAATGGCTTTCGTTATAGCCGAGTTCGCCCAGGATCGGCGTCAGCTCCATGGCGCGTTCGAGCGGCGCTAGGATCTGCTCCATGTCGAGATCGCGCTGCGACGGCGACAGCCGCGCCTGGTCCTTCTCCAGCAGATCGCGGGGGTGGCAAAGGCGCGGATTGGTCTCTTCGTAATAGCCCCATTCGATCTGGCCGCCCTCGGCGGTCTTGGGATCGCCGGTGTCGCGCATATAGGCCGAGTTGCCCTGATCGCGCAGCAGCGGCCAGCCGATCTCCTTGCCGGTGCCGGCGAACTCGGTGTACGGGCCGAAGAAGGTCAGCGGATGGTCGATCGGCATGACAGGCAGATCCTCGCCGACCATTTCGGCGATGAGCCGGCCCCAGATGCCGGCGCAGACGATGACATAGTCGGCCTCGATCGTGCCGCGGTCGGTCACCACGGCGCTGATGCGGCCGTCCTTGACGACAAGCGACTTCGCCGGCGTGTTGGCGAAGGATTTGAGCTTGCCGGACGCTTCCGCCTGGTCGACCAGCTTGCCGGCGACGGTCTGCGAGCGCGGAATGACGAGACCGGCGTCCGGATCCCACAGGCCGCCCTGCACCAGATCCTGTTCGATCAGCGGGAATTTTTCCTTGATCTCGGCCGGCTCGATCAGGCGCGCACGTGTGCCGAAAGCCTTGGCCGAGGCAATCTTGCGCTTGATCTCGTCCATGCGGCCGTCGTCGCCGACACGGGCGACCTCGAGGCCGCCGACGCGCGCGTAATGGCCCATCTTCTCGTAGAAATCGATGGAATAGAGCGTCGTCCAGCACGACAGAAAATCGTGGCTGGTGGTGTAGCAGAAGTCGGAAGCGTGCGCGGTCGAGCCGATGTCGGTCGGGATGCCCGACTTGTCGATGCCGACAATGTCGTCCCAACCGCGCTCGATCAGATGATGGGCGATCGATGCGCCGACAATGCCGCCGAGGCCTACGATGACGACCTTCGCCTTTTTCGGAAACTCTGCCATTGCCCGCGACTCCAGAATGCTGTTGCGGGCGGCTTCGGCGCCCGTTTGATCGGCGCACAATATGCAGGCGACGGGCACGGCGCTACCGCCTGTTTGCGACACGCCGCGGATGCGGCGCGACCCTTCCCAAATCAGGGAAAACAGCTACCCATCAGGCAAATGCCCAGACATCCTCGGCCTGGAAGCCAAGCTGGTAGCCCGCCGTTTTCAGCTTGACCACGACCTGGCCTATCTCCAGGGCAGGCAGTGCACCGACCTCGACCTTGATCATGCCGGGACGATAGCGCTTGAGGTCGAGCTGCTCGAACACGATCCAGTCGGCGCCTTCGCAATCGACGAGGAAGGCATCGATATGGGTGATGCCATTGCGGTCGAGCAATGTCTGCAAGGTCTCCGATGGCACCTCGATGTCTTTCAGGTGCGGCGCGAACTTGTTGAAATTCGCGTCGGCCTCGCCCCAGGCATTCTTGCCCGACGTCAGATTGGTGTCCGTGACCGACGAGCAGCCAATGAACTCGATCGGCAGCGTGCCGGCCTCGAGCGCGGCCGCGTCAAAGGTGTGGACGGTGATCGTACCTTTTGTCCTCGTCACTGCCACCGGTTCGATGACGAAGCGGTCCGTGTCGGGATAATTGGCGCGCAGCCGTTTCTGGTTGTACGGGATTGGCTCGACCAGCATGGCGCGGGCCGTTGGAATGCGGTGCAGCCACGGCGTCACGTCATCGAACAGCGCACCATCGCAGGCGCCCACATTGACCATCTGGAATGGCCGGCCGCTACCACCGAAGCGTGCCTTCAGCGCCGCTTTGGCGAGGAACTTGGTGCCGCGCAGCGATGGCCCGCGATCCAGCAGGCCGGCGGGAAGGCCAAGCGACAGGGCAATGCGCGCCAGGCTGGAAACTGAGCTCATGATTTGTCTCCTGGTATGACGTGCAAGGCGACGCGGTGCTGGCCGCGGGCGACCGCCGCCCACAGCGCCATGAAGGGCGATGCCAGCAGCAGGAAGGGCGGGACCAGATGCGGAAAATAGATGCGCGTGTCGTGGATCGGGAAGACGGTGAATTTGGCCAGCGCACCGAGCACCAGCGCCGCAAACAGGATACCGGCGCGGCGACCGAGCCCGAAGCCGGCACGGTTGGCCGCAAACCAGCCGGCCAGCGCCAGCACCGAGACCCCGACCCAGCTGTTCAGATTGACGGCGCGCAGCAGCGAGGCGGCAAACGCCCGGAGATAGGCGGTGATGGAAAAAGCCGGCTCGAACCCGTCCATGTTGTAGTGCTGTTCGATGCTGGAGAACCATAGATGCGGCCACCAGCCTGGATGATGCGCCCAATGCGAAATGGCGAAATAAGCGACCAGCGAGGCGGCGAAGCCCGCCAATGCGCCCCATGCCTTCTGCCGGAACACGACCAGCAGCACTGCGAAAACGGCAAGGAAAACAATGTTGTCAGGCCGCACCATGAAGGCAAGGAAGAGCAGGATCGCCGTCGCCGCCTCGCGGCCTCTAATATAGGCATAGAGCCCTCCGAGCAGCAGCGCCGACGTGAGCAGATCAGGCGTCGAGGCGCGCGCCGCATCGCCGAAATCGGCCATGATCAGCACCGCGCCGACCACCGGCGCCAACGCCAATGCCTTTTCCCCACGCAGCCAGAGCAATGTGATCGCGCCGAACAGCAGTACCGAAAACACCTGCACCAGCCGCATCGCCTCGATCGGCGACATTACGGAACCCAGCGTCGACAGGATCTCGGCATAGAGAAACTTGATCCGGTACATCCCAAGCAGCGAATGGAAGTCGACGGCGTTCTGCGCCATGTGGCTGCGGAAGCCACCGCCATCGTCGGTCAGCCCCTTGTAGTCGCCGGCCGAGACACCCGATTTGACGGTGTTGTAGGCATAATCATGCAGCGTCTGCGCATTAGGATAGGTGCCCTCCTCCGATATGGCGAGATAGGGCAGCATGTCCCAGTTGGCATCGGGCATCGCCCAGGCCGTGAGCGCCGTCAAAACGATATAGAGCGCGAAAGCCGCCGCACCGATCGGAGCCGCCAGCCGTGCATAGGTCCGCTCGCCCCACGCCAGACCGGCTTCGGCGAACCGGTCGAGTGGATTTTGCGGAGCGGGCGACTTGGTCAGCATGTCTGATCAGCGAACGTTCAACGGACCTGGCTTTTCACGAAGTCCTTCACGATCGCCACGATGCCGCGTGACAGCAGGCTGTCGAAGGCGTCGACGAAGCGGTCGACATGTTCGCGCTGGCAGATCAGCGGCGGCTCGAGCCGGATGACGTTGCGGTTGTATTCGGTGAAGGCGACGAGCACGTCATAGTCGCGCAAGAGCAGCGCGCCGACGAAGCCGGACAGCGAGCCTTTCAGCTTGTCGTCGAGCACGCTGACGATGGGGCGCAGCACCATCGGCAAGGTCTGCGAGAAGTCGTGGAACTCCAGGCCGATCATCAAACCCTTGCCACGCACGTCCTTGATGATCTTCGGATATTTTTCTTTCAGCGCCTGCAAGCGGGTCAGCAGATAGTCGCCGGTGATCGCGGCGTTGTCGATCAGCCCCTCGTCGTAAAGCACGTTGATGCCCTCGATCGCGGTGGCACATGCCTCGCCCATCCCGCCGAAAGTGGCCATGGCATGGATCATCGCCGTCTTCGGCGTGCCATAGGCCTTCATGTAGATTTCGCGACGCGCAATCATTGCGCCGACCGCGGCCTTGCCGGCGCCCAGAGACTTGGCCAATGCCGTCACGTCAGGCACGACGCCATAATGCTCGAAGGCATAGAAGCGGCCCGAGCGGCCATAACCGCACTGCACTTCGTCGGCGACCCACAGCACGCCATGCTGGTCGCATAGCGCGCGCAGCTTCTGCCAATATTGCGCCGGCGCCTGGATGATGCCACCGCCGCCCTGGATGGTTTCCAGCACGATGACGCCGATCTCCGGATCGGAGCGGAACAGGCGTTCGACCGCTTCGATATCGGCGAAGGGGATGCGGACCGTGTTGTCGGCCATCTTGAAGTCGGCGCGATAGAGCTGGCCATCGGTGATGCCCAGCACGCCCTTGGTCTTGCCGTGGAAGGAGTTCTCCGCATAGGCGATCTTCGGCCGCTTCGGGCCGGCGGCGCGTTCGGCAAGCTTCACCGCCGCTTCCATCGCCTCCGAGCCGGACGAGCCCAAAAATACCATGTCGAGGTCGCCGGGCGAGCATTTGGCGATGTTATGCGCCAACGCGGCCGCATATTGCGACATGAAGGCGATGGCGATCTCCTGGCGCTTTTCTTCCTGGAATTTCTTCCTCGCTTCCAGAATGCGCGGATGGTTATGGCCGAAGGCCAGCGACCCGAAGCCGCCGAAGAAGTCGAGGATCTTGCGGCCATTCTGGTCGATGTAGAACATGCCCTCGGCACGCTCGATCTTGATCTTGTGGAAGCCGAGCAGCTTCATGAAATGCAGCTGGCCGGGGTTGAGATGCGCCTTGAACAGGCCGGTCATCCCGGCCACGTCCATCGCCTTCGCCTGCTCGACGGAGATCAGGTCGGGCTTGGCGATAGTGGCGGGCGAAAGCGCCGGTGCGTCAACCAGGGTGCGCGCATTCGTCTGTTCCGGCTTGGCCATGACGGTCATTTCAATCTCCTGTCCGCGCCTACGACCAGCGTCGTGCGCCATAAAACTGTTTGGCTATCCGCTATTCGGCGGGCACATGTTTGGCGGCGACAGCCGGACCCGCCTTCTTGGCGCGGTATTCGCTGTAGGCGGCGATCAGCATGTCCTCATCGCGATATTGCGGGACCCAGCCGAGCTGGCGCTTGGCCTTGGACACGTCGAGCACGCATTCCTCGTCGGCGATCAGATATTGCTCCGGATCCATGATCGGCATGTTGATGAGGTCGAGCAGGTCGAGCGTGCGCTTGACCGCCCAACCGGGCGTAGGCAGCAGGATCGACTTCGAGCCGGCATGTCGGATCAGGTCGCCAAGCAATTTCTTCACCGGTGGCGGGTTGAGCGAGCCAAGATTATAGGCCTCGTTGGGCACACCGGCCTTCCATGCGGCACATGCGGCCTCGGCGCAGTCGAACACCGAGATGAATTGATAGGGGTTTTTGCCGGAACCGATCATCGGCACCGGAAAACTCCAGTCGATCAGCTTGAACAGTTTTTCGAGAATGCCGAGCCGGCCGGGCCCGATGATCAGGCGCGGACGAAACAGCGAGATCGACATACCGCGCTTGCGCCATTCGGCGGCCAGTTCCTCGGTCTTCTGCTTCGACCAGCCATATTCGCCGAGTGGCGCGACCGGGTGCTCCTCGGTCATCGGCTGGGTGACCGTGTGGCCGTAGATCATGTCGGTCGTATAGTGGACGAGCTTGGAGGCACCTGCCTTGTCCATGGCCTGCATTATGTGCTCGGCGCCATGGAAATTGACCGGGAAGAAGAAGTCATGCCGCTTCGCACGCACCTGGATCGGCGACAGCATCTTGGCCGACAAATTGTAGACCATGTCGTCGGCCTTGAGCCCGACGGCGGCGACCGACGCCGGATCGGTGACATCGCACTCGATGAAGCGGACATTGCGGTAATGCGCGAAGTCGTTGTTGACGATGTCGGCGACGACAACCTCTTCGCCATCGGCCGCGAGCTTCGGGGCAAGATGGCGGCCGACGAAGCCGTCACCGCCGAAAATCACATGTCTCATCGAACGATCTCGTTTGCTTGTATCTTGTCGGAGGTGATGGACGCGTTCTGATCCTCATGCCCTCGCCCACTTTGCGCGATCAGCACCGTGCCGACGCAGATGCAGGCAATGCCGGCGATGCGCCAGCCATTGAGATCTTCGCGGAAGACGAAATAGGCGAAGATCGCGACGGCGACGTAAGCCAGGCTCAGGAACGGATAGGCGAAGGAGAGTTCGACCTTGGACAGCACATAAAGATGCGAGGCCATCGAAATGACGAAGGTGCACAGGCCAAGGAAGACCCAGGGGCTGAAGACGATCTGCAGCAGCTTGATCAGCGGATTGGTGCCCTCGAACGAAATCGGTCCGAGCGATATCATGCCTTGCTTCAGCATCAGCTGCGCAGCGGCATTGGTCATGACCGTAAAGAGAATGAAAAAGATATATTTCATTTCAGCCCGCCACCCTCGTGATATTAGCTAATACAAACCTAAAAATATTTCGTGAACTCACAAGACTGTTTTGGGTAAACCTTGGTGTTAAGCATTCGGAAACCATGATTCATTCTAGTTTTACCTATTCGGCCGCCTCGGCGCCGCGCCGCCGCAGTTCGATGCTCCCGGCCGTGCGCGCCCAGAAATCGGACATGAAGGCAGGGTCGCGCAACGCTTCCAGTCTCGGCCAGTCGACGAAGGAGGCGGCGAAGGTCGCAGCGCCCATGCGCGCATCCTTGTAGGGGTTGACCGCGCCACCGGCCGCGATGGTCATGCGGTCGAGTTCGCCGAGCAGGGCAAGCGTCGCGGCTCCCTTGTTGGGGAAGTCCAGCGTCAGCGTGTAACCAGGCCTCGGGAACGACAGCAATGCCGGCGAGCGGACCGCGCCGAAGCGCTTCAAGACGGTGAGGAGCGACCCCTGCCCGGCCTGCCGGGCAGCCTCGAGCAATGCCGGCACTATCGTGCGTGCGGCCTCTTCCGGAACCACGCTCTGATGCTGGAACAGCCCCTTCGGTCCATAGAGCCTGTTCCAGTCGCGAACGCCGTCGAGCGGGAAGAAGAAGCCCTGGTATTCGATCTGGCGCGGCACGGCAGCGCGGCCCTTTTTCCACCTGTAGGCAGCGTTGAACGCGGTCAGGAATGGCCGGCCGAGCACGTTGAAAGGCGGCTGGAACGGCACGGAGAATTTCCCGCTCGCACGCACGGCCACATGCGAGCCATGCTCGGCATGGTTGCCGGTAAACAGCAGCCCCCGTCCGCTGTTGCGGCCACCGGCAAGCTGGTCGATCCAGGCGACGGCATATTCATTGGCCTGGTCCGCCGCTTCGGCGAAGTCGAAATATTCGCCGAGATCGCGGAACCGCGTCGTCTTTTCCATGATGTCGAGCGACGGAACCCACATCAGCCGGATCGAGGCCGACAGGATCAGGCCGGTGAGACCCATGCCGCCGATGGTCGCCCGAAACAGCCGCGGATTGTCAGTCGCCGAGCAGCGATAGCTGCGTCCATCCGACCGCAGCAGCGTAAAGCTTTCCACATGGCAACCGAAAGTGCCGCGCCGGTGATGATTCTTGCCGTGGACATCGTTGGCAATTGCGCCGCCGAGCGTGACGAATTGTGTGCCGGGGACCACCGCCGGAAAGAAGCCGTGAGGCGCGGCATGTGCAATGACATCCGCGAGCAGCACACCGGCATCCGCTTCGAGCAGACCGCTCTCGGCGTTGAAGCCGCGAATGCGGTTCAAGGGCCGCATGTCGATGACCGTACCGGCCTGGTTCTGACAGGAATCGCCGTAGGACCGGCCATTGCCATAGGCAAGCAGCGATGCTTGCCTCGCCTGGCCACCCTTCAGCAATGCAATGGCGTCATCGGCATGGATCGCCCTTGCCGCTGGCGGTGTGGCACGGCCAAAGCTCTGGAAGCGTTCGGCCATACTTACCAGCCCCCGATGACCAGCAGCACGGCGCCGATCGCCACCACGATCTGGCTGCGCCAGTCGCTGATGATGAAGACGACCGGGTCGTCGTGCATTTCGTCGCGGCGCGCCAGGATCCAGACGCGCATGGTGAGATAGAGCACGATCGGCGCCAGCGGCCAGATCAGCCAGGGATGCGGATAGAGTTCGCGCACCGCGACGCTGTCCATGTAGAGCGCCAGCACCAGCGCCGAGGAGAAGGCCGAAGCCATGCCGGCCTGGGCGACGATCTCCTGGTCTTCCGTGCGATAGCCGCGGCCGGCAATGCGTTCGCCTGGCGGTATGGCTGTGGTGCGCAGTTCGACGAAGCGCTTCACCAATGCCAGCGACAGAAAGAAGAAGATCGAAAAGGCGAGCAGCCAGAACGACACGTCGACGCCGGTCGCGGCCGCGCCGGCGAGCACGCGGATCGTATAGAGCCCGGCAAGCGTCAGCACGTCGACCAGAAGCATGCGCTTGAACGACAGCGAATAGGCCGTGGTAACGACCATATAGCCACCGAGCACCCCGAGGAATTCGATCGGCAGAAGGCAGCCGGTGCCGACGCCGATCGCCAGCAGCACCGCGATCGCGCCGAGGCCGAACGGGATCGAAAGCGCGCCGCTGGCAAACGGCCTGTTGCGCTTGGTGGGATGCCTGCGGTCGAGCGCAAGATCGAAGAAATCGTTGAGGATATAGATCGCCGAGGCAACCGCGCTGAACGAGATGAATGCCAGCAGGCATTGCCAGATCATGTTGGGATTGAAATATTCGTGCGACAGCATCATCGGCACGGCGATCAGGGAGTTCTTCAGCCACTGGTGGACGCGCAGCATCTTGACGATGATCCGCAATGTCGGCTTCGGCGCCGGCATCGTTTCGGCGCCATGCGCCGCCTGCCAGCGCGCGGCATGACGGTCCGGCGCCACCACGATCGCGCTGCGCGCCGCGTCGAAGACCTGGAGGTCATGGCGGCTGTTGCCGGCATAGTCGAAACCGGCATCGCCATAGGCATCGAGGAGCGAGGCGCGCTTCTTGCCCGAAGTGAGGTTGTCGAGGCCGTCAGTGGCCAGCACCCGATCGAAGATGCCGAGATGGACAGCAATGGCATCGGCGAACTTGCGCGGCGTGCCGGTCGCCAGAACGAGCTTGCGGCCTTCGGCGTGCTCGGCGCGGAGCCGGTCGAGCAGCGGCGCCCGATAGGGCAGCGTGGCGGGATCGATGTCGATGCGCTGGGCGATCGCCTGCTTCAGCCGCGCCGGCCCGCCAGCCGCCCAGAAAGGGACAAGGAAGAGATAGAGCGGGTTGTTCTTGAGGAGGATGAACAGTCCTTCCCATAAAAGGTCCGTCGCGATCAGCGTGCCGTCGAGATCGACCGCAAGCGGTATTGCGTTCCTGTCCGACCGCGCGTCCATGCCCGTCCTGCCCTGCCAGCGTGTGATCCGGAAACCGGAATCCCGTTGAGCGCCGTGTTTCGGCGTCTTGGATAGCGGTATAGCGGGGTATCGCCTAGCGAACGTTAAAACGCAGGGTTGCAAGCGGCTGCCGAGACGGTATTTTCAGCGTCATTGTTAAACAACCGCTACTGGAAACGATAAAAGGCCGGACAAACGCCCGGCCTTTCCAATCATGCCGCAGAGACTACTTGATGCGGGCGACGCCGCCGGAAATCTCGACGGTTTCCGAACCGGTCAGAGCTTCGAGGTCACCGTTCGGCAAGGTGACGAAGCAGCCGTTCTGGCAGAACTCGACGGTTTCACCGCCGGCCAGCGCGAGCTCGGTCTTGCTGCCGCCCTCAGTCACGACCAGCGTGCGGGTCTCGGCGTCCTTGTTGACCGCACTTGCGGCATGGGCCGAGCCGCTCACGGCGAGCAAGGCCAGGGCAGCGACGAGAGACTTCCACATTTTGCAGTATCGGTGTTCCCACCGCCTCTGTTGCATTTCGCAAGGCATTCTCGCCTTTGCATGGGAGCTTATATGAGATGGAAGCTGAACCGCAACTGAATGCCGCATTCATGCCACAGTTCAACGGATCAGGCCGGATCCGGTCTTCGGCTTTTGCGCCTGGCCTTTTGCGGAAGCTCGGCAGCCTTGGCCCTGGCAAGCTCACGCTCCACGAACTCCGCCTCGGCCTTGTCGTCGTCGGCGGGCCATTTCGCCGCCGTAGTGCCGGACTTTACATGGACGTCGCGTTGCGGGAACGGGATTTCGATGTTCGCCAGCCTGAAGGCATCGAGGATGGCGAAGCGGATGTCGTTCTGGACGATCACGCCGTTGCTGACATCGGCAAGGAAGACCCTGATCTCAAAGTTCAATGAAGAGTCGGCCAGTGCGGCAAACAGAACGAAAGGTTCAGGGTTCTTGAGCACCAGCGGGTGGTTGCGGGCAATATCGAGCAGAAGATCGTGCACGCGCCTCGCATCCGAGCCATAGGCGACGCCAACCGGAATTTCGATGCGGCCAAGCTTGTTGCGGTGCGTCCAGTTACCCACCGGCCCGTTGATCAGATCGGAGTTCGGCAGGATCACCGACTGCCGCTGGAAAGTCTCGATCTCGGTGGCGCGCACACTGATCCGCTTCACTGTGCCGGACACTTGGCCGGCCACGATCCAGTCGCCGACCTTGAACGGGCGTTCGGCCAAAAGGATCAGGCCGGAGACGAAATTAGACACCACATTCTGCAGGCCAAAGCCGATACCGAGGGAAAGCGCACCCGCGACCAGCGCCAGGCTGGAGAGGTCGATGCCGGCCGCCGAAATACCGACCAGCGCGGCGAGCGCAACGCCGGCATAGCCCACCGCCAGCCGGATCGAGTTGCGGACCCCGGTATCGACCTTGCCGCGCGCCATGACCGAGCCGTCCAGCCAGCCCTGGAACCAGCGCGTCAGGAAATAGCCGATGACGAAGACGACGATGCCCGACACTATGCCGGTGACCGAAATCGTCACCGAACCGATATTGATCCCGGTTGCGAGCTTATATGCCCACGCCTCGATATCGCCGGGCTGGAAGCCCCACATCAAAAGGATCAGCGGCAGGAACACCAGCACGATCATCACGTTGATGGCGATGCTGACGACCAGGCCGAGCTGGTCGAGTGCGGTATCCTCGTAGCTGGAATTGGCCGACAGCCAGCGCCCGACCGACGTGTTGGTGAAAGCGCCCTCCTCGCCGATCGCCTGCGCCGACAGGAAGCCGATATAGGCGGTGATCAAGGCTGTGCCTGTGACCACGACTTGCAAGGAGACAAAGAGCGCAAGGCCGATATAGCCAAGCAAGGCGGCTATGATTGTGAACAGGCCAAGGGATAGCGACAGGTAACGCAGCCATGCGGGCCAAGGTCGCCAGCTACCGTCGCGCGCCTTGAACGGCCGCAGCATCGCCATCAGGATCAGGATGATGCCGACGACGATGGTGGCGACGAAGCTGCGCGCGATCGTCAGTGACAGGGGCGACCCCATCTTGTCATTGATCACCGAGAGGAAGGTGTTGAAGCTGATGACCACGGCCATGGCTGTGGCCAAGCGGACCAGCCAGCGCGCCGGCCCGGTCTCGACAGGGATCAGGCGCCAGTTCGGCAGCCGCGGCGAAAGGGCTGCGTTTGTCAGCCGGTTGACGCAGAACACTACTCCGACGACCATCGCAAGGGCATTGAGAAAGAGGCCGATATCGCCGCGCAAGACATTGTAATAATTGAAGAAGAAGATCGTCGATCCGAGAAAGGCGCCGACTGCAAGCGTCGGCAGTAGGGTCGACCAGAAGGCCACCGAAAGGCGAGTGAGATAGGACGGGTCCTCGTTGGTCGGATCGGCTTCGAAAACCCGTCCGAACAGGCGCCTGCCGCCGACCAGCAGCACCAGCGCAAGGCCGAGCGCCACGAAGGTTGCCGCGAGGATGGCCTGGAACTTGAACCTGAAGGCGAAGCTCAGCCAGGATGACACTGCCTTGTAAAAATTGCCGAACTCTTCCCGGGCATCGGAAAAGACCTGCGGGCTCAAGGCGTCCGAGAGCACATAGCGCTTGGTCAAAAGATTGCGGAAAAGCGCGCTGCGCATGTTGCCGATCTTGTCGATCAGCCCGCTGATACGGATCGACAAGGCCTGAGCTTGCGAGATGACCGCGTTGATCTCCGCCTTTTCGGACGTCAGCGCCTGGCGTTCGCCGCTGACGATGTCGGGCTCCGCCGGTTGGCCGGCGGCAGGTGCCGGCCCGAGCTGTTCGAGCCTGCTGTTGATTTCGCCCAGGCGTGTCCGGAACGCCAGCGCGCTGGTCAGCGATTGCCGTGACAATTCCTCGAGTTGCAGGCGGATATCGACGAGGTTGCTGTCGTCCTCGCCATCCTGTTGTATCTGCTTCTCGAAATTGTCGGCCTTGGTCGTCAGGCCCTGGATGATCTTCTGCTGGTCGGCGACCAGTCCCGCGGGCGCCTGGCCAACGCCTTGCGCCGCCGCCTCGAACGACAGCGGCGCCGAAACGACAAGCGCCAGGATCAATATGAGGCGAAGCAATCGAAAAAACATGATGGATCGGCGACTCGCGGGCGGCAAAGGCATTCAAAAAGCCTGTCCTTGATAAAGACGGCCATATCATGGGGCAAGCCACCGCGACCGATCGCACACATCAAGCGTCGGCCAGTCGAAAGGCGATGGCGCAATATTGGCTTTCTATCAGCCCCCTGCTCTATAGTCTGCCGCATCGCCCGCAACGGACACCTTACACATGGCAGAGTACTCGGCCCTTTCGCTGCTCGCGAACGCGTTCAAGGGAAACAAGGACTGGAAGCCGGCCTGGCGCAAGCCGGATCCGAAGGCATCCTACGACGTCATCATCATCGGCGGCGGCGGTCACGGCCTGGCGACGGCCTACTATCTGGCCAAGGAGCACGGCATCACCAATGTCGCGGTGCTGGAAAAAGGCTGGCTGGGCTCCGGCAATGTCGGCCGCAACACCACGGCCGTTCGCTCGAACTATCTCCTGCCCGCCAACACCCGCTTCTACGAACATTCGATGAAGCTGTGGGAGAACCTGTCGCACGAACTCAATTACAACGTCATGTTCTCGCAGCGCGGCTGCCTGAACCTGGCGCACACACCGGCTCAGTTCGACGATTATGCAAGGCGCGGCAATGCCATGCGCCATCTCGGCGTCGATGCGGAATTGATGACCCCAGCCGAGATCAAGCGCCTGATCCCGGCGCTCGACATCTCCAGCGATGCACGCTTTCCTGTCGTCGGCGGCCTGATGCAGCGGCGCGCCGGCACCGCGCGGCACGATGCGGTCGCCTGGGGCTATGCACGCGGCGCCGACCGGCGCGGCGTCGACATCGTCGAGAATTGCGAGGTCACCGGCTTCCTGCGTGACGGCGACCGCGTCACCGGCGTTACCACCTCGCGCGGCGATATCAGGGCCAAGAAGGTAGCGGTCGCGGTGGCCGGCAGCACCGGCCGCGTCATGCAACTTGCCGGCGTCGAGACGATGCCGATCGAAAGCCATGTGCTGCAGGCCTTCGTCACCGAATCCCTGAAACCCTTCATCGACACGGTCGTGACGTTCGGCATGGGCCATTTCTACATGTCGCAGTCCGACAAGGGCGGCCTTGTCTATGGCGGCGACATAGACGGCTACAACAGCTACGCCCAGCGCGGCAACCTGCCCATCGTCGACGAGGTGATGAGCGAGATGCTCGCGCTTTTCCCGGGTCTTGCGCGTGTGCGCATGCTGCGCTCCTGGGGCGGCGTCTGCGACATGTCGATGGACGGCTCGCCGATCATCACCATGGGGCCCCTGCCCGGCATGTATCTCAATTGCGGCTGGTGCTATGGCGGCTTCAAGGCAACGCCGGCTTCCGGCTGGTGCTTTGCCTGGACCATCGCCAAGGACCAACCGCACGATTTCAACGCCCCTTTCACGCTCGACCGCTTCCATCGAGGCCTGGTGATCGACGACAAGGGCCAGGGCGCGAATCCGCGGCTTCATTAGGAACATTCCGTGCTGATCACTTGCCCCTATTGCGGCCCACGCGACGTCATCGAGTTCACCTATCAGGGTGACGGCAACCGCGAACGTCCCGATCCTGCCTCGCAGAATTTCGAGGCCTGGAACGCCTATGTCTACGACCGGCTGAACCCGGCCGGCGACCACAACGAGATCTGGCAGCATTCCGGCGGCTGCCGGGCTCACCTGAGGGTTGTGCGCAACACGCTGACGCATGAGATTTCCAGTGTCGCCTTCGTGCGCGGCGATCACAGCTCGGCCGCGCGCCGCAAGGCGGAGGACAAGCCATGAGCCCGCGCCGCACCGACACCGGCGGCCGCATCGACCGGCTGAAGACGATCCGCTTCACTTTCGACGGCGTTGCCTATACCGGGCATGGCGGCGACACGCTGGCATCCGCCCTGCTGGCCAGCGGCGTCACGCTGTTCGGGCGTTCTTTCAAATACCACCGCCCGCGCGGCCTGCTGAGCGCAGGCGTGGAAGAACCCAATGCGCTGGTAACGGTGCTGAAGGGCGAAGTGCGCGAGCCCAACATTCCTGCAACCATGGTCGAGATCCATGACGGGCTGATCGCCGTCAGCCAGAACCGTTTTCCCTCGCTCACCTGGGACATCCATGCCGTCAACCAGCTCGGCGGCAAGCTGCTGTCGGCCGGCTTCTACTACAAGACCTTCATGGGACCGGTTGTCGGCCCGCTGAAAGGCACGCGCTTCTGGATGTTCTGCGAACACTTCATCCGCCGCGCCGCCGGCCTCGGCAGCGCCGGATCGGCAAAGGACCCGGCCCGCTACGAGCGCATGAACGCCTTTTGCGACGTTCTGGTGGTCGGCTCCGGCCCGGCCGGCCTGATGGCCGCCAAGACCGCCGCGGATCAAGGCGCCCGCGTCATGCTGGCCGATCTCGAGCCGCGTTTCGGCGGGTCGGCCAACTGGTCCGGCGAAACCATCGATGGCGCGCCCGCCGCTGATTGGGTGCGGCGCACCGTCGCCCAGCTCGAGGCGCGGGACAATGTCCGGCTTCTGCCGCGCACCACGGTCTGGGGTTACTACGACAGCAACACGCTTGCCGCGCTCGAGCGGGTCAGCGACCACAAGGCGCAGCCCGCCAAGGGTGAGCCGCGCCATCGCTACTGGGCGATCCGCGCCGGATCCGTCGTGCTGGCCACCGGCGCCTTCGAAAGGCCGCTGGTGTTTCCGGGCAATGACAGGCCCGGCGTGATGCTGGCGCATGCGGCGGAGCGCTACGCCAACGAATTCGGCGTGCTGCCGGGGCAGCGGGTCGTGGTGTTCACCAACAATGACAGCGCCTACCGGTCGGCGCTGGCGCTGAAGCAGGCAGGTGCGGCGATCGTAGCCATCGTCGACGTGCGCCCGCAACCGTCCGCCGAGATGAGCGCCCTGGCCGGCGAAGCCGAGGCGGAATTGCTTTCCGGCCATGCGGTGGTCGCCACGGAAGGTGGCAAGGCCTTGTCCGGCCTCAAGGTTCAGCGGTTCGACATGGTCGCCGGTGCGCTGAGCGGCGATGCACGCAGCGTCCATGCCGATTGCCTGCTGATGTCGGGCGGCTGGTCGCCGACCATCCATCTGGCCAGCCAGGCCGGTGCCAGGGCGGAGTGGAATGAGGCGCTGCAAGCCTTCCTACCGCCGATGCCGACGCAGAAATGGGTAGGCGCCGGCGCCTTCAACGGCCATTTCATGACCCTTGAAGCAATATTGGACGGCCGCAACGCAGGTCTCACCGCGGTCGGGGCGACAGTTGCGCCGATGGCGTACCCGGATATCGAATCCTTGCCTTGTGACCCCTGTCCCGCGCCCGTGTTCGAGATCAAGGGCAGCGGCAAGAGCTTTGTCGACTTCCAGCACGACGTCACGGCGGAGGATGTCCGCCTGGCGCATCGCGAAGGCTTCGTCTCTGTCGAGCACCTGAAGCGCTACACCACGCTCGGCATGGCCACCGACCAGGGCAAGAGCTCCAACGTTCCCGGCCTCGCCATAATGGCGGAAGCGCTCGGCAGGCCGATCCCGGAAGTCGGCACGACGCGCTTCCGACCGCCTTTCGCGCCGGTGTCGATCGGCTCGCTGGCAGCCGAACGTTTCGGCGACCTCAAGCCCGAACGGCTGACGCCGATGCATGACTGGCATGTCGACAATGGCGCGACCATGTATTCGGCCGGCCTCTGGTACCGGCCGATGATCTACGGCCACGCGGGCGAAACCGTCGAACAGGCCTATGTGCGCGAAGCCAAGGCGACGCGCGAAAGTGCGGGCATCGTCGATGTCTCGACGCTGGGCAAGATCGCCGTGCAGGGCCCCGACGCCGCCGCGTTCCTCGACCGTGTCTACACCAACATGTTCTCGACGCTCGCCGTCGGCAAGGCACGCTATGGGCTGATGCTGCGCGAGGACGGCTTCGCCTTCGACGACGGCACCACCTGGCGGCTCGGCGAACAGGATTTCCTGATGACCACCACCACGGCCAATGCCGGCAAGGTGATGCAGCATCTGGAATATTTCCTCGACGTGATCTGGCCGGAATTCAAGGTCCACGTCACCTCGGTGACCGACGAATGGGCGGGAGCCGCGATCGGCGGCCCGAAAGCGAGGCAGATTCTCGCAGCCTGTGTCACCGGCACTGCTGTCGACAATGCGACGCTGCCCTTCATGGGCATCGTGCATGGCGAGATCTCAGGCGTACCGGTGATGATTTGCCGGCTATCCTTCTCCGGTGAAATGGCCTTCGAAGTCTATTGTGGCGCCGGGTACGGCACCAATGTCTGGGAAGCGTTGGTCGAGGCCGGCAAGCCGTTCGGGCTGGTCACCTACGGACTCGAGGCGCTGGGCACGATGCGCATCGAGAAGGGCCATGTCACCGGCGCCGAGATCGACGGCCGCACCACGGCGCGCGACCTGCATCTCGACTGGATGCTGTCGAAGAAGAAGCCGTTCATCGGCTCGGCGATGATGGACCGGGAAGGCCTCGTCGCGTCCGAGCGGCTGGAATTGGTCGGCCTGATCGCGCTCGACAACCGGCCGCTCAATGGCGGCGCACACATTGTCGAGGAAGTCGACGAAGCCAATCCGCACGGCTCGATCGGGCACATCACCGCCTGCTGCTATTCGCCGGCGCTCGGCAAGCATATCGCGCTGGCACTGGTCAAGGGCGGCAAGGCCAGGCACGGCACGCGTGCCCATGTCTCCGATCCCTTACGCAACCGCTTTGGGCCCGTGGAGATCGTCTCCAACCACTTCTACGATCCGGAAGGGACCCGCATGCATGGCTGAGCGTCAATCGCCCCTCGAGCCGGAATTCCTTGTCGGCTCGCACGGCAATTTCGAGCATGGCGTCGAGCTCCTGCTCACCGAAACCAGGCCGGGCTCGATCGTGCAACTCGCGGCATGGCCTGGCGAGGAGAAGAAACTGATCGCGGCCATCCACGCTGTCACCGGGCTTGCGCTGCCCGACGGCGCCGGCGGCGGCTCGAGCGACGGCGTGAAATCGGTGTTCGGCTTCGCACCGGGAAAGTTCACGGTAGCAGATGAGGCCGAAGGACTGGCTGCGGCCTTCGCCGAACCGGTGACGCCGGCCATCGGCACGGTGACAGATCTGTCGCATGGCCGCACCGCCATCCGCATCGCCGGGCCGAAAGCCGAATGGGTGCTGTCGAAATTCTTCGCCATCGACTTCGCCCTGCCCGCCTTTCCGGTCGGCGCCGGCCGCTCGACGACGCACCACGATGTCTTCGCCCAGATCCAGCGCACCGGCACCGACCAATTCGACATCTATGTCTTCCGCTCCTTCGCCCGCTCGTTCTGGAAGGCGCTTTGCCACGCCAGCGAGGAAGTCGGCTACGAGGTGCAGTAGGCGGCCTGGCCTTAGAGCCGCTGCCTCTGGCCTCAATGCCGGCCGGTTCTGCCGCTAGAGAATCCCGCCTTGGGCGCCCATGATGGAAAACGTGGCCGCCCAACCGGTCCAAGGGATGAAAGTCCCGTCTCAGAGTCGGCATATTTGGTTCGAACATCCCCATGACCGCTGAACTATCAGCCGGCGCCACCGATCGCGCCGATGTGCCGGCCAGAGCGATGCTCCTGCTGCCGCTGACGGTCGCCTGCGGCGTGTTCATGACCAGCCTCGACCAGAAT
Source organism: Mesorhizobium sp. ES1-3 (assembly GCF_020164795.1). Lineage (NCBI taxonomy): Bacteria > Pseudomonadati > Pseudomonadota > Alphaproteobacteria > Hyphomicrobiales > Phyllobacteriaceae > Mesorhizobium > Mesorhizobium sp. ES1-3. Next base: position 113,223 of record NZ_JAIUGW010000013.1, read on the forward strand.
GTCGTGGTGACGGCGCTGCCGGGCATCAGCGAAAGCCTTGGCCGGCCGCCCAGCCAGCTCGGCCTGCTGATCACCGCCTATGTCGCCAGCCTGATCATCTCGATGCCGCTCGGCGGCTGGGCGGCCGACCGTTTCGGTCTGCGCAACGTCTATTGCTTCGCCTTGCTGGTGTTTGCCGCTTCATCGGCCCTGTGCGGACTGTCTGATAACATCTGGATGCTGGTCGGCGCCCGAGCGCTGCAGGGCTTCGGCGGTGCGTTGATGGGCACGCTTGGGCAAGTCGTCATCCTGTCGACCTTCCCGCGCAGCCGGACCTTGAAGATCAACATGTATATCTCGCTGGCCGGACAGTCCGGGCCGCTGGTCGGTCCGCTCGTCGGCGGTGCGCTGACCACCTACATCTCCTGGCGCTGGATCTTCTTCATCAACGTGCCGTTCGCGCTCGCGGCGGCAATCCTTGCCGCCTCACTGTTCCCGACAATGACCAAGCCGGTGCGCACGCGGTTCGATTTTCCAGGCTTTTTGCTGGTCGGCAGCGGCATGGTCCTACTGGTCTTCGGCATGGACTCGCTCGCGGCGAAAGACGCGGCCGGCAGCATGATCGCCGCCGAGCTCGTGCTGGCGCTCATCATCCTTGCGTCCGCCTCCTTCTACTGTCTGCGTGTGCGCAATCCCCTGCTCGATCTCAAGCTCCTGCGCATCCGCACCTTCCGCATCTCCTTCCTTACCGGCGGCGGGCTGGATACGATCGGTCTCAGCTCCGTCGTCTTCCTGCTGCCACTGATGTTCCAGCTCGGCTTCGGCATGAGCGCGGTGCAGGCGGGATCGCTGACCTTCGTGGCAGCGGTCGGCTCGGTAGGTATGCGTGTCTTCATGCCACGCCTTCTCAACCGCTTCGGTTTTCGCCGCGTGCTGGTCTTCAACACGCCCGTTGTTGCCGGCATGGTCGCTGGCTTCGCCTTGATGCAAGCAACGACGCCGGTCTGGGTCACGCTCACCTACATCTTCGTCTTTGGCGTCTTTCGCTCGGTGCAATGGGCTTCGACCGGCAACCTCGCCTATTCCGACATCGCGCCCGAACAGCTCGCCCGCTTCAGTGCGCTCTACTACATCCTCTGGCAGCTGGCGGTCGCGATCAGCGTCGGCCTGGCGGCTGCGATGCTGTCGTTTCTCGCCGGCGGCGGGCCGGCCGTCGCCAGCGACTTCCGGATCCTGTTCGTGATCGAAGGCGTCATCACGCTCTGCGCCCTGCTCGCCTATCTCAAGCTGACGCCACAGGACGGCGCCCATGTCAGCGGTCACGGTGCGCACATGAATACGGAATAGCGGGCCTGCGGCGGGCGAAACCTATTCGCTGAACGTCACCCATTCCTCGAGCGGCTCACGATCGGTGCGGAAGGCGTTCTCGGGCTTGGAAATGTCTTCATAGCCGAGCGCCATGCCGCAGACGACGATCTCCTCGTCGGGAATGTCGAGCACCGGCCGGATCTGCCGGTGGTAGGGCGCGAAGGCCGCCTGCGGACAGGTATGCAGACCCCTGCCCCGCGCCGCGACCATGATGTTCTGCAGGAACATGCCGTAATCGATCCACGAACCCTGGTTGAGCCGGCGGTCGATGGTGAAGATCATGCCGACCGGCGCGTCGAAGAAGACGAAGTTGCGGTCGTGCTGGGCGCGCATCTTATCGACTTCCCGGCGGCCTATGCCGAGCGCGCCGTAGAGGCCGAACCCGTTGGCACGGCGGCGGGTGAGATAAGGCTCGAAAAACTGGGTGGGATAATAGCGATATTCGTCCCAGTCGGCTTTTTCCGCGCGGATGCCGGAATTCATGATGGCATCGGTGATCCGCTGCTTGGTCCCGCCCTTGGTGACGTAGACCCGCCAGGGCTGCATGTTGGTGCCGGAGGGAGCGCGCGCCGCGACAGCCAGTATGTCACGGATCGTCTCGTCGTCGATCATGTCGGGCAGAAATGCGCGCACCGAACGGCGCGACATGATCGCGTCGTCGACGATCTCGGCATCAACCGCGATTCGAGCCTTTTTTTCCAGCATGGGCCGTCCCTTAGCCATTGTGTCGATCGGACGTCCCCACTCGCCGCTCGCGGCGGAGCCATTGCATGAACCGTCAAAATCCTGCAAGCAAATCTTGAGCATTGGTGAAAATCTACTTGATTTTTTCATGAGCTTCATTTCTCATGAAATTCGACTGAAAATTTTCATGAAGTGAGCGATTTGGTCTCCCCTACCGCACGAACATTACAGGGACCTGACGAGCGAGTCCTGGCTGGCGATATCAGGGCCTTGCGCCGGGTGCGCGGGCTGACGCTGGCCGAGATCGCGCTGAAACTCGGCCGTTCGGTCGGCTGGGTCAGCCAGGTCGAGCGCGGCCTGTCGACGCCGTCGCTCAGTGACCTCAGGGCCTTCGCCGAGTTGTTCGACGTGCCGATCAGCCTGTTCTTCAGCCATGACGTGCCCGTGGAGAGCGAGCGAGGCGTGGTGGTGCGCGCCGGCAAGCGCCGCACGCTTGGCACCAGCGAATCCGGCCTGGTGGAGGAGCTTCTATCACCGGACCTCGGTGGTAGCTTCGAGATGGTGCGGTCGGTCTTCGCGCCGGGCGCGGAGTTGAAGAACGAGGCCCGCCGGCCGACCGAGGAGGCCGGATACATCGCGTCCGGGCAGTTCGACATCGAAATAGCCGGGATCTGGCACCGGCTCGGCGAAGGCGACTCCTTCCGCTTCGAAGGCAAGCCTTACCGCTGGCGCAACCCGGGTAGCGAGCCGGCGATCGTAATCTGGGTGGTTTCGCCACCCGTCTATTGAATGCATGGCACCTAAAACCGTGCAGCGGTTTTGGGAAAAGGACGTGCATCAAACAAAGATAGAAGCGCGACGCGCTCGAAGATTGGGAGAAGAACATGGCGGGTTTGCCGAGCACGGCGCGCGTGGTGATCATCGGAGGTGGCGTTGTCGGCACCTCTTCGCTCTATCATCTGGCCAAGGCCGGCTGGACCGACTGCGTTCTTCTGGAAAAGAACGAGCTGACCTCGGGCTCGACTTGGCATGCCGCCGGCAATGTGCCGACCTTCTCCTCCTCCTGGTCGCTGATGAACATGCAGCGCTATTCGACCGAGCTCTATCGTGGCCTCGCCGACGCGGTCGATTATCCCATGAACTACCATGTCACCGGCTCGCTCAGGCTCGCCCACACCAACGAGCGCATGCAGGAATTCCAGCGCGCCAAGGGCATGGGCCGCTACCAGGGCATGGACATAGACGTGGTCGGGCTCGACGAGATCAAGCGCCGCTACCCCTTCCTTGAAACGCATGAGTTGAAGGGCGCGCTCTACGATCCGAGCGACGGCGACATCGACCCGGCGCAGTTGACGCAGGCGCTGGCCAAGGGCGCGCGCGACATGGGCGCGAAAATCATCCGCTTCTGCCCCGTCACCGGCGTGCGCCGTGAGAAGGACGAGTGGGTGGTCGTTACGGCGCAAGGCGAGATCCGCTGCGAGATCGTCGTCAATGCGGCCGGCTATCGTGCCGCCGAAGTCGGCAGGATGTTCGGGCGCGAAGTGCCGATGATGGTGATGAGCCATCAATACATATTGTTCGAGGAGATCCCCGAACTCGCCGCATGGTCGAAGGAACAGGGCAAGAAACTACCGCTGCTGCGCGACGTCGACACCTCATACTATTTGCGCCAGGAAAAGGCCGGCATGAATCTTGGCCCCTATGAGCGCAATTGCCGCGCGCACTGGGCCACCCACGACGATCCCATGCCGGACGACTTTTCCTTCCAGCTCTTCCCCGACGATCTCGACCGGCTGGAGCATTATCTGGCGGATGCGGTCGCCCGCGTCCCGATCCTGGGCACCGCCGGCCTGTCCAAGGTCATCAACGGCCCGATCCCTTATACGCCGGACGGCAATCCGCTGATCGGGCCGATGCCGGGCGTTCCCAATGCCTTCGAGGCTTGCGTCTTCACCTTCGGCATCGCCCAGGGCGGCGGCGCCGGCAAGGTGCTGGCCGAATGGGTGACGCAAGGCCAGACCGAATGGGACATGTGGTCGTGCGATCCGCGCCGCTTTACCTCTTTCGCCTCAGCACCGGATTATTGCGTGGCCAAGGGCATGGAAATCTATGGCAATGAATACGCCATCCAGTTCCCGCGTCACACCTGGCCGGAAGGACGTGACAGGAAACTGTCGCCGATCCACGATCGCATCAAGGCGTTCGGCGCCCGCTTCGATGCCTATAATGGCTGGGAACGCGCCACCTGGTACGCGCAGGACGGCGACGACGTCTCCGAGGAAGCGACGCTGACCTTCCGCCGCGAAGGGCCCTGGCAGCAACGCGTCCGCGAAGAGTGCCTGGCGGTCCGCGACGCCGCCGGCATCCTCGACCTGCCCGGCTTCTCGCGCTTCAACCTCGAGGGTCCAGGTGCCGCCGAATGGTTGAGCCGGCAAGTGACCGGCCTGGTGCCGAAGCCGGGCCGCATCGGCCTCGTCTATTTCTCCGACGACAAGGGCCGCATCGTCACCGAAATGTCGGTGGTACGCCATGGCGAAGAGTCCATGACGCTGATCACCGCGGCGGTGGCGCAGTGGCATGACTTCGAATGGCTGAAATCGCACATGCCTGGGGATGCCGCGTTCAAGCTGATCGACCGGACGGAGGAATTCTCCACGCAGATCCTGGCCGGTCCCAATTCGCGCAAAATCCTTGCCGATGTCTGTGAGGCCGACCTGACCTTGCCATGGCTGACGCATCAGGAAACCAGGATCGCCGGCCGCTGGGCCAAGCTGGTCCGCGTCTCCTTTGCCGGCGAGCTTGGCTGGGAGATCCACACCAGGGTCGACGACACCGCGGCGATCTTCGATGCGATCTGCGCCGCCGGGCAGAATCATGGGCTGAAGCCGTTCGGCATGTACGCGCTGGATTCGATGCGCCTGGAAAAAGGCTACCGCACCTGGAAGGGCGACCTGTCGACGGACTACTCGATCCTGCAGGGCGGGCTGGAGCGCTTCGTCAAATGGGAAAAGCCCGATTTCCGCGGCAAGGCGGCGCTCCAGAATGAAAAACAGCAAGGCGTGAAGAAGCGCTTCGTCACGCTGGTCGTCGAAAATCCCAGCGATTGCGACGCGCCTTACATGTCGACGCTCTGGCATGATGGCCAGATCGTCGGCGAGACGACATCGGGGGGCTGGGGCCATCGCGTCGACAAGTCGATCGCGCTCGGCATGCTGCGCGCCGATTTGACCGAACCCGGCACCGCCATCGAGGTCGAGATTTTCGGCGACCGCTTCAAGGCGGTCGTGCAGCAGGACCAGCCCTTGTGGGATCCCAGGAACGAAAGGCTGCGCGCATGAAGCCGGTTATCCTCACCGATGGTGGCATGGGCCAGGAGTTGGTGCGGCGCAGCAAGTCCGAGCCGACGCCGCTGTGGTCGGCCAGGGTGCTGATCGACGAACCGGACCTCGTGCGCGGCTTGCATGCCGAATTCATCCGCGCCGGCGCCCGCGTCATCACCATAAACACCTATTCGGCGACGCCCGAACGGCTGGCGCGCGAAGGTGCCGAAGACCTGTTCAAGCCATTGCAGAAGCGTGGCATCGACCTCGCCAGGCAAGCGCGCGACGAAGCCGGTGAGGCGGCGATCGCCGGCTGCCTGTCACCGCTTTTCGGCAGCTACGCGCCGGCGTTGACCATCTCCTACCAGGACACGCTCGACATCTACCGCCGTATCGTCGCCGAGCAGGCTGATGGCGTCGACCTGTTCCTGTGCGAGACCATGGCGTCGGCCGAAGAGGCACGCGCGGCGGTCACCGCCGCATCGGAAAGCGGCAAGCCTGTCTGGGTGTCATGGACGCTGGCAGATCACGGCACGCCGCGCTTGCGCAGTGGCGAGACGATTGCTTCGGCGGCGGAGGCGCTCGGAGATCTGCCGGTGGCGGCGCGGCTGCTCAACTGCTGCCGCCCGGAAGCGATCGCGGCGGCCTTGCCGGAGCTGATCGAGTTGGGCGGCCCGATCGGCGCCTATGCCAATGGCTTCACCTCCACCGAAGCGCTCAAGCATGGCGGCACGGTGGATGTACTGGATGCCCGCCATGACCTCGGTCCGGATGCCTACGCCGACCAGGCTGTCGGCTGGGTCGAAGCCGGTGCGGACATCGTCGGCGGTTGCTGCGAGGTCGGTCCTGCCCATATCGCCGCCTTGCGCGACCGGCTGCAACAGGACGGCTACGCCATCTCGGGAGTCTCACATGCCTAAACCATCATCGCGCATCATCGGCATCGTGCCATCGGGCAAGGACGGCTGGGAGGTTCATTTCGCCGCCTGGAACCGCAAGGAAGCCGGCGAGGACATCATCATGCTGTCGGCCGGCGACCATGATTTCGACACGCCGTCGGAAACGATCGAAGCTTGCGTGGTAGCGGTTCGCGGCAGCAACCATCACTACACGCCGCTCCCCGGCCTGCCGCGCCTGCGCAAGGCGATGGCGGCGGCCTCCAGCGCCTGCACCGGCGTCGAGACGATGCCGGAAGAGGTCATCGCCACATCGGGCGGCCAGGCCGCACTCTACGCGGCCGTGCAGGCTGTTCTCGACCCGGGCGACCACGCCATCGTCGTCGCCCCCTACTATGCCACCTATCCCAACACCTTCAGTGCGGCGGGTGCCAGTTTCACCGTGGTCGAGACACCGGCCGAGGATGGGTTCCAACCCCGCACCGACATGATCCGCGCGGCACTCAAGCCCAACACGCGCGCAATATTGATCAACACGCCGAACAACCCGACCGGCGCTGTCTATTCGCGCGAGCGGCTGGAACAGCTGGCCGAAATCTGCCGCGAGCACGATCTCTGGCTGCTGTCCGACGAGGTCTACTGGACGCTGGGCGGCGGCGAGCATGTCTCACCTCGCTCGCTGCCCGGCATGGCCGAGCGCACGCTGGTTATCAATTCCATGTCCAAGAGCCATGGCATGACCGGCTGGCGCATGGGCTGGCTGACCGGTCCGGAGAAAATGATCACACTGCTGATCAACCTCAACCTGGTCACGACCTACGGCCTGCCGGCCTTCATCTCGATCGCTTGCGCCGAGGCACTGGAAGAGCACTACGGCGTGAAGGACATCGCCGAACGCTATGCGGCACGCCGCACCGTCCTGCTCGATGCGGTACGCGGCATGAACGATGTCACCGTGCGCGGTTCCGAAGGCGGCATGTATGTCATGCTCGACATATCTGATATCGAACCCGATGACGAGAAATTCGCCTTCGCCTTCCTCGACAAGGAGAAGGTCGGCGTCATGCCCGGCTCGAGTTTCGGCGAAGCCGCGGCCGGCCATATCCGCATCAGCCTGTGCCAGCCCGAGCCGGTACTGCGGGAAGCAGCCGCCCGGCTGCGCCGTTTTGTTTCCAGCTATCGCCGCGAGGCCGCATGACCGCCAGGACCATTCCCACCAAAGCGCGGGCCGTCATCATTGGCGGCGGCGTCTCCGGCTGCTCGGTCGCCTACCACCTGGCCAAGCTCGGCTGGACCGACATCGTGCTTTTGGAACGCAAACAGCTGACCTCGGGCACGACGTGGCACGCCGCCGGGCTGATCGGACAGTTGCGCGGTTCGCAGAACATGACAAGGCTGGCGAAATACTCGGCCGATCTCTACGTCAAGCTGGAAGCCGAGACCGAGGTCGGCACCGGCATGCGCCAGGTCGGCTCGATCACCGTGGCGCTGACCGAGGAGCGCAAGCACGAGATCTACCGGCAAGCGTCGCTCGCCCGCGCCTTCGACGTCGACGTGCGCGAGATTTCTCCCAACGAAGTCAAAGAGATGTACCCGCATCTCAACGTCTCCGACGTGGTCGGCGCCGTGCATCTGCCGCTCGACGGCCAGTGCGACCCGGCCAACATCGCCATGGCATTGGCCAAGGGTGCGCGCCAGCGCGGCGCTACAATCGCCGAGAATGTGAAGGTCACCAAGGTCCATACGAAAAATGGCCGCGTCGCCGGCGTGTCCTGGGCGCAAGGCGAAGACCAAGGCACGATCGAGACCGACATCGTCATCAACTGCGCCGGCATGTGGGCGCGCGACCTCGGCGCCCGGAACGGCGTCAACATCCCGCTGCACGCCTGCGAGCATTTTTATCTCGTCACCGAGCCGATCCCTGACCTCGGCCGCCTGCCGGTGCTGCGCGTGCCGGACGAGTGTGCCTACTACAAGGAAGACGCCGGCAAGATGATGCTCGGTGCCTTCGAACCGGTGGCCAAACCATGGGGTATGGACGGCATCCGCGAGGATTTCTGCTTCGACCAGTTGCCGGAGGATATGGACCATTTCGAGCCGATCCTCGAAATGGGCGTCAACCGCATGCCGATGCTGGCCACCGCCGGCATCCACACTTTCTTCAACGGCCCTGAAAGCTTCACCCCCGACGACCGCTACTATCTCGGCGAGGCACCGGAACTGCGCGGCTACTGGATGGCGACCGGCTACAATTCGATCGGCATCGTCTCGTCCGGCGGCGCCGGCATGGCGCTGGCGCAGTGGATCAACGATGGCGAAGCGCCGTTCGACCTCTGGGAGGTGGACATCCGCCGCACCCAGCCGTTCCAGAAGAACCGCCGCTATCTCAAGGAGCGCGTTTCCGAAACGCTCGGCCTGCTCTATGCCGACCATTTTCCTTACCGGCAGATGGCGACGTCGCGTGGCGTGCGCCGCTCGCCCCTGCATGAGCATCTGAAGGCGCGCGGCGCCGTGTTCGGCGAGGTCGCCGGCTGGGAGCGCGCCAACTGGTTCGCGCGCGAAGGCCAGGCGCGCGAATATCGCTATTCCTGGAAGCGGCAGAACTGGTTCGACAACCAGCGTGAAGAACATCTGGCCGTCCGCAACAAGGTCGGCCTTTTCGACATGACTTCGTTCGGCAAGATCCGTGTCGAGGGCCGCGACGCCTGCGCCTTCCTGCAAAGGCTCTGCGCCAACGATATGGACGTGGCGCCGGGCAAGATCATCTACACGCAAATGCTCAACCAGCGCGGCGGCATCGAGAGCGACCTCACCGTGTCGCGGCTTTCGGATACGGCCTATTTCCTCGTCGTGCCGGGCGCCACGCTGCAGCGCGACCTCGCCTGGCTGCGCCGGCACGTCGGCGAGCAGTTCGTCGTCATCACGGACGTAACCGCCTCTGAAAGCGTGCTCTGCCTGATGGGGCCGGATGCGCGCAAACTGATCCGGAAGGTCAGCCCCAACGACTTCTCCAACGAGAACAATCCGTTCGGCACCTTCCAGGAGATCGAAATCGGCATGGGCCTCGCCCGCGCCCACCGCGTCACCTATGTCGGCGAACTCGGCTGGGAGCTTTATGTTTCGACCGAACAGGCGGCGCATGTCTTCGAGGCGATCGACGAGGCCGGCGCGGATGTCGGCCTGAAACTCTGCGGGCTGCACACGCTGGATTCCTGCCGCATCGAAAAGGCCTTCCGCCATTTCGGCCACGACGTCACCGATGAAGACAACGTGCTGGAGGCGGGCCTCGGCTTCGCCGTGAAGACGGCCAAGGGCGATTTCATCGGCCGCGATGCCGTGCTGCGGAAGAAAGAGGCCGGATTGAACCGCCGTCTGGTCCAGTTCCGCCTGAAGGACCCGCAGCCGTTGCTCTTCCACAACGAGGCGATCCTGCGCGATGGCAAGATCGTCGGTCCGGTCACTTCGGGCAACTATGGTCATCATCTCGGCGGAGCGATCGGGCTGGGCTATGTGCCTTGCCAGGGCGAGAGCGAGGCAGATGTGCTCGCTTCATCCTATGAGATCGAGATCGCCGGCGAGCGGTTTGCGGCTGAGGCATCGCTGAAGCCGATGTATGATCCAAAGGCGGAACGGACGAAGATGTAGCGCCTCTTACCCTTCTCCCCGTTCTACGGGGAGAAGGTGGCCCGAAGGGCCGGATGAGGGGCGGCGCCGAGGTTGGCAAGGCTAGCGCTGCCCCTCATCTGCCTGCCGGCACCTTCTCCCCGTAGAACGGGGAGAAGGACGCTAATTTCGCCGCTCAAAACCGCTCCAGCTTCGCCCGCACCTTCACCAGGAACGCCGCCCTCGTCGCCGGCGTCGAAGCGTCCATCAAATAATGCGCCAGGAAGAAAGTCTTGCAGCGTCTGGCGCACAGCGCCCGCATGCCGCGCAGCAAGGTTTTGCGGCCGGGTTGGCCGACGACGACGCTCCACCAGGTCGGCGCACCACAGGTGGTGATGACGCCGACCTTGGTGACATGCGTCATCAGCGACCTGATCCCGCCCTTGCCCACTGGGAGCTTGAAGGCGATGTCGGTCGCCCACACCCGGTCGAGCCAGCCTTTCAGCATCGCCGGCAGCCCATACCACCAGGTCGGATAGACGAACAGGATCGCCTCGGCCCAGTTGAGCAGTTCGAAATGCGGCTTCAGCGCCGGATCCTGCGGTGCCTGATTGTTATAGCTGCGCCGCTCCTCGCAGCTCATCACCGGGTTGAATTTTTCGGCATAGAGATCGAGCAGCCGCACGTCCCAGCCTCGTCGCGTCAGCACATCCACGGCGGTGTCGCGGATCGCGGCGCAAAAGCTCTCCGGCACCGGATGGCAATAGACGACAAGCGCACGCATCAGAATGCATCCATGCTGGCCGCGACCTTCGCCGTGAAGGTCTTCCGGGTTTCGTCGGTCGACAGGTTCATCGCGTAATGCGCGAGGTAAGTTACCGGTGCGCCCGGCTTTACCGTGGCGCGCAGCATGCGCTTGATCAGCTTGCGCGGCGGGTCGCCCATGAGCATGGCGCGGAACCGGCTGCCGCCATAGGTGGTGACCGCCGCGACTTTTTGTATGTTGTGCAACGACGGCTGCACCTTGCCGTCGACCAGCTTGAACGAGACGCCCGGCAGGAAGACGCGGTCGAAAAACCCTTTCAGGATCGCCGGATAGCCGTAGTTCCACACCGGAAACGACAGCACCAGAGCCTCAGCTGCCTGTAGCCTCTGAATGTAGCCGGTAACCGCATCGCCTGCTCCACGCTGGTCGTGATAGCCGAGCCGCTCGGCCCGCGTCAGCCGCGGGTCGAAGTCCTCGGTATAGAGGTCGCAGTCATCGACCGTATGGCCCGCCGTCGTCAGCCGCTCGACGATCATCCGGTGCAGGCCGGCATTGAAGCTGGTCTCGACCGGATGGGCGTAGAGGACGAGGATGTTCATGGAAGGACATCCCGCAAGTCAGCGTGAGGCGCCCCCCTCTGCCCTGGCGGGCATCTCCCCCTCAAGGGGGGAGATTGGCAGGTTCGACGTCCCCAATCCGTTTCGGCGTTGGTAATTGGCGAAAGCCCAAGCGACATCCAATCTCCCCCCTTGAGGGGGAGATGGCCGGCAGGCCAGAGGGGGGTGGCTTGGCGCCAACGCTTCATGGATCAGCTTGCCCTCTGCAGCCCCTTGAACAGAAAGGTCCGGCCGGAACGATAATCGTAGTCCGGGTTTTCCCAGGCGATCATCTTGCCGGGGTTGAGCAGGCCTTGCGGGTCGGTCTCGCGCTTGAAGGCCAGTTGCACCGCGTCGGTCTGCTTCATACCGCCCTCTTCCAGCGTGTAGCGGTGTGGGTTGAAGATCGGGCAGCCATTTTCCTCATGCAGGCGGATGATCTCGTCGAGCCGCGCCTCGGTGGTGAACTTGACCAGCGGCAGGCCGAAGCAGGTGATGTTGCCGTCCAGCCGCACGAATTCGAGATGCGAAAACACTTCGCCGGGAAACATCGCATCCATTTTCTCGACCAGCGCCAGCTGGTTGGGAAAGGGATAGAGCGACTGCAGGTAGGTGATGGCGGGATCGACCCGCAGCGCCCTGAGCGTGGTATGGTTCCATGCCAGTTCATAGGCCGGCGGCAGGCCCTTTTTCTCTTCCGGCGCAGCAAGAGCGGCGTTGAAGATCACTTCGCCCCCGGCGCGTCGCGTAAAGGCAAGGAACGCGTCCAGCCCATGCTGCGCCACCATGACGACGCATATGCTTTGCCCTTCCCGGAAGAATTTCTGGTGCCGCTTGAAGTAGAGCTGCGGCACGGGCGCTGCGATCGGCGTGATCAGCTTGGTCAGGATGCCGTCCTGGCAGGCCAGCGCGTTACCATAGCGGGCCGCATCCATGAAGGCGTCGAAGCCGACGATGACGTCGATCCACTCATAGGCTGCCGTCAGCGGCATCTCGACTTCCGAGATAATGCCGTTGGTGCCATAGGCATGGGTCACCTTGTGCAGGTCTTCGCCGGTGAGTTCGAGCGTTTTCGGCTCGGCCTCCATCGTCACCACGCGCAGCCGCAGCACATTGCCGAAATCACGCAATCCGCCGAAATTGATCGAGCCGACGCCGCCAGAGCCGCCGGCGATGAAGCCGCCGATCGAGGCGGTGTTGTAGGTCGAGGGCGACAGCCGCAGTTCCTGTCCGGAATGCGCCCGTGTCGCCTTATCGATGTCGGCCAGCACCGCGCCCGGACCAGTCACCACGCGGCCCGGGGCGATTGACTTGATCTCGTTCATCTCGGCAAGGTTCAGCACCACCCCGCCCGACAGCGGCATCGCCTGGCCGTAATTGCCGGTGCCGCTGCCGCGCGGCGTCACCGGCACGCCATGGCGATGACAGGCGGCAAGCACGCGGATCAGTTCGGCCTCGGTCTTCGGCGTCACGATGAGGTCGCCGGTGACGTGGTCGAGCTGCCGTTTCAGCACCGGGCTGTACCAGTAGAAGTCACGGCTCTTCTGCTGGACGATGGCTGGATTGTCGTCGAGTTTTATCCCGTCCAGATCGCGTTTGAGCGCCGAAACATCCATCATTACACCATCAGCTCGTCGAGTTCGGCATAGTCGGGCAACTGCCGGTCGATCGCGTGTCCGGCACGCACGACGATGCGATCCGATTCGGGCCGCGACAGCAATTCCGTCCAGCTTCGACCTTTGAACAGCACGAAGTCGGCATCGCCTCCGGCGGCGAGCGTGCCGAAACCATCGAGCCGCATCACCTTGGCCGGCGTTGCGGTGACCGCCTGCGGCCAGTCGGCGACCGGGTGGTCGAAATGCAGGATGCGTGTCGCCATGCGGTAGACCTCCAGCATGTCGAGATCGCCATAGGCGTAGAACGGGTCGCGCGTGTTGTCGGAAGCGACGGCCACTGGAATGCCCCTCGCCTTCATCTCGTGCAGCAGCGTCACGCCACGCCAGCGCGGCGTGGTGTGGTCTGCACGACGGTCCTGCAAATAGAGATTGCACATCGGAAGCGACACGATTGCCAACCCGGCTTTCGCCACCTTGTCCAGCGTGTCCAGCACCTCGAGATCGGGCTGCCGTGCCAGCGAGCAGCAATGGCCGACGAGGATTTTTCCCTCGAATCCGTTCCACAGGGCTGCCTCGGCGATCTTCTTCAGCGAGATCGCAGCGACATCGTCGGTCTCGTCGGCGTGAAAATCGAGGTCGAGTCCGTGCTTGATGGCCTGCGCGAAGACGTGGTCGAGCAGCTCTTCCAGGTCCGGCACCATATAGGTGACCACGCCCAGCACGCCCTTGGCGGCGGCCACCCTCTTCGCCAGCCTGTCGAACCATTTCTTGTCGCGCACGCCCTCGATGCCGAGCAGGCAGGCGCCCTGCAATTCGATGCGGCCGCGCCATGCCTCGCGCATCGTCTCGAACACCGGCCAGGAGATTTCCTCCTGCGGCGCGACGCTGTCGATATGAGTCCTGAGCGCCCTGGTGCCATGCGCGTAGGCCGAGCGCAGCGAGAAGTCCATGCGGCGTGCGACGTCCTCGGCGCTCCAGCGCGCCACGCGGTCGGCGCCGGTGGCATTCAGCGCGCCCATGAACGTACCGTCGGGATTGGGCTTTCGCGGCCAGATATGGCCCTTGTCGATATGCGTGTGGCAGTCGACGAAACACGGCAGCACGATACGGCCGCCAAGGTCTATGGCGCCGGCCGGTACCTTCGATGCGGCGTGCGTGGCGATGCTGGAAATCTTGCCGTCGGCGACGGTGATGTCGGCAAGGGCGAAACCATCGCTGTCGAAGGTCGCAGCACGACCCGGCGTCAGCGACGCATGAAGCCGGATGTTGGTTAGGTGGTAAGGACCGGAGGTTGGTATCAAGGCACTAGCGCTCCTGCTTCAGCGCGCTCTCGTGCCAGCGCCGCAGAATGAGATGCGAAATCAGCGACAGCACGAGGAAGATCAGGATGCCGGTAAGCGAAATCAAAAACAGCGCCGCGAACAGCCTGGGCGCATTCAGCCGGTAGCCGGCCTCGATGATGCGCGACGCCAGCCCCGAGGACTGGCCGGTGGTGCCGGCGACGAACTCGGCGACCACGGCGCCGATCAGCGACAGGCCGCCGGCGATCTTCAGCCCACCGAGAAAATACGGCATCGCCGCCGGCAGCCTGAGATAGCGCAGCTGCTGCCAGCGCGTCGCGCCGTTGAGCTTGAATAGGTCGCGCAGATTGCGGTCGACCGAGTTGAGGCCAAGCGTGGTGTTGGACAGGATCGGGAAGAAGGCGACGATCCAGGCGCAGAGCAGAAGCTTGGTCGTCTGATTGTCGACATAGATGTTGATCAGCGGAAAGATCGCCACGATCGGCGTTACCTGCAGCACGATGGCGAACGGGAAGAACGACATCTCCACCCACTTCGACTGGGCGAACAAGACCGCCAGCCCGACCCCGCCGACAACCGCGAGCAGCAGACTGAGGAAGGTGATGCGCAAGGTGACCAGCAGTGCGGAAAACAGCAGGCCGGCATCGTTGTAGAGCGTTGTCAGCACGACGCCGGGTCGCGGCAGGATGTACTGCGGAATCCCGTTCCACACGCAGATACGGTCCCACAGCCAGATCGCCAGGATCATGATCGCCAGCGGCAGCACCCAGCGGCCGATCCGCTCGAGCCGTTCCTGGCGCACGCGGCGCGCTTCCTCGGGGTCGAGTTTCAACGTGCCGTCAATGACCGTCATGATGCGAGCCCGCTGTTGAATTGATGGCATTGACCAGCACATCCGAGGCTTGCCGGCAGAGGGCCGCATAATCCGGCGAGGTGCGGAAAGCCTCGTCGCGCGGATAGGAGGCCTCGATGGCGAGTTCGTCGAACACCCTGCCCGGCCGCGCCGCCATGACGACGACGCGGTTGGACAGAAAGACGCTTTCGAACACACTGTGGGTGACGAAGACGACGGTGAAGCGCTCATCCTGCCACAGTTCCAGCAGATCGTTGTTGAGCTTGAAGCGGGTGATCTCGTCGAGCGCCGCGAACGGCTCGTCCATCAACAGCACGCGCGGCTTGGTCACCATGGCCCGCGCGATCGAGACACGCATCTTCATGCCGCCGGACAGCTCGCGCGGCACGGCGTCCTCGAAGCCGGTCAGGTGCACCCGCGCCAGCATCTCCGTGATCGCCGGGGCGGCCTTGGCGCGGGAAATGCCTTTCAGCCTGAGCGGCAGCCAGACATTGTCGAAGACGCTGGCCCAGGGCAGCAGCGTCGGCTCCTGGAAAACAAAGCCGATATTGGCGCGGTCGAGCGAACCGCCGCCGCGCCAGTCGAGCCCACCCGATGTCGGCGTCGACAGGCCGGCAATCAGCCGCAGCGCCGTCGACTTGCCGCAGCCCGACGGCCCGAGCAAGCTGAGGAAATCCCCTTCCCGGATCGTCAGGTCGACATCGCTGAGCGCCGTCACGCCATTGGAAAAGACCTTGCCGACGCCACGCAGCGCCAGCAAGGTCGGAGCCATGTCCGAGGCGGGCGTTTTCGCCACCTGTTCCCGCATCATGCCGGGCCGGCCTATTTCTTCAGCTCGAGCCCGACACCCTTGTTGATGAAGGCCAGCGTGTAGGCTTTAGTGATGTCGATGCCTGCAGGCGTGACCTTGGCCTTGACCATCTTGTCGTAGAAACTCTTGATCCGCGCATCGGTCATGGCGCCGATGCCGAGTTTCTCTGTGTCGCCGGAATCGGCAAGGCCGAACTTCTTCATCTGCTCGATCGAGAAGGCGATCTGCTCGTCGCTCATGTCAGGATTGTCTTTCTTGATCATGTCGTTGGCGGCCTTGTTGTCGCCGTAGAGGTACTTGTACCAGCCCTTGGCCGAGCCATCGACGAAGCACTGGACCACCTCGGGCTTCTTGTCGATCGTGTCCTGCATCACCTCGATCGTGGTCGAATAGGTGTCCCAACCGTAGTCGGCGAGCAGGAACTGGTTCGGCACGAAGCCGCCTTCCTTCTTGACCGCGAATGGCTCCGAAGTGACGTAGCCCTGCTGGATCGACTTCTTGTTGGCGATGAAAGGAGCGGTGTTGTAGGTATAGGGCACGCGCTTTGACGCGTCGAAGCCGAGTTCGATGACCATCCACTGGAAGAAGGTCTGCGCACCTTCATCGCCCAGAATGTACTGGTCGGCATTCTTCAGGTCTTCCCATTTGTCCAGCCCCTCACCGGGGTGGGACATGATGACCTGCGGATCCTTCTGGAAGTCGGCGGCCACGACACGCATCGGAATGCCCTGCTGGACGGCATCGAAGGCCGACAGCAAATTGCCGCCCATGTAGAAATCGATCTTGCCGGCCAGGAGCATCGGCCGGCCGCTGACCTGCGGGCCGCCCTGCATGATGGTGACGTCGAGACCACAGGCGGCATAGGTGCCATCCGCCACGGCCTGGTAATAGCCGCCATGTTCCGGCTCGGCGAGCCAGTTGGTGCCGAAGGTGACTTTTTCATTCGCCGCCGCACCCAGAGTGCTGCCCGCAAGGAGCGCCACCACCGCGACCGAAATCTTCTGTTTCACGTACATTGACACCGCCCTTATTTTGCACCGGCGCGCTGCGCGCCGTGCTTGACACCAAAGATTCAAGAAGCAAGACACATGCCACCGGCGTCGCTCGCCAGGACCCGCCCGCCTGCACCACAGCCATCTGCGAAAGCCGGAAAGGTCGTGCTGCACCGAAGGGCATCGTGCCTATTTTTTGAACGCCTGTCCACAATCGCACCGGCGACATGCACTGCCATCTTGATGGTGCAATGCATCCGGCCTTAGGCTGACGATATCCAGGAGATTGCCATGTTCAAGTTCCTCGCCCCGAAGTCGATCAAGCCGCCCTTTGCCCGTTACAGCCACGGCGTCGAGGTGCCGGCCGGCAAGCGGCTGGTGCTGTGCTCCGGCCAGGTTGCCATCACGGCGGACGACCAGATCCCGGAAGACGCCGGTGCGCAGGCAGAACTCTGCTTCAGGAACATCGCGGCGATCCTGGGCGAGGCCGGGCTGGGACTTGGCGACATCGTGCGCATCAATGCCTACGTCACCGACCGTGCGCATCTGCGGCCCTATATGGAGGTTCGCGACCGGCTGTTTTCGAGCCCGGCGCCGGCCTCGACGCTGATGATCGTTTCCGGCTTTGCCCGGCCCGAATTCAAGGTCGAGGTCGAAGCCATCGCGGCCGGGTGATCGACAGGCCGGCCGCACCGCGCTAGGTCTGCCCTGATCATTTGAAGAGGCGTGACATGACCGTAGCAAAAAGACGCGTCTGGTGGGGCGACTACCGGACAACCGAGTATGCCTCGATGGATCCCGAGGCGACGATAGCCGTGCTGCCGGTCGCGGCGATCGAGCAGCATGGGCCGCATCTGCCCGTCTCGACCGACACCTCGATCATGAACGGCATGCTCGACACGGTGATTTCACGCCTGCCCGAGGACCTCGACATCCGCATCCTGCCGGTCCAGGCGGTGGGCAAGTCGAACGAGCATCTGCACGCGCCGGGCACACTGACCCTGCCGGCAACGACGCTGATCGAGGCGTGGACCGAGCTTGGCCTGTCGATCGCGCGCGCCGGCGTGCGCAAGCTCATCGTCGTCAATTCGCATGGCGGCAATGAAGAGATCATGGGCATCGTCACGCGCGAACTGCGCGTGCGCGAAAAGATGCTGGCGGTGAAGACCAGCTGGCAGCGCTTTGGCCGCCCGGCCGGCATGTACACCGAGCTCGAGGACCGTCACGGCATCCATGGCGGCGACGTCGAGACTTCGCTGATGCTGCATTTCCGGCCGGATCTCGTCGACATGGGCAAGGCCGACAATTTCGTTTCCAACGTCGCGGACGCCGAGAAGGAATTCGCGCTGCTGCGCCAGACCGGCACGCATGCCTTTGCCTGGATCGCCAGCGATCTCAACCCGAACGGCGTGGTCGGTGATGCCAGCATTGCAACGGCAGAGAAAGGCCGATTGACCGCGGAATATCAGGCCGACGGCTTCATCGGCCTGGTGCGGGACGTGCGCAAGGCAAAGCTCGCCGAGTGGCTGAAGTAGCTAGCCGTCGATCTTGAGGGCGAAGGGCGTGCCTTCGAAGGCGTCGGCGCCGCGCCCGATCGCCTCGATCGCCTCGATCATGCGGCCATTGCGGTCGAGCAGCGTGTCCGCCGCCGCGATCAGCCGCGGATTGGGCGTCGCCGAAGGCGACAGCGCGCGCAACGTCTGCGCCAGTTCCACCTCGTCGCGTTTCGGCGCCAAAGCTGCGGCGATAATATAGGCCGAAGCGGTCGAGCGGCTGATGCCGGCATAGCAATGCACGACCATGGGCTTCACCCGGTCCCAGCGGCGCGCGAAATCGAGCAGGTTGCGCACATGCTCCTCGCCCGGCATGGTCATGCCCTCCTGCGCCACCGCGATGTCATGCATGACCAGATGCAGGTGGTTTTCCCTGGGGATCGAAGCCGGACGCACCACCTCGGTGCCGGCCGCAAGCAGCGACAGCATGCGGTCGGCGCCGGTCCTGGCCACGGTTTCCTCGATCTTCGCCAGCGAGCAGACATGGATCATTGTTTCGAACCTTTCGACCGATCCTCGCGCCGCGACGCCCAGTCCGCAAGAGCGGATTCAAGCCTGCGCCATTCCTGCTCACTCCCCGGCAGACCGGTGCGCAGGACATGCGGCCGGTCGGAGAAATGCCGGAGCAAGATGCCGCTCTCGCCAAGCGCGGAAAACAGGCCGGCGGCATCGGGCAGGCTGAGATAGCGGAACAATGTGGTGCCGCCCGCGACGCGAATGCCGAAACGACCGAACAGCGCATCGAGCCGCGCCGCGGCATCCGCCAGCGACGTCCGCATCGCATCCTGCCAGTCGAGATCGGCGAGCGCGCGGATGCCGTATTCCAGTGCCGGTCCGGCGACGGCCCACGGCCCGAACTGCATGTTCAGCCGTTCAGCCGTCGGCGCATCGGCAAGCGCGAACCCAAGCCGTAGACCGGCCAGACCAAAGAACTTGCCGAAGGAACGCAGTACGATGATGCCACCTTGGCCGACGTAGGCGGCGAGACTGTGCTCGCGTGGGCCGACATCCATGAACGCCTCGTCGACGACCAGCAGCCCGCCCTTGGCGCGAAGTCCGGCAGCCAGCGCCAGCAGCCGGTCACGCTCGATGATGCGCCCATCCGGATTGTTCGGATTGACGATGATGGCGAGGTCGGCTTCGGCCAGCGCCGCGAAGTCACGGACCTCGACCACCTCGTGCCCGGCAATCGCGGCCGCCCGGGCGTGTTCGGCATAGGTCGGCCCCAGCACCAATGCCTTGCCAGGCTTCACCAGCGAAGTCACCCTCGGCAGCAGGATCTGCGTACCGGGCGCCGCCACGACGTTTCCTGCGGAAGGCGCGCCATATGTCTTGGCCGCGATCTCTATCAGTTCGCGCTCACGCGCGGCCTCCGGCAATCGCCACAGGGAGGTGGCGGGCAGGTCGAAAAGCGGGTAGGAGTGCGGATTGATACCGGTCGAGAGGTCGACGAAAGGCAGCACGGCACTGGGGAAAAGCGCCCTTGCCCGGCCAAGACTTCCACCATGGTCCACCGCTCCTTCAAGAAGCTTCATGTCAGTCCTGATCGCTTTCCTGTCATTGGTTGTCGAATTCGCCCTCGGTTATCCCGACTGGCTGTTTCGCGCCATCGGCCATCCGGTGACGTGGTTCGGCAGGCTGATATCCTTTCTCGACTTAAGCCTCAACCGCGCCACTGATCCCGACGCACTGCGTCGTCAACGTGGTGTCCAGGCGCTTTTGGTCATTGTGCTGGTGCCGGCGGTAACAGGTCTTTGCGTGCAGCTTGTTCTACTCTGGTTCGTCCCCTTGGGGTGGATCATTGCCGTCCTTCTGGCGACATCGCTTCTGTCGCAGAAGAGCCTCTATGAACATGTCGAAGCCGTCGCCGACGCGCTCGACAGTGGAGGCCTCGACATAGGCCGAGCCGCCGTCTCGCGGATCGTCGGCCGTGATCCCGAAACGCTGGATCGCGCCGGCGTCTGCCGTGCCGCGATCGAAAGCCTGGCGGAGAATTTTTCCGATGGCATCGTCGCCCCAGCCTTCTGGATCGGCGTCGGCGGGCTGGCCGGCGGCGCCGCCTACAAGGCGGCCAACACCGCCGATTCGATGATCGGCCACCGCACCCCACGCCACGAGGCCTTCGGCTGGGCGGCGGCGCGCTTCGACGATTGGATCAACCTGCCGGCATCACGGCTGACGGCGCTGCTGATCGTGCTGGCGGCTTTCCTGGTTAAGGGCACCGACCCCAGCAATGCCTGGCAGGCGGTACGGCGAGACGCGAAAAAACACCGCTCGCCCAATGCCGGCTGGCCGGAAGCAGCGATGGCCGGCGCGCTTGGCCTGGCGCTCGCCGGGCCACGCAGCTATGGCGGCGTGGTGGTGGACGACATTTTCATGGGCGAAGGCGGCCGGCGCGAAGCCGACAGCCTCGACATAAGGCGGGCGCTAACCCTCTATCGAGTCGCCGATTATCTGCTGATTGGCCTGTTTGGGCTGGTCTCGGTCGTTGTTTTTGTAGTGTGATCGTCCGGAGCGGTTGCGAACTGCCTCACCAGCTAACACGGGCCTCTTTTGCATTTGGATTTGCTGCCTTCCCGAACCTTTTGATCGCATAGCCACCGGTAGCTGCAGGAGAAGATTTGAGCACGGGTTCGATGACAGCAAAAAGTCGTTCGGCATCCGGTCCATACATGTAGAGGACACATTTGCCCCCACCAAATTCATCGCCATCAAACTCGCCTGCGGATGCGTTCCCGACAGCTTGCTCCAGTCTCTGCTCAAGAGCGATAATGGTTTCTCGTTCCTGTGGCGTTCCGAACTGACCATCGCTGAGAAGAAGATAGACGATTACTGCTTGCTCCAATGAACAGCCTCCGGTTGGTGAACAATCAGAACTCGATCCCCTGCTGAGCTTTCACGCCCGCCGAGAAATGATGCTTGGTCACGCCCATCTCGGTGACCAGATCGGCGGCCCCGATCAGCGGTGGCTTGGCGTTGCGGCCGGTAACGACGACATGCAGGCCCTCGCGCCGGCCCTTCAGCGCCGCTACCACCTTGTCGAGATCGAGATAATCGTAGCGCAGCGCGATGTTGAGTTCGTCGAGCACGACAAGGCTGATGGAGGGATCGTCGATCAATTCCCGCGCTTTGGCCCAGGCAGCCTCGGCGGCCGCGATGTCGCGCTTCAAATCCTGCGTCTCCCAGGTGAAACCCTCGCCCATGGCGTGCCAGACGACCCGGTCGCCAAAGGCGGCGAAAGCGTCCTTCTCGCCGGTGTGCCATTTGCCCTTGATGAACTGGACGACGCCGACGCGCTTGCCGTAGCCGAGCATTCTAAGCGCCAGCCCGAAGGCGGCCGTGGTCTTGCCCTTGCCGGGACCGGTGTTGACGATCAGCAACCCCTTCTCGATCGTCTTGCCAGCAACCTCGGCGTCCTGCACCGCCTTGCGCTTGGCCATTTTGGCGCGATGGCGTTCTTCATCCTTGTCGTCGATATCAGTCATTTCACTTCACCTTGAGCGGTAGCCCCGCCACCATCAGCAGCACCGTGTCGGCGACCGCGGCGACCCGCTGGTTGAGCCGGCCGGCGTCGTCGCGAAAACGCCGCGCCAGCGCATTATCGGGCACGATACCTTGCCCGACCTCGTTCGATACCACGATCCATGGTCCGCGCGGCCGCGACAGCACGTCCGCCAGCCGTCGGCACGCCGCGTCCACGTCGTGGTCGGCCAGCATGTGATTGGTCAGCCACAGCGTCAGGCAGTCGACAAGCACCGGCTGATCATCCGGCAAGGCTTCCAGCGCTTCGGCAAGGTCGAGTGGCGCATCGATGGTCGACCACCCTTCGCCGCGCCGCGAGCGGTGCAACGCGATGCGCTCGCGCATCTCGTCGTCATAGGCTTGCGCCGTGGCGATATAGGCCCATGGCGAGGGCAATGCCGCCACCAGGGTTTCGGCGTGCGCGCTCTTGCCGGAGCGCGCGCCACCGATGATGAAGGTCAGCTTGCCGCGATCAGGCAAAGCTGTCGCGCAGGCTGGTCGCCGTGCCGGTGAAGCGCCTGCGCACCACGCCGACGACGGCGCCGAGCACCAGCCAGAACATCAGATTGGTCACCGTCACCGCCACCACGAACTGATGGTGCAGGCCTTCCGGGATCGGTGTTTCGAAACTGTCGGGCTGCGGCGCGCCGACGATGTGCGGGGCAACGATCAGCAAGACGGCGAGGATGGTCAAAGGCAGCGATCTGCGAAACACGATCAGGCCAAGGCCGATAGCGGTAGCCGTCGCCGTCGCCGTCCACCAGATCTGACGCGAAAGCAGATCGGCCGCCGGCATTGCCGGCAGTTCCGGCTGCAGGCCGAGGCCTGGCGCCAGCGTGAACACGGCAAAGCCGGCCAGCCCCCAGAATACACCCTGGCGCCAGTTGCCGACGCCGCCGGCAAACTCGGAAACCGCGACCAGGACCAGCGCGAAGCCGATGCCGGTGACGATATTGGCAACCACGCTGAAGGCGAAACGCTCGAAGCCGTCGGCCGGCGCCCAGCCTTCGTCTTCCTCCGCCGGCGCCTTGGCTTCGACGGCTGCTGGCGCGGCAGAACTCATCGCATTCCCAGCGGGCGCGACCGTGCTTACGGCGCTGGTATCGGGTGCCGCGCCATGGTCGTGGTGATGGCCGCCGCCGGCCTTTTCGTAAACCTCCGCCTTGAGGATCAGCGGCACTGTCGCATAGGCCTGCATGCAGGCGAGAACGACACCGGCCACGAGCCCCGCGATCGCCGCGACGAACACGACGTTGCGAAACAGATTCATGATGTCAGACCCTCGTCAGTGGCAGGGAAACGCCATCGAGTGGCGATAGTCGTGGGCGGCATTGTGGACCGCATCGATATGCGAGAAACCGACAAAGCCGACGACAAAAATGCCGAGCAGCGCCGCGAGCGCGAGCTGCATGAAGCGCGACTGCGAGGAGACGGAGGCGCCGAGGGAGACGGAAGCGGTAGTCATGTCTTGTCCTTTCGCCCTCCACCCGAGGGCATCGAAGTCAGTTTCCTGTCGCCGGCAGGTCTCCTGGCTCGCGGATAAGCGCCCTTCCCCACCTTCCCGAAGGAAAACCTTCAGTGGCATATGGAGAGGACTACCGCACACAGTTGCGGGGGCAGCCACGGCATTGGACAGGAATTCCTGTCCGCACCGCATTCCCTCTTGGCTCCAAAAAGGAACCGACGACGCTGGTGACTATAGGGAAATTCGCCGCGCGCGGCAAACCAAATTCCGACAGCCGCCAGCGCAGGAGCGTCGCATCGGCAAAGCCGCTCCCATCCTGTCCTGTTTGACAAACTCCATGGCCGGGTGTCGGCTGGCAACCCTCACAGGAAGCCAGCCATGCAGCCCGATGCCAGCGAGCGCGAGCCCTATAACGGCCTGACCCGAACCGAGCCGTCGCTGCCCTCATCGGCCTATTGGCATCAGGAGAACTATCAGCGTGATCTCGACGCCATCTGGTACAGAAATTGGCTGCTCGTCTGCCGCGAGGCCGACCTTGCCCAGCCTTTGGCATTCCGCACCTTCCGCGTCGGTACGCAGGAAATTCTTGTGTTGCGCGACGAGACTGGCGCGTTGCGTGCCTTCCACAACACGTGCCGGCATCGCGGCTCGCAGCTTTGCCAGGAAAGCGAAGGACGGCTGAAGGCGCGGCTGATCACCTGCCCGTATCATGCCTGGTCCTATTCGCTGCACGGCGACCTTGTGCGCGTGCCATCGAAGTCGCTGCCTGATGGCTTCGACAAGGCCGATTATCCGCTTTATCGCGTCGCACTCTCGGTGTGGCGGGGCTTCGTCTTCGCCAATCTTGCTGAAGATGCCGCCGGCTCGGCGCAGTCATCCTTCGACCCGGCCTCCGGCGACCTCGGCAACTGGCCGCTGGACAAGCTGGTGTCGGGCCATGTGCTGCGCAAGGTGATGAACTGCAACTGGAAGATTTTTTGGGAAAACTTCAACGAATGCCTGCACTGCCCGGGCGTTCACAAGGACCTGTCGCGGCTTGTGCCGATCTATGGCGGCGGTCTGATGAGCCGGCACGACGATCCCGAATGGGCGCGCCATGCCGCCAATGATGCGCCGGAGTTTTCGGGCGGCCTGCGCGCCGGGGCTGAAACATGGTCGCGTGACGGGCGGACGCACGGGCCGGTCTTCCCGGGCTTGACGCAGGCGGAACGAACCGCTGGCCAGACCTACGTCACCAGCCTGCCCTCGATGTTCATCGTCGGCCATGTCGACTATGTCAGGACCGTGCGGCTGGTGCCGCTCGGCCCGGAGCAGACCGAATTGACCGCCGAATGGCTGTTCGCGCCCGAGGCGCTCGCCGAGACCGACATCGACAACATCGTCGCCTTCGGCACACAGGTGCTGGAGGAGGATGCCGCCATCTGCGAGGTCAACCAGAAGGGCCTGCGCTCGATGCGCCATCAAGCCGGCGTGCTGATGCCCGAGGAGTACGACTTGCATCGTTTCCACAATTGGGTGCGCGAGCGCCATACGGCGCTTTCGCTCTGATTTTCAGAGGGATTTCGGCAGATAGCGCCAGGTCATGAAGCCGCAAAGCGCTGCCAGCAGGCCGAGCGTGACGAACACCGATCCCAGTCCGAAGAAGGCCAGCACCACCGAATAGACCAGCGGCGGCGTCAGTTCGGAAAAGTCGAGATAGGTGCGGTAGACCGCCGCCATCTGCGCGCGCTCATAGGAGCGCACCGAGCGCATGAAGGCGGTCGAACCCAGCGCATCGAGTGCGATGGTGAAGAAGGCGCCACACAGCAGGAAGGCGCCGGTGAGCAGCGGTACGGTTTCGCCCACGGCACCGGCGGCCAGCAGCGACGCCGACATGGCGAAATAGGCAAATGTCATGGTCCGGCGGCCGCCAAAGCGCTTTCCCGCCTTGCCCCAGAAGATCGCCATGAACAGCAGCGCATTGCCGGCCGAGACCAGCAGGCCGCCCGCCAGTTCACCCTCGCCGGTGATCACCATGAACAGCGGTCCATAGACGAAGAACGTCGTCCAGAAGCAGGATCGGCCGAAGGCGATCAGCCAGGCGAGCCTGAGCCTCGGCTGCGCCACGAAGCGGCCGATATTGGCGAGCGGATTGGCCGGCCGCGTCTTGCCGGGGCGGATCGACGGGTTGTCGCCCAGCCGGTACGTCCAGAACAGCGCCAGCAAGGCCATGGCGAAAACCGCCACCGCGCCATGCGCGGCGTAGATGCCGAAATGCGCATAGAGGAAGATGCCAAGCGTCGGCCCGCCCGTCCAGGCGACCATCGACCACGCCATGCGCAGCGATTCGGCTTGCATGAAGTCGGTCTTGCGGATGTGGTCCATGATGTAGAGGTTGAGCGTGATCGAAAGCGCACTGGCACCCATCACCCGGCACAGCATGCCGGCCACTTGCCCGGCGAGCGTATGAGTGACGAAGAACAGCGAGCCGATGGCGAGCAGGCAGGCGCCCGCCGTGTAGACCCAGCGCCGCGCAAAGCGGCGGATCAGCATCGGCATGAACAAGGTCACCGACAGGCCGAGCATCGACACGACGGTATAGAGGATCGAGACGGTCTGCTCGTTATGGAGGGTTTCGTAGGCCTGGATCGGTATGACGCTCGATACCATGGCGCGGGCGAAGGATTCCACCGCGTAGAGCGAGGCGAAGGTGCGCGCATCCGCGGCCTTGAGGGCCGGAAGCCAGATCGGATGGCGCACATGCGTGGACATTGCTTCCCCAAAGCAGAATCGCGGCGTCAAATCTGCCGTGGACACTTCAGGCCCATTAAGAGGAAACCGACGCACATCCGGCAAAAGCGAAGCCGGTCAAAGGCTTTCCCGCGCTGGCCCAACCCGGCGGCTGACGCGCACCCGCCGCGCGACCCAGGCCAAGGCGACCGGCCTTCTTCTGTCCGGTGCAACCGTGATAGTCGTCTTGTAGGAGCTGAATCAGATCGCGAGACCATGAGCATCCACACGCCGACCGCACCCGTTCCGGAGCCATCGAAGCGCATCGTCGCCATCGATATTTTACGCGGCGTCGCGCTGATCGCGATGGCGAGCTACCATTTCACCTGGGATCTGGAATTCTTCGGTTACACCGACCCCGGCCTCACCGCCTTTGGCTGGTGGAAGATCTATGCCCGCTGCATCGCCTCGACCTTCCTGTTCCTGGTCGGCGTCAGCCTGTATCTCGCGCATGGCCGACAGATCCGCTGGAACGGTTTCTGGAAACGGTTCGCCATGGTCGCCGGTGCGGCGGTCGCCATCTCGATCGTCACCCGCATCGCCACGCCCGACGGATTCATCTTCTTCGGCATCCTGCACGAGATCGCGCTCGCAAGCCTGCTTGGCCTCGCTTTCCTGCGCCTGCCGGGGCTGCTGACGCTTGTCGTCGCCGCGCTCACCATCGCGGCGCCGGTCTACCTGCGCTTCGAGGCCCTCGATCACCCCTGGCTGTGGTGGATCGGCCTTTCCGCCGTCAATCCGCGCTCCAACGACTACGTGCCGCTGTTCCCCTGGTTCGGTGTGGTGCTTCTCGGCCTCGGAGTGACGAAACTCGCGTCCGCTTCCGGCATACGGGCACGCCTGGCGAGCCTCGCGCCAGGCCGCTGGGCCAATCCGCTGGTCTTCATCGGCCGCCACAGCCTGGCCTTCTACCTGATCCACCAGCCGCTGCTGATCAGTAGCGTCTGGCTGTTCTCGCAAGTGATGCCGGCCCAGGTCGAGCCTCCGCAGGTCAATTTCCTGAAAACCTGCCAGCGCTCATGCGAGCAGATGCGCAACGCGACCTTCTGTTCGAGCTATTGCGGCTGCATGCTCGAGACGCTTCAAGGCGAAGCCTCTCTTGATCGGCTCTTCAACAACGACCAGACTGCGGACTTCAGGGCGCATCTGTCCGATCTTGCCGCAACGTGCACCGCCAAGACCGAGGACAAGATGACGGAGGGAGGGACACAATGACCGAGCCGAAGCCTGGGACCGTGCCGAAGCCTGGGGTGATACCGTGGCCGCCGGTGATCTACGCTGCCGCGATCGCGATCAGCATCATCCTCGGCATGCTCTATCCCTTGCCCTGGATCGGCGACCTCCTGGGCGACATTCTGTTCGCCGCCGGCTGGGTGGCACTGTTCACCGTCGCCGTACTCTGGTTCACCGCGATCCGCACCATGATACGGGCCCGGACAACGCTCAATCCCAACGCCGTACCCGATCATCTCGTCACGACCGGCCCCTTCGGCGTCACCCGCAACCCGATGTATTTGGCCAACACGCTGCTGTTGATCGGCGTTGCCTTCGTCTCGGGCATCGCCTGGTTCTTCCTGCTTGCCTTCGTCGCCGCCTTCGCCACCCAGAAGGTCGCGATCGAGCGCGAGGAAAAGATGTTGACGGCGAAATTCGGCAAGAAATACCGCGATTATGCAAAAAGAGTGCGGCGCTGGATCTGAGCCAGCGTTAAAATTGCCAATCTCCCCCCTCGTGGGGGAGATGTCCGGCAGGACAGAAGGGGGCGCCGTCCCGCCAACATCTCGAAATTTCGGCTAGGTGTTGACGCCGAGCTCGACCAGCCGCTCGACGCAAGACTCCTCGGCCTGGTCGAGTTCGGCCAGCGTCTCCTCGAGGTCGCGGCGTTTTTGCCTGAGATCCTCGCGCTTTTCCTCGATGCGCTTGATCATCAGCTTGAGCTGCCCGACCTCGCCCGGCGGCTCCTTGTACATCTGGATGATCTCGCGGATCTCGTTGATCGAGAAGCCGAGGCGTTTTCCGCGCATGATCTGCCGGATGAGGTGACGGTCGGAAGGGCGAAACAGCCGCGTGCGACCGCGCCGCACCGGCTGCACCAGTCCCTCGTCTTCGTAGAAACGCAGCGTCCGCGTAGACACGTCGAATTCGCGGGTCAGCTCGGTGATCGAATAATATTCCCGCATTGTCACTCCATGCGGGAATTCCGGGCATTCGCCATGCGGCGCCCTTCTCTCCCGAACCAAACCGTTGCCACACCGGAATCGACGCTGCACCCCGTGCGAGCCTCGCACGGCATTTACGTAAAAGTCAATTGAGACGCCTAACGGATACTGAACCACCAGGTCGCGAGGCCTAGGAAAGCAAAGAATCCAACGACATCGGTAACGGTGGTGACAAAAACCGCCGAAGCGACTGCGGGGTCGACCTTGAACCGGTCGAGCAGCAACGGGATCAGGATGCCGGCAAGGGCCGCCACGAACATGTTGATGATCATCGCCGCCGCGATGATGCCGCCCAGATTGGGGTCGTGGAACCAGACGGCCGCGACGATGCCGATCAGGATGGCGAAGACGATGCCGTTGATGAAGCCGACGCCTATTTCGCGGCGGATGATGCGGCCGGCATTGTAGATGTCGAGGTCCCTCGTCGCCAGCGCCCGTACCGTGACGGTCATGGTCTGCGAACCGGCATTGCCGCCCATGCCGGCCACGATCGGCATCAGCACGGCGAGCGCCACAATATGCTCGATCGTGCGGTCGAACAGGCCGATCACCGAGGCCGCCAGGAATGCAGTGAGAAGGTTGACGAGCAGCCAGGGAACCCGCGAGCGCGAAGTCGCCAGGATGCTGTCGGAGAGCTCCTCGTCGCCGACGCCGCCCATGCGCAGCAGGTCTTCCTCCGCTTCCTGCTGGATGACGTCGACAACGTCGTCGATGGTCAGCACGCCGACCAGCCGCTCGTTCTCGTCGACGACGGCGGCCGACAAAAGGTCGTATTGCTCGAATTCCCGCGCCGCCTCTTCCTGGTCCATGGTCGCCGGGATGGCGTGCCGCGTCTCATGCATGACTTCCTCGACCTTGACCGCGCGCTTGGTGCGCAGGATCTGGTCGAGATCGATGGCGCCCAGCAGCTTGAAGGTCGGATCGATGACGAAGATCTGGCTGAAGCGGTCGGGAAGGTTCTTGTCCTCGCGCATGTAGTCGATGGTCTGGCCGATGGTCCAGAACGGCGGCACCGCGACGAACTCGGTCTGCATGCGCCGCCCGGCGGTCTCTTCCGGGTAGTCGAGCGAACGGCGCAGCCTGATCCGCTCGGTGAACGGCAGCCGCGACAGGATCTCGTCCTGGTCTTCCGGTTCGAGGTCTTCGAGGATGTAGACCGCATCGTCGGAATCGAGTGCCTGCACGGCTTGCGCGATCTGCGCATTGGGCAGGTTATCGACGATATCCATGCGGATCGCCTCGTCGACCTCGGTCAGCGCGGAAAAATCGAAGTCGGCGCCCAGCAGTTCGACCAGCGCGCGCCGCTGTTCGGGGTGCAGCGCCTCGATGAGGTCGCCAAGTTCCGACTGATGCAGGTCGTCGACCTGGCGCTTGAGGGTCAGCGTATCGCGATCGGCGATCGCCGCGCCGATCTGGGCAAGGAAGGACGATAGGACGGCACCGTCCTCGCCATAGATATCAGCGTGGTGCTCGTCGGCGGCCCTGGCGCCGGTCGTCCGTTCGTCCTGGCCTTCCACCAGCGCCTCCCGCCATCAGAATCCCGGAAAAGGTGCAAATCAGGTCTAGACCATGAGTCCGCAAAGTGGAAACCGGTTTTCGGGTCCGGTGCCCATACAAAAGTAACGGCGACCCGGAACGCTTCAACGTCGCAACATTTTCTTCCAACGCACGGGAATCTCAGGCCAAACGCGTTCTTGCCAGCTCATCCCGTGTTTTACCAATGCCAAGTTGTCGTACCCGCGCGGACTGCCGATTTCATCAAAGGCCGGCCACGCTTCGGCTTCCGGCAGCGCGACAGCCGATGTCGCTGGGGAAAGAGCACCCCCGCGCCATTGGAGCAGAATTGTCATGATGCAGGTCCAGGCATCGCCTGGACCCGCCAGGCCGCAACAAAAAAGCCGGAAACCCTTGAAGATCAGGTCGCGGACAGAGGACAAGGCAATCGAAGAGCAGCGCGTTCGCGTGGTCGTGGCCGAGCGCAATCCGCTCGTCATATCGGCGCTGCGTGAAATGCTGGACTGCGACGGGCGCTTCGAACTTTTGGCCTCGGTACAAAGCGGCAGGCATTTCCTGGAGCTTGCGGCGGCACAGGAGTTCGATGTCGCCGTAATCGGCTGGAAGCTCTCCGATATGGACTGCGCCGACGTCCTGGCCGAGGTCCAGGGCAGCAAGCTCAACGTTCGCATCGCGGTCTTTTCAAACGACCACGACATCGGCATCCTGAAACAGTGCGTCCGCCTCGGGGCTCAGGGCTACTGCTTCCAGTTCGACGATCCCGCCATTATCTTCGATACGATCCTGGCTGTCGCGCATGGCCGTATCTGCATCCCCTATATCGACATCAACAAGGTCAACGACACGCCTCTGTCCCGGCTTACGGTGCGCGAGCGTGAGCTGCTGGCGGTACTGTCCGATGGCTGGACCAATTTGCAGATCGCGACCCGGACCGGGATCTCCGAGAATACGGTGAAGTACCATCTCAAGAATCTCTACGACAAGCTGGATGTCCGCAACCGCGCCATGGCGGTCGCGCTCTATTCACGAGAGAGGCGCAGCCAGAGCAGCCTTTCGGGTAGGGCGACCGGGTAGGCCATGCCCACCCGCACGCG
Organism: Mesorhizobium sp. ES1-3; assembly: GCF_020164795.1. Classification (NCBI taxonomy): domain Bacteria; kingdom Pseudomonadati; phylum Pseudomonadota; class Alphaproteobacteria; order Hyphomicrobiales; family Phyllobacteriaceae; genus Mesorhizobium; species Mesorhizobium sp. ES1-3. The sequence goes on from NZ_JAIUGW010000013.1 coordinate 144,145, forward strand.
GCAAATTCTTACCCGCCAAGGTGTTGTTGCAATCAGCCGTCGAAACGAAACTCCCCACCACCGCTTTGCTGGATCAGGAGGAGTTCGCACCATGGCCGGTTTCACCCATCTTTTCATCCCCGGGCCGACCAATATCCCCGAGCAGGTGCGGCAGGCGATGAACCTGCCCATGGAGGACATGCGCGCGGCCTCCTTCCCCGACCTCACCCTGCCGCTGTTCGAGGACATCAAAAAAGTCTTCAAGAACGAGACCGGCCGCGTCTTCATCTATCCGTCCTCCGGCACCGGCGCCTGGGAAGCGGCGATGACCAATGTGCTCAGCCCCGGCGACCGCGTGCTGATGTCGCGCTTCGGCCAGTTCTCGCATTTGTGGGTCGACATGGCCGAGCGCCTCGGCTTCGAGGTCGAGGTGATCGACTGCGAATGGGGAACCGGCGTTCCGCTGGACCTCTATGCGGAGCGGTTGAAGGCGGACAAGACGCACCGCATCAAGGCGATCTTCTGCACCCAGAACGAGACGGCGACAGGTGTCACCAGTGACGTGGCCGGCTGCCGCGCCGCGCTCGACGATGCGAACCACCCAGCGCTCCTCTTCGTCGACGGCGTCTCGTCGATCGGCTCGATCGATTTCCGCCAGGAAGAATGGGGTGTCGACTGCGCCGTCAGCGGTTCGCAGAAGGGTTTCATGCTGCCGGCGGGTCTCGGCTTCCTGTCGGTCAGCAAGAAGGCGCTCGTGGCTTCGAGAATCGCCACTCACCGGCGCTGCTTCTTCTCCTTCGAGGACATGATCCGCGCCAACGATGCCGGCTATTTTCCCTACACGCCGGCGACGCAATTGCTGCGCGGCCTGCGCGCCTCGCTCGACCTGATCGCCGAGGAAGGGCTGGACACCATCTTTGCCCGCCACCACCGGCTGGCTGAAGGCGTGCGCAAGGCGGTCGATGCCTGGGGCCTGAAGCTCTGTGCCAAGGCGCCGAAATGGCATTCGGACACGGTCAGCGCCATTCTCGTGCCCGATGGCATCGACAGCGGCGATGTCGTCAAGCGCGCCTCCCAGGCCTACCAGACATCGCTCGGCGGTGGCCTCAACAAGGTGTTCGGCAAGGTTTTCCGCATTGGCCATCTCGGCTGGCTGAACGAGGTGATGGTGCTGGCCTCGCTGTCATCGGCGGAAATGGCGCTGCTCGATTGCGGCGTCCGGCTGGCGCCGGGCTCGGGCGTCGGCGCCGCCATCCAGCATTTCCGCGCCTCGGCCGCAATGCCTGTCGCCGCGGCCGCCTGAGGGGAGAGAAGATGAGCCACACCATCAACCACCTCAGGAAACTCAGGCTGCAGCGCAGCGAACTGGCGGTTCCCGGCTCCAGCCCGGAGATGATCGACAAGGCGGCCAACAGCGCCGCCGACTTCGTCTTCCTCGACATCGAGGACGCTGTCGCCCCGCCCGACAAGGAACGCGCCCGCAAGAACATCATCCAGGCGCTCAACGACATCGACTGGCGCGCCAAGGGCAAGACCGTTTCGGTACGCATCAACGGCCTCGACACGCACTACATGTATCGCGACGTCGTCGACGTGATGGAACAGGCCGGCGACCGGCTGGACACGATCCTGGTGCCGAAGGTCGGCGTGCCGGCCGACCTCTACATGGTCGAGGCCATGGTCAACCAGGTCGAGATGGCCAAGGGTTTCAAGACACGTGTCGGCCTTGAAGCCCTGATCGAGACCGCGCTCGGCATGGCCAATGTCGAGGCCATTGCCGCGACGCCAGGCCGGCTGGAGGCGATGCATTTCGGCGTTGCCGACTATGCCGCCAGCAACAAGGCGCGCACCGTCAACATCGGCGGCCTCAATCCCGACTATCCCGGCGACCAGTGGCATTTCGCCCTGTCGCGGATGACTGTGGCCTGCCGCGCCTATGGGTTGCGCGCCATCGACGGGCCGTTCGGCGATTTCTCCGATCCGGAAGGCTACAAGGCGGCCGCCAGGCGCGCTGCCGCACTCGGCATCGAGGGCAAATGGGCGATCCATCCCTCGCAGATTGCCTTGGCCAACGAGGTGTTCTCACCGCCGGAGAAGGAAGTCACGCGCGCCCGCCGCATCCTCGAAGTGCTGAAGGAAGCCGAGGCGCAGGGCAAGGGTGCCGCCGCGCTCGACGGCAAGATGATCGACGCCGCATCGGAACGCATGGCGCGCAACGTGCTGGTGGTCAACGACGCCATCGAACGCGCCGGCCAGCTTAACTAGCCAACGAGAGCCGCGCCTCGCGGCACCTTGACGATTTGGGGAGGAGAAAAAATGGACATCCACGAATATCAAGCCAAGGAACTGCTCGCCCGGCATGGGGTGCATGTGCCGCGCGGCGGCCTGGCCTACAGCCCCGAACAGGCGACCTACCGGGCGCGCGAGATCGGCGGCGGCAAATGGGTGCTGAAGGCGCAGGTTCATTCCGGCGCGCGCGGCAAGGCCGGCGGCATCAAGCTGTGCGCCAATGACGAGGAGATTTCCAACGCCGCCGAAGCCATGCTCGGGCGCAAGCTGGTGACCCACCAGACCGGCCCGCGCGGCAAGCTTATCTCGCGGCTCTATCTGGAGGAAGCCGTCGACATCGCGCAGGAGCTCTATCTCGGCTTCGTGCTCGACCGCAAGGAAGAGCGCGTCATGATCGTGGCCTCGGCCGCCGGCGGCATGGAGATCGAGGAGATCGCCGAAAGAGCGCCAGATTCCATCATCCGCGCCACCGTCGATCCGGGCGTCGGCATGCAGCGCTTCCAGGCGCGCGAGATCGCCTTCGGGCTCGGGCTGGAGGACAGCCTGATTGGCAAGGCGACCGAGACCATCTTCAGCTGTTACCAGGTGTTCCGCGACTACGACGCCTCGATGCTGGAGATCAATCCACTGGTGGTGACCCGCGACGGCAGCCTGGTCGCCCTCGACGCCAAGATGTCGTTCGACGAGAACGCGCTGTTCCGGCGGCCCGAAATCTCCGAATTGCGCGACAAGAGCCAGGAAGACCCGCGCGAAACCTTCGCCAGCGACCGCGGCCTCTCCTATGTCGGCCTCGACGGCAATATCGGCTGCATCATCAATGGTGCCGGGCTGGCCATGGCGACGATGGACATGATCAAGATCGCCGGCGGCGAACCGGCCAATTTCCTCGACATCGGCGGCGGCGCTTCGCCCGAGCGTGTGGCGAAATCCTTCCGCGCCGTGCTCGGCGACAAGAATGTCGAGACCATCCTGGTCAACATCTTTGCCGGCATCAACCGTTGCGACTGGGTTGCCGAGGGCGTCATCAAGGCGATCCGCGAGGTCGGCGTCAACGTGCCGCTGGTGGTGCGGCTTTCCGGTACCAGGGCCGAGGAAGGACGCAAGATCCTGGCCGATTCCGGCGAGGCGGTGATCGTCGCCGACACGCTCGCCGAAGCCGCCGAAAAAGCCGTCGCCGCATGGCGCGCGGCCACCAAGAAAAAAGCAGCCTGAGGGAGGACGGAAAATGGCAATCCTGCTCAACCGCAGCACGCGCGTCATCGTGCAAGGTTTCACCGGCAAGATCGGCAGCTTCCATGCCGAGGACATGAAGCGCTACGGCACCAAGCTCGTCGGCGGCGTCACCCCCGGCAAGGGCGGACAGACGCATCTCGGCCTGCCGATCTTCAACACCGTCAAGGGCGCGGTGCGCGAAACCCGCGCCGAGGCGAGCATCGTCTTCGTGCCGCCGCCCTTTGCCGCCGATTCGATCATGGAGGCCGCGGATGCGGGGATAAAGCTCTGCGTCTGCATCACCGACGGCATACCCTCGCAGGACATGATGCAGGTCAAGCGCTACATGCGCCGCTACCGCTTCGAGGACCGCATGCGACTGGTCGGGCCGAACTGCGCCGGCATCATCACGCCGGGACAGGCGCTGATGGGCATCATGCCCGGCTCGATCTACCTTCCCGGCCGCGTCGGCATCGTCGGACGCTCGGGGACGCTGGGCTACGAGGCCGCCTCGCAGATGAAGGCGCTCGGCATCGGCGTCTCGACCAGCGTCGGCATCGGCGGCGATCCGATCAACGGCTCCTCCTTCAAGGACGTTCTGAAGCTGTTCGAGCAGGACGACGAAACCGACGCCGTGGTGATGATCGGCGAGATCGGCGGACCGCAGGAAGCCGAAGCCGCGATCTGGGCGCGCGACAATATGAGGAAGCCGCTGATCGCCTACATTGCCGGGCTTTCCGCCCCGAAAGGCCGCCGCATGGGCCACGCCGGCGCCATCATCTCCGCCTTCGGCGAGTCCGCGCAGGAAAAGGTCGAGATCCTGAAAGAGGCCGGCGTCATCATCGTGCCGACGCCGTCGTCCTTCGGGGACGTGGTGGCGGAGACGCTGGAGCGAACGAAGAAGGCGGCTTGAAGCGGTTTGGAACAGAGCAGACGCATCAAATTTCGGGAGGACGAACGCAGCCTCTTGTTGCGCCTGCTGCTGCAGGTCGCAAGCGCGCGCGAGCCGGAGATCGCCGCCGTTCTGACCGGACGCAGGTCACTTGTCTCGCTTGCCGCGGAGCAGCGCATCCCGGCGCTTCAGGCGAGCGGCGTTTGGTTCCAGTTGCTGGCGATTGCCGACGAGTTGCTTGCCATGCGGGCGCGTCGCGAACTCGAACAAGGCGCCGGTGTCGACGAAATGCCCGGCTCCTTCGGCAGCGTCATCGCGCGGATGGCGGCGAACGGTTATTCGGCGGCGGAGGTCCAGGCGAGGCTCGACGAACTCTGCGTCGGCCCGACCATGACCGCGCACCCGACCGAGGCCAAACGCGTCACGGTGCTGGAGATCCACCGACGTATCTATCGCAAGCTGACCGAGCTCGACCAGCCGCGCTGGGCGCCACGCGAACGCGACCTGCTGGTCGCCGATCTGGAAAGCGAGATCGAGCTTCTGTGGATGACAGGCGAGCTGCGGCTGGAGCGCCCAACGGTCGAACGCGAAATCGCCTGGGGCCTGCATTTCTTTCGCGAAGTCATCTTTGAGGCAACGCCGCAGCTCTATGGAAAGCTTGAAGGCGCCATCGAGCGCCACTATCCGGCGGCGCCGATCAGAATCCCCTCCTTCATGCGCTATGCCTCGTGGATCGGCGGCGACCGCGACGGCAACCCGAATGTGACGGCCGCCGTCACCGCCCATGCCCTGGCCGAATACCGCGATACCGCCATGGGCTGGTATCTGGCGCAGATGCAGCGGCTGGTGACGGTGCTCAGCGCCAGTTCGAACGTCGTCGACCTGCCGGCCAGCTTCAAGCCGGTGTTGCATACTGCGCTTGATAAAAGCGGACAGGCTGACGTGATCAGCGCCCGCAACCCTGACGAACCGCTTCGCCAGTTTGCTTCGGCCTTGTTTGCCCGCCTAATAGCCACGCGGGACGGCAGCGCGGCAGCGTACCCGTCGGCAGAGGGGTTTCGTTCCGATTTGAACGCGCTGTCTCGCGTTCTCGAAGCAATCGGAGGGCGCGCGGTAGCCAGGCGTTTCGTCCAGCCCCTGCTTTGGCAAGTCGGAAGCTTCGGCTTCCGCACCGTCTCGCTCGACATCCGGCAGAACTCCACGGTCGTCAACCGCGTGCTGGCCGAGCTGTTTGCACTGACAAATCCCGCCGATCCGGCCGAAGCCGGCACGCCGCAATGGTCGGCGCGCATTCGCAAAGCTATCGCCGAGGGTGAGCGGCTGGAGATCGACGCCAGGTACCTCTCGCCTGAAGCAGGTGAACTGCTTTCGACATTCTCCGTCATCGCCAAGCACATCTCCAGCTCGGATCCCGACGCTGTCGGCTCTTTCGTTCTCTCGATGACCCGCTCGGTCGACGATCTGCTCGCGGTCTATCTGCTGGCACAATATTGCGGACTCTCAACCGCGCCCGCCGGCGGCACAATCAGGCTGCGGATCGTGCCATTGTTCGAGACCATCGCCGATCTGCAGGCCGCGCCGGGCATATTGAACGGATTGCTCGACGTCTCTTTGGTGAGGCGCACGGTGCGCGATTTCGGCGCGCGCCAGGAAATCATGCTTGGCTATTCGGATTCCAACAAGGACGGCGGCTTTCTCGCTTCCAATTGGGAACTGGCAAAAGCGCAAAAGCGCCTCGCTGCCGTCGGGCGCAAGCACAAGGTCAGGATCAGTTTCTTTCACGGTCGCGGCGGCTCCGTCAGCCGTGGCGGCGCGCCGACCGGCCGAGCAATCGCGGCGCAGCCGCAAGGCACCGTCACTGGCACCATGCGGGTGACCGAGCAGGGCGAGGTCGTATCGTCGAAATTCGCCAATCGCGGCACCGGCCTTAACCAGCTCGAAATTCTCGCCGCCGCCGTTCTGGCCCACAGCGTCGTATCGCCCGGAGATGTCGAACCGAAGGAAACGCCGGAGTTCGATGAGGCGCTGGAAGCGCTGGCGGGCATGTCACAGGCATCCTATGCCCGGTTGATGGCCGAGCCCGGCTTCCTCCAGTATTTCAACGAGGCAAGCCCGGTCGCGGAACTGACGCTCCTGAAAATGGGCTCACGGCCGGATCGCCGTTTCGGTGCCAGCGGCATTGCCGACCTGCGCGCCATTCCATGGGTGTTCGCCTGGAGCCAGAACCGTCATCTGCTGACCGGCTGGTATGGCATTGGCAGCGCGCTCAGCGCTTTCGTCACGGTGCGTGGCGAGGCTGGGCGCGAACTTCTGGGCCGCATGTTCGAGCACTCGCGCTTCTTTCGCCTGATCGTCGACGAGGCCGAGAAGACGCTTTACCAATCCGACATGGAGATCGCGCGGCTCTACGCCGGCCTGGTGTCCGACTGCGACGCGGCCCACCGAATCCATGCCCGCATCGCCGCTGAACACGAGTTGACGCGACGCCTGATCGGGGACCTCACCGGGGGCGATCTTTCCGCACGCTTTCCGATGTTCAAGCGGCGTTTCGACAGTCTGCGGCGGCAGATGGACGACATCCACCGGCTGCAAGTCGATCTGCTGCGTGATGTCAGGGCAAGGACGACGGATCAAAAGCGGGCAACCGACGCCTTGCTCGTATCGATCAATTGCATCTCGGCTGGCCTTGGGTGGACGGGATAGCTCGCCGGCTGGTCGAGCTGCCACATCAAGGCGCGCGTCGGTCATGGGAACAGATTTGCACACGAACTGTGGCGTTGGAAAGCTGAGCGTGCCGAGGCCACCCCACGTTTCAAGAAGAACCGAGGAGGAAAATCTTCATAGGCCTTGGCTAAGAAAGCCATTGGTGCGGTCGAGACGGCTCGAACTGAAATTTAGATGTTTTAAATCAGATAGTTACCTGTCGTATTTCGAAATTTTGTAGTGCAATTAGTAGTGCATTTTGTCGAGGGTTCGGTGGATGTGAATACGCGCCACGACCCTTTTTCGAGGATCGCCGACCGAGAAACCCGGGATGCACGGATTTGGCGCCCTTCCTTCGGAGATTTGGTGGCCCGGAGGATGTCAGACGAATATCGATTTCATCGGCTTTTTCGTGGGCCTGAATCTTCAAAATTCCCGCATTGTTTCGTATCATCACAGGACGAATTGACGACTGGAGGAGATCGGGGAAACGCTATCGCCTGGTCGTGTCCCATCAAGTGGTGTAGCTGGCGGTTACGAAGCCGCTCGCGAGCGCGCCGTTAGTAGCGCTGTAGCGAGTGAGCGGGGTGTCGGTGGTCATCGGCGTTTTCCGGTAGGGTTTGGTTGTTGACGCCAACCCCATTTCGGAAGGACCACCGATGACCGACGACATGATGAACCTGCGCACGCTCGTGGAGAAGACCCCGGATGCCGATCTGCTGCGCGAGATGATCGGCTTTGCCGCCGAGCGGCTGATGGAAATGGAGGTGGGCGCGGCCACCGGCGCCGGCTATGGCGAGAAGAACCCGCTGCGGCTCGCCCAGCGCAACGGCTACCGCGACCGGGACTGGGAGACGCGGGCCGGCACGGTCGAGCTGCGCATCCCGAAGCTCACTGGCTTGTCGTCACTGATGGTTGCGAGTTTCAACTTGGCCATATCAACCTCCGTATGGTTCAAGCGCGAGGTCGCGGGTCACGAGAACGCGAACGGGAAGCCCGGGTCGGATCGTAAGCGTCGGCGCCACATCGAGTTGCCGCTGAACGACCCGTTGGCCTAGATGGCTGACGCTATCGGAGGCGCCGCTGCGCAGAGCACGCACGATATCGCTGTCTTGGTCGGACGAACCGGCCTGTGCGCCAACGCTCAGAACGGTCGACAACGCCGCGGCCTTGAACAACTCGCCCCAGTGATAGTCGACGCCGTCCTCAAGCCCAGCATACCCCTGCTCATCTGCGCCAGGCTGCCGCTCCAGAACGATGGAGCGTCCGTCGGGAAAGATCAGCCTGTTCCAGACGAGCAGCAAGCGACGCTGTCCCGAACGAATTCCGTTGTCGTATTGCCCAATAACACGAGTGCCTTGCGGGATGAGCAGCGAGCGGCCGGTGGGACTGTCATAGACATTCTCGGTTACCTGCGCGCTGATCTGGCCGGGCAAGTCCGACCGGATACCCGTGATGAGCGCGGCCGGGATCACGGCACCGGCTTGAAGCACATAAGGTGACGCCGGCGGTGTGACGTGATCTGACGCCACGGTCCGCCGGTCAGCGGCAGCGGACAGGAAGGCAAGCTGGCGATCCTGCGCATTTGGTTGACCGTTCTGACCGGCAAGGTTGATAACAGCAGGGGCGGACGCCTCCGCGGTCCTGGCATCTCCTTGCGCTGTCTGGAAAAAGATGCGTGAGGTTCGGGCCGCTTCCTCTTCGGCTCGCCGGCGTTGCTCGGCTTCGTCAATCGCGGCGCTGGCGGTCGCGAGAGGCACGACGGCCTGTCCCTTGTTTTGGGCATCGAGGATCGGCCTGCCGAGATCACCAGGCAACGGCGGCCCAAGGACCGGGCCGGCATAGTCGCGCGGCAGGCGCGCCAGTCCGTCAGCGGGCGGCCGATTGGAGGTCGGGTAGAGCTCTTGGCCCTGCTTGAATGTGTTGGCGTCCTGCAGGGCGTAGATCAGCGCGCCCCCGAGACCGAGCGAGGCGACGAAGCCGATGCCTGCGAGCATCTTGCGCGAAAGACGCGTCACGCGCGGCGGGTCGGCGCGAAGCCGCATGGGTTCGACGTCCATATGGTTCTCGTTCATGGCTGCAGTGCTCCCCTGTGCGTTGAGTTCGGCACCCTTGACGCGACGCTGTCGCTTGGCCTCCGCCACAACCCATCGGTTCTTCCACCATCGTTGCGGACGATCCTTACCGTCTGCTGCCGCTTGCCGGCGCCAAGACGCAGTTCGGCGGCCCCAAAAAGGCGGTCGACGATCAGGACGTTCTGATAGACGCGGCTGTTGGTGATTTCAGCCTCGCCTTCCGGACCGATGACGAAAATCGGCGGCATCTCGCCTTGCACAATGCCGCGCGGAAACTCGACGTATACCCGGCGGCCGTCGTCGTAGGCGCCGACCGGCTTCCAGGGTGGGCTGTCGCCGGTAAGGCCGTAGCGATAGTTGCGCGCGGTAACGTCCGGTATGACCGGTGTTGTGGCGACGGTCTGCAGGGGTCCCGCTTTCAGGGCCGGATAGGACCACGCAACGGCAGGCATGTAGGGCTTCACGCCTGCCCGTAGCTCAAGCATATAGCTGCGCCGGTCGGTGGCGATGATAAGGTTCGTGGTGATGTCCGCGCGGGAGGGTTTTACCAGGACGTGGATGCGCCGCGCGACGCCGGACCCGCTTTCCGTGTCGCCGATAATCCAGCGCGCGGTGTCACCGGCCGCGATCGGACCGTCTCCCGTCAGACTTTCGCCCGGCTCGAGCGCGATGTCCGTTATCTGGCCAGGCGCGGCGTAGACCTGATAGAGCGCTCCTTCGCTCCATGGGTAGATCTGGATGGCGTTGTAGTAGCCCTCGCGGCGCGGCTCCACGCGCGCTGCCGCGTTTGCGTTCTCGACGCGCGCGGCCGGTGTTTCGCCGATGGCGCCGCCCCGCGCGGGTGCCCAGCCTGGTGGCACGCGAAGAGGTTTCGGCCGTTCGTCTTTCGCGGCGGCCGGAGCCGGCGGCAAAGGGGGAACATAGGAATCGTAGCTGATCTTGGGCGGCTTCTTCGGCGCCATGGCGCAGTTCGCGAGGAGCGTGGTTCCCGAGACCAGCATGGCCGGTAGCAGCCATCTTGCGAGACTTGGGCCAGCGACAAGACGCAATCTCGGGCTCATTGGCTCATCTCCCGCGACCAGTTGATGGCGTTGACGTAAATGCCAAGGGGATTGGCGCGAAGCCGTTCGGCGTCGTTTGGCATCTGCGTCACGATCGTCAGGATCGCGGTCCAGCGCTCGGTGCCTGAGAGCTGGCCGTTTTCGTAGTGGTGCTCGATCCAGGCGACACGGAAGGAGTTTGGCGAGGCTCTGATGACCGAAGAGATCTCCACCGCGACCTGCTGCTTGCGGACCTTGGAGAAAGGATCGTCAGCGCGAGCATAGTCGTTGAGCGCCGCAGCACCCTGGTCGGTGGTCCATTCATAGGCGCGCAGCCAGTCCTGGCGCAGGATGATTGGGTCGGCTGGAACAGAGCGCACCTGCTCGATAAAGCGGGCGAGATGCCACGCGATCTGCGGATCGGTTGGCTTGTAGTCGGCGATCGCGGGCGCGGTCGCTTGAGCCTGGCCGAGCCTATCGACCTGCACGACCCAGGGCACCACGGTACCGCGGCCCAATTGCCAGACCAGTGAAGTGGCCAGCCCCGCCGACAGGATCAGCGACCCGAACGCCATGGCGCGCCAGTTTCGTGCCTGCACGCGGGCGGAGCCGATGCGCTCATCCCAGATCTGCTGCGCCTTTTGATAAGGGGTTTCCGGTCGAGGGGTCTTGCCGTAGTGGACGGCGGGGCGCCGAAAGATGTTCATGGGTCATTCGCCTTCAGAGAGAGAAATCGAGGCTCCGCCGCCGTGGCTGTCGCCGGCGCGCACCGCGTGTGCGGCGGTCTGGGCGCCGTGCGCGAGGCGCTGTGAGCGATGCATGCGCCTGGCCCATTCGGGCTGTTCTTGAGTGCCGGGCGGCTTGCCCGCGGCGGGCGGAGGAGCCGCGGCTGACACCGCGGCGCCTCCGATCGTTCCCATGGTCGAAGAGCCCCCGGTGATTTCAGCGGCTGAATTGGCGGCGGTTGCGAAGCTCGACTTGAGCGATTGACCGGTGTTGGCGGCAGCGCGCTTGAGTGGGGAGGCTGCCGCCGAGGCGCCTGCGCGCGCAATCCCGCCCAAGCCGGAGGCGATGCCTGCCGCGCCAGCTTGGCCAGCGGCGCCAAGCGTATAAGCGGCCGAACCGCCGCCAGCGAGTGCGGCCCCGCCACGCGCGGCTGACGCCGCTCCCGAGAATGCGGCTGTCCCGCCTCGCGCCGCCAGGCCGGCTGCGCCATAACCTGCAACCGCCAAGCCGCCCGCGGCAAGGCCAGTGCCGACGGCCGCACCGGCGCCAAGCTGCGGTCCACCCGCGACGAGGCCGTTGGCGATGCCGGGACCGAAGATGCCGAGGCCAAGCAGCGAGAGCGCCGCCAGCACGATCGCCATGGCCTGGTCGATGGTGGGGTTCTCGCCGCCGAAGCCTTGCGTGAATTCGCCGAAGAGCGTCGATCCGATGCCGATGACCACGGCAAGCACCAGAACCTTGATGCCGGACGAGATGACGTTGCCGAGCACGCGCTCGGCCATGAAGGCCGTCTTGCCGAAGAGGCCGAAAGGGATCAGCACGAAGCCGGCCAGCGTCGCCAGCTTGAACTCGATCAGGGTCACAAAGAGCTGCACCGCCAAGATGAAGAAGGCGAGCAGGACGAGCGCCCAGGCGAAGAGCAGGCAAGCGATCTGGATGAAGTTTTCAAAGAAGGAGATGTAGCCCATCAAGCCGGAGATCGCCTCAAGCAATGGTCGTCCCGCGTCGAGGCCGGTTTGCGCTACCTTGCCGGGGTGTAGCAGGTCCTGTGCCGAGAAACCGGTTCCACTCGCCTTGAGACCAAGACCGGAGAAACTCTCGAAGACGATTTGGGCCAGGCTGTTCCAGTTGGAGATCAGGTAGGCGAAGACGCCGACGAAGAGCGTCTTCTTGACGAGCCGCGCGAGGATGTCGTCATCGGCGCCCCAGCTCCAGAAAAGCGCGGCGAGCGTCACGTCGATGACGATCAACGTGGTGGCGACGAAGGCGACCTCGCCGCCGAGCAGGCCGAAGCCGCTGTCGATGTAGCGGGTGAAGGTGGCCAGGAAATGGTCGATGACGCCGGTATTGCCCATGTCTATCGGGCCTCGCGCAGGGCGGCATCAGGCGACTGCGAAACTGCCGGCTCGCTTATCGAACTCCGGGACGGCTTTTCGAGGCCGAGGAAGCGATGGCGCTGTTCGGCCCACAGCCGCGCACATCCCTCGTCACGCAGAGCAGCCGCGCCGAGGGCCCGGCAGCGGCGCAGGCGGTCACGAAGCGGATTCGGCGCCGAGGCCGCCGGTGTGTGCGGGCCCTCCCCTACCCGCTTGCCTTCCTTCCGGCTCATCTCGAGCGCGGTCGCCGCGACGGCGACCGCGACGAAGACGACGGCCACGAGGCGAGCGAGGGCTTTGCCGTCCATGGCCATGACCCTCAGCGGTTGAACATTTGAACGTCGCCGGCCTGATACCCGGAGCCAGGGGTCAGGAAGCGGCGGCGTTGCTCGCGGCCCTGGTCGACCGCGGCGGCACGTTCAGCTTCGGTCAGCGCCTGGGCGCGACCGTTGGCGGCTACCACGGCGGTCAGGTCCGCAAGCTGCTGGCCCTGAAGCGCAAGCAACTGATTGCCGGCTTGCGTTGCCTGCAGCGCACCGGTCGCCGATTGGCTGGCGCCGACCAACGCCGACATCTGCGCGCGACCGGTCTCGATATTTCCGACGACGCCCGCCTGGATGCGCATGGCGTCCTGGAGACCGCCTACCGTGTTTTGCCAGCGCGAACGCGCGTCCGTGACGAGCTGCTGGTCGGAAGCGGAGAGTGAGGCGCTGCCGTATTGCTGCTGAAAGGCCTTGTCGACCTGCTGGACGTCGAAGGCGATGTTCTGTGCCTCGCCGAGAAGCTGTTGCGTGCGCTGCACCGACTGTTGCAGTTGCTGGAGCGAGGACAAAGGCAGGCTCGCCAGGTTGCGCGCCTGGTTGATCAGCATCTGGGCCTGGTTCTGAAGCGAGGTGATCTGGTTCGTGATCTGCTGCAGCGAACGCGCGGCCGTCAGGACATTCTGGGAATAGTTCGACGGATCAAACACGATGAAGGCATGCGCTGGCGCAGTCATCATCGGCGAGATCGCGACCGGCGCGGCGAGCATCGCCGCGGCCAGCAGAAGGGCGCGCCGGCGGCTTTGACGAATAGTCATTGTTGGGGATCCTTTTCAGGTTCAGGGGCGGTGAGATCGGGAATGAGGTCGGCGGCCCAGCCGACATCGCGGGCACGCAGCCAAGCTGACAGGAAGTCGTCGCGGCCGTGCTCGGCGATGATGCTGCCGATCAGGGCCTGATCGCTCTTCGAGGACGCGGCGCAAAGTGCCAGCCCGACCTCGGACAGGCCGAGCTCGAAGAGACGGTTGCCGCGGCGCGACTGGCAGTAATAATCGCGCTTGGGTGTCGCTCGCGCCAGGATCTCGATCTGGCGGTCGTTCAGGCCGAAGCGGCGATAGATGGCGGTAATTTGCGGCTCAATCGCGCGTTCATTGGGCAACAGCAGCCTGGTCGGACAGCTTTCGATGATCGCCGGCGCGATGGCCGAATTGTCGATGTCGGAGAGTGACTGGGTGGCGAAGACGACGCTGGCATTCTTCTTGCGAAGCGTCTTCAGCCACTCGCGCAACTGCCCGGCGAACGCGTCATCGTCGAGGGCAAGCCAGCCTTCGTCGATGATGAGCAGTGTCGGACGACCGTCGAGCCGGTCGCCGATGCGATGAAACAGATAGGATAGGACGGCCGGCGCGGCCTGCGTGCCCACCAGACCCTCGATTTCGAACGCCTGCACGGATGCTTGGCCGAGGTGTTCGGCCTCTGCGTCGAGCAGCCGGCCGTGAGGGCCGCCAACACAGTAAGGACGAAGCGCCTGTTTCAGGTCATTGGCTTGCAAAAGCACGCTGAGCCCGGTGATGGTGCGCTCCTCGACCGGAGCCGAAGCCAGCGACGTCAGCGCCGCCCAGATATGCTCCTTTGCGTCCGGGGTGATCACGATGCCCTCGCGCGTCAGGATCGCGACGATCCAGTCAGCCGCCCAAGCGCGCTCGTACGTGTCATGAACGCGGGCGAGCGGCTGCAGCGAAACGGAGGCGTCCATGCCTTCGGTAAGATGACCGCCGAGATCGTGCCAGTCGCCGCCCATGGCTAGCGTCGCCGCCCGAATCGAGCCGCCGAAGTCGAAGGCGAAGATCTGAGCATTGCGGTAGCGGCAAAATTGCAGGGCCATCAGCGCCAGCAGAACCGACTTGCCAGCGCCGGTGGGGCCGACCACCAGCGTGTGGCCAACATCGCCGACGTGAAGGACCAACCGGAACGGGGTCGAGCCTTCGGTCTTGCCATAAAGCAAGGGAGGACTGACCAGATGCTCGTCCCGTTCCGGCCCCGCCCACACGGCAGAGAGGGGGACCATGTGGGCGAGATTGAGCGTTGAGATCGGCGGCTGGCGGACGTTGGCATAGGCGTGCCCTGGCAAGGAGCCGAGCCAGGCGTCGACGGCGTTGACGGTCTCGACAATCGCCGTGAAGTCGCGGCCCTGGATGACTTTCTCGACGAGCCGCAGTTTCTCGTCGGCCACGCGCGGGTCGGAATCCCATATGGCGACGGTCGCGGTGACATAGGCCATCCCCGCCATGTCGGCGCCGAGCTCCTGCAGCGCCGTATCGGCGTCGGCCGCCTTGTTGGCGGCGTCGGTGTCGAGCAGTGCTGATGCCTCGTTGGTCATCACCTCCTTCAGGATCGAGGCGATACTCTTGCGCTTGGCGAACCATTGCCGCCGTATCCTGGTCAACAGGCGGACAGCGTCGACCTTGTCGAGCAGGATCGCGCGGGTCGACCAGCGGTACGGGAAGCCCAACCTATTGAGGTCGTCAAGCAGGCCGGGTGTCGTGGCGGTCGGGAAGCCGACGATGGTGAGCACGCGAAGATGCTTGTCGCCAAGCCGCGGTTCGAGCCCGCCGGCGAGCGGCTCGTCGGCCAGCAGCGCATCGAGATAGATCGGGGTCTCGGGGACGCGCACCTGATGGCGTTTGGTGGAGACCGTCGTGTGCAGGTAGGTCAGCGTTTGGCCGTCATCGAGCCAGTGGCATTCGGGCATGAACCCGTCGAGCAGGGACAGCACGCGCTCTGTCCGGTCGACAAAGGCGCGCATGATCTCACCCGGGTCCGCGCCCGACTGGTCGCGGCCCTCATAAAGCCATCCCTCGGCGCGCGTGGCGTCTTCGGGCGGCGGCAGGAACAGGAATGTGAGAAAGTAGCTCGATACGAAATGAACTCCTTCCTCGTCGAAGTCGGCTTTGCGCTCGGCGTCGAGCAGGCCGGAGGCCGCATTGGGAAACTGGCTTTCGGGATAGGAAGCCGCTTCGTGCCGCTGTGCTTCAACGAAGATGCTCCAACCCGAGCCGAGGCGACGGAAGGCATTGTTGATGCGCGATGCCACCGCAACAAGTTCCGCCGCCACGGCGGAGTCGAGATCGGGCCCGCGAAACCTCGCGGTGCGCTGAAAGCTGCCGTCCTTGTTGAGCACGACGCCCGGCGCGACGAGAGCGACCCAAGGCAGATAGTCGGCAAGGCGGGCAGCGGTCCGGCGGTATTCGGCAAGGCTCATCATAACGACGCCCTCAAACCGACAGATACCCGGGCAGCCGCAGGTGCCGGCGTCCGACCTCGAAAAACAGCGGATCGCGCCTGGCAGCCCACACCGCCATGACATGTCCGATTGCCCAGATGAGAAGACCGACCAGCCAGAGCCGCAGCCCAAGACCGACAGCGCCAGCCAGCGTGCCATTCAGGATCGCGATTCCGCGCGGCGCGCCGCCAAGCAGGATCTGCTCGGTCAGGGCCCGATGGACGGGCACCGACCACCCCGGCACCGCGTCGAATTGTTCGAAAGCTGCCGTCATGAGATCAACGCTCCGCCGCCGAACGAGAAGAACGACAGGAAGAAACTCGACGCCGCGAAGGCGATCGAAAGGCCGAAAACGATCTGGATCAACCGCCTGAAACCGCCCGAACTGTCGCCGAAGGCCAGCGTCAGGCCGGTGACGATGATGATGATGACGGCGATGATCTTCGACACCGGTCCCTCGACCGACTGCAGGATTTTTTCGAGCGGCTGTTCCCACGGCATCGAGGAGCCCGAGGCATGGGCGTTCGACACGACCAGGAGATTGACGGCTAGGGCGACGGCTCCTGCGGCCATATTGCCGTGGCAGTGTGCAAGGAGGCGGATCATGAGGTTTCTCCTGGGTTAGTGGGCTTGGCTTCAGCAATGCGATAATCGCCGTCGGGGCCGAGACCCTCGATCCGAACGAGTTCGCTAAGCCGCCGCGCGGCGCCACGTCCGGACAGGACAGCCACAAGGCCGATCGTGTCGGCGATCAACGCACGCGGGACAGTGACGACGGCTTCCTGGATAAGCTGCTCAAGGCGGCGCAGAGCGCCAATACCGGACCCCGCATGAAGGGTGCCGATACCGCCGGGATGCCCTGTGCCCCATGCCTTCAAGAGGTCCAGGGCCTCGGCGCCGCGCACTTCGCCGATTGGGATGCGATCAGGCCGCAGGCGCAGCGAGGAACGAACCAGGTCGGAGAGCGTGGCGACGCCATCCTTGGTGCGCATTGCGACAAGGTTGGGCGCGGCGCATTGCAGTTCGCGGGTGTCCTCGATGATGACGACCCGATCCATCCCTTTCGCCACTTCGGCGAGCAGCGCGTTGGTGAGGGTCGTCTTGCCGGTCGATGTGCCACCGGCAACGAGGATGTTAGCGCGGCCAGCAACCGCGGCGCGCAACATCGCGGCCTGGCCAGAAGTCATGATGCCCGCCGCGACATAGTCATCGAGCGTGAACACGGCGACCGCAGGTTTGCGGATCGCGAAAGCCGGCGCGGCGACCACGGGCGGCAGCAGGCCTTCGAAACGCTCGCCGGTTTGCGGCAATTCGGCCGAGACGCGCGGGGAACGGGAATGGACCTCAGCGCCGACATGATGGGCGACCAGGCGCACAATCCGCTCGCCAGCGGTAGGCGCGAGCATTTCCCCCGTATCGGCCAAACCTTCCGAAAGCCGATCCACCCAGATCCGGCCATCCGGGTTCAGCATAACCTCAACGATCGCGGGATCGTCTAGGAACCGGGCGATGGCGGGTCCGAGCGCGGTCCGCAGCATACGCGAGCTGCGCGCGCGTCCCTCGGTATCGTTATGCGAGATAGCCATCCTGTCCCCGCTTGGGCCGGGAACACGTCGAACTGTCCCCGGGTCGGGGACGATCAAAGCCTTGGAGCAGTCCGATTCAACGCGTTTCAGCCGCCGTCGTAGCGTAGCGCGCAAATACCGGCGAACGGCGTCGCCGCAGGCCGTGGCGGTCTACGGCGACGCATTGCGCCATTCACCGCAAATGCGCGCAATATAAACTTCCGCAATACTATGTTCATGTTTATTGACACCCGACTCCCACCGGGTTTAAGAGAGAGCCATCGATCGCCTGGCCGTACAGCCGATCGTCCTTTTCACGGCGCGGAGGATAGCCATGAGGTCCGGTCCAGAGGGCGCGATTTCTCAACGCAACGCCGCCTTCCTCAGGCACGCCGAAACGATACTGACATCGTCGTCACCCGCCTCGACAAAGAGGGGTGGCACCCCGTGAGCATGCTGGACATCTGGCTGGGCATTCTGCAGGGGCTGGGTATCACCGCACAGGTCACAGCCTACGGCCTGGTCTTCGCGGTCCCCTTCGCGCTCGTTTTCGGCGTCGCGCAGTTTCTGACCACCGGTATAGCGCGCTTTCTGGTTACCGCCGTGATCGAATTCTGGCGCAGCTCCGCGGTCGTCGTCCTGCTTTTCGTCTTTTACTACGTGCTGCCGGTCGTGGGCGTCACTCTATCGGCGCTGACCGTCAGTGCATTGGTGCTCGGCCTCAATAGCGGCGGCTATGCCAGCCAGGCGGTGCGCGCCGGGCTCCAATCTCTTCCTGCCGGCCAGCGCGAGGCTGGCATGGCGCTCGGCCTCTCGCGCCCGGCGATCCTGCTTCTGATCGAGCTCCCCCAGGCGTTGGTCGCCATGAGTCCCACCTTCGTCAACAACCTTATTCAGCTCGTCAAGGCGACTTCCCTTGTCTCGTTGGTCACGTTGACGGACATGACGTTCCGCGCCAAGGAAATCTCGCAGACCGAATACGACCCGGTCGCGATCTATTCGGCGCTGCTGCTAGCCTTCTTCGTCGTCTGTTATCCGATCGCACTCGCCGGACGCTGGCTCGAGAAGCGGGTCAATCCCGAAAGAGGAACGCCTCGTGGGATTTAACCTCGATTTCGCACTCTCGACCATCCCGACCATAATCGGCGCGATAGGGAATACCCTGCTCGCCACGGTCTTGAGTTGCCTCGGTGCGTCGGCGCTTGGCTTCACTTTCGAAATGATCCGCCGCGGGGGCGGAGCGCCTGGCCTCGCCGTGCGCTTCCTGATCGACTTCATCCGCTCAACGCCGGTCCTGGCCTGGCTCTATTTCCTGTATTTCGTCATGCCCTTCTACGGGATCCGCCTTGGCGCCATGACGGTGGGCATACTGGGGCTGAGCCTGTACTACAGCGGTTATCTGGCGGAGGTGTTCAAGGCGGGCATCGACGCAATTCCAAGCGGCCAGCTGGAAGCAGCCAGAGCCTTGTCGCTCACCCGCCGCGACACGATCATTTTCATCATCGGACCGCAAATGCTGCGCAACATCGCCGCGCCGCTCGGCAACTACCTGGTTTCGATCCTCAAGGCGACGCCTTATCTCGCGATCCTGGCCGTGCCGGAAATGCTCGGGCGCGCCTTCGATATCGCTTCCGAGACCTATCGTTACGCGGAGCCGCTGACCGTCGCCGGCGTTCTGTTTCTCGCCCTGGCGCTGATCGTTTCTTATGGCGTGAAGTGCATCGAGCAGCGCCTGCTTGCAGCTGGACGTCGCTGATGCTCGCTCAAGCCCCAATCTCCACCGCTCAATCCTTCCCCCTTGTGCGTATCGACGGCCTCAACAAGTGGTTCGGTGCCCTGCAGGTTTTGAAAGACATCGATCTGACGGTACGAGCGGGCGCACGCGTCGTCGTTTGCGGACCGTCCGGGTCCGGCAAGTCGACATTGATCCGCTGCATCAACGGTCTCGAACCTTTCCAGAAGGGAACGATCCAGTTCGAAGCGATAACTCTGGGAAAAGATGCTCGCGATACCGCGCGGGCGCGCCGACAGACAGGTATGGTCTTCCAGAGCTTCAATCTCTTTCCGCACCTCACCGTGCTCGCCAACTGCACGCTGGCGCTGCGCCGGGTTCTCCTGAAACCGGCGCGCGAGGCCGAAGAGATCGCCATACAGCATTTGACGACGGTGCACATCCCCGAAAAGGCGCATGCCTACCCGGCCCAGCTCTCGGGCGGTCAACAACAGCGAGCGGCGATCGCGCGCGCTCTCTGCCTCAATCCCCGCATCATGCTGTTCGATGAACCCACCTCGGCGCTTGACCCGGAAATGATCAAGGAAGTCCTGGACGTGATCATCGCGTTGGCGGGAACCGGCGTGACCATGGTCTGCGTGACCCATGAAATGGGTTTTGCACGCGAAGTCGCGGACGAGATCGTTTTCATGGACGAAGGCCGCATTGTCGAGCATGCCTCTTCCAATGACTTTTTCTCTAGAGCCGCTCACCCACGCGCCCGGC
This sequence comes from Mesorhizobium sp. ES1-3, assembly GCF_020164795.1. NCBI lineage: Bacteria > Pseudomonadati > Pseudomonadota > Alphaproteobacteria > Hyphomicrobiales > Phyllobacteriaceae > Mesorhizobium > Mesorhizobium sp. ES1-3. Next base: position 164,042 of record NZ_JAIUGW010000013.1, read on the forward strand.
TGTTCCTCGATACCATCCTGAGCCATTGAGGGCAGATGCCTGTGACCCGGCGTGCCGGCCAAGAGCTCGGACGGACGCCAACACGCGTCCGGCAGGTGCCGGACGCGCCAAGCAGGTTACCACTCCGGCGCGAACGCGTAGCCTGCGGAGCGGACGGTCCTGATCACATCGCTTCCCACGGATGCCCGAAGCCTTTTGCGCAGCCTTGCTATATGAACGTCGACGCCCCGCACATCAGTTGCGGCGGCATGTTCAGGCCATGCGGTCGCGACCAGTTCCTCGCGGCTGAAAACCTTGCCTGGTTTTGCCAAAAGGCTTCGCAAAAGCTTGAACTCGATCGGCGGCATGACAATCTCGTTTTGCTTGAAGAATGTCCGGTGGGTCTGTCGCTCGAGCCGAAAATCGCCATGCACCACATCTCCCGAGTCCGTTTCGCGCGATAGCTTCGCAAGACCCGCTTTGCCATGCAGCCAGGTCAGCAGCTGTTCGGGCGCAAACGGCCGCGAAAATATCTCGTCGACGCCAGCCTTGATCAGTTCGAGCTGCAGCTTGCCGGAACGGGGAGCGACGAGGGCTGCGATGGGGATGCCTCCCGTCGCTTCGCTCGATTTCAGCGACAGGCACTGTTTGGCGATTTTGCCGTCGCCGGGTTGACAGTCCAGGATAACGGCAAGCGGCGCCGCCGCCTTGATGACACGTGCGATTTCCTTGTCTGCCGTGATCAGTCGGGTTTCGAAGCCGGCAACCGAGAGGATGTGGCCGAAAACCAGGAAGAAATCCGGGTCCTTTGAGGAGATCAGGGCCAGTGGCTTCATGCGTCCATCAACCGAATCCGAGGCACCATGGGCGCAAACGGCCACTCTGTCTGATTTTTCGCCATTTTTTATGTAACATCAAATCGGTAGAAGCTGCCGAGTGCACACGAATTTACGCCAGAATGCGACAATTTTCGCCACTTTTCGATCTCTCGTCGCACACGGAGCGCACACGAATATATGGCCACCTACCCAAAGCTCTCGTCCGGTTCCTGGCGTGTCCAAGTTCGTCGCAAAGGTCACTACGTCAGTGAGACCACCTTCCTGCGCCGAGACGACGCGCGTCGCTGGGCGACCGAAACCGAGCGCTTAGTCGAACGCGGTGAGTCGCCGACCAAGTCCCGTATAGCGCGCCTTAAAACTTTCGGCGCCTCATCGACCTTCATATCGACGACATGAGCGATGTAGGCAAGTCCCCTCGCCGCTCCAAGGCCGCACCCCTCAATATGCTCCAATGACATCTGGGGAAGATCATCCGCCACGTTTTCGGGGCGCGTCCAGGCGGACGACAAGCATGACTTACAAGGTTGGAATTCTCGCCTTCGACTCGTTGGTCGGCGACCCGAGCAAGGAGCTCGGAGCTCAAATCATCGTACGCCTCCGGCGAGGGCCGCCTTGCGCGAACATGGGCCGGTAGCGAGGCTGCGCTCTTAAGGTCGTCCTTACGAGCGGAGTTCGCAGCACAGCCATGAGCCAGATGACGATATTGACCGGGCCCGAACGCCGTCGTCGTTGGAGTGAAGAGGATCAGTGCCGGATACTGGCCGCAGCATTCGCGCCGAGGGCCACAGTGGCGGCGGCGGCGCGTCAGTACGATGTCGCGACCAGCCTGATCTATAAGTGGCGCCGCACGTTAAGAGCCCGGGAAACGGGCTTTGCCGAAGTTGTCGTGGTTCGCGATGAGCCTGCCGCCGCTTCGGTGCCGGCGCCACCAGCCGTGATCGAGCTGGAGATCGCCGGCAAGGTGCGGCTGCGGATTCCGCTGACCACGCCGCCGACCCTTGCGGCGGCGATGGTGAAGGCGCTGGGCGTATCATGATCCCGGTTCCGAGCCAGGTGCGGATCTGGTTGGCGGTCGGCGGACCGATATGCGTCGTGGGATGCAAGGCCTCGCTCTGCAGGTCCAGGAGACGTTGGGCCGGGATCCGCATGCCGGCGATCTATATGTCTTCCCCGGCCGCAACGGCAATCTGATCAAGACTATCTGGCATGATGGGCTCAGCATGTCGCTGTATGCAAAACGGCTCGAGAAGGGCCGGTTTCTATGGCCGTCGCCGGCGGACGGCACGGTTTCCATATCACCGGCGCAGCTCGCCTACATGCTCGACGGGATCGATTGGCGCAACCCGCGCCACACGTTCCGCCCGCGGCGCGCGGGCTGAGTTTTTCTTTGATTTGCGCCATTTTCCGCGAGCCAGCGGACGCGTTTTATGATTCACTCCAGGGCATGGTTGCCACCGCCCAGGATGCTGTTCCGGACGATATCGGCGCGCTGAGAGCAGCGCTGAGCGCGGCGCTGGCCAGAGCCGAAGACGAGGCCGCGCGCGCTGCGCTGGTCGAGGCCGAACTGGCGGTCGCCAGGGCCAAGGCATCGGATGATGCGGCGCTGATCGCACATCAGGACCTGACGATCCGGGAGCTGCAGCGGGCGCTGCACGGTCAGAGTTCTGAAGGCTCAGCCCGCCTGCACGACCAGATGGAGCTCACCTTCGAGGAACTCGAGAGCACGGCGACGGAAGACGAGATCGCCGCCGCACAAGCCGCGGCCCGGACCACCGAGGTGGCGCCTTATGTGCGCAAGCGAGCGGCGCGCCAGCCATTTCCCGAGCATCTGCCACGCGAGCGCGTGGTCGAGCCGGCGCCGACCGCTTGCGACTGCTGCGGCGGTCACCGGCTGCGCAAGCTGGGTGAGGACATCACCGAGACGCTGGAGGTGGTGCCACGGCAATGGAAGGTGATCCAAGACGTGCGGGAGAAGTTCACCTGCCGCGACTGCGAGGCGATCAGCCAGGCTCCGGCGCCGTTGCACGCCACCCCACGCGGCTGGGCCGGTCCCGGCCTACTGGCGATGATCCTGTTCGAGAAGTTCGGCCAGCATCAGCCGCTCAACCGCCAGGCTGAACGCTATGCCCGCGAAGGCGTGCCGCTCAGCCTGTCGACGCTCGCCGACCAGGTCGGCGCCGGCGGCGCGGCGCTGATGCCGCTGTTCAAGCGGCTCGAAGCCCATGTGCTGGCCGCTTCACGTCTGCACGGCGACGACACGACGGTGCCAGTCCTGGCCAAGGGCAAGACCGATACCGGCCGATTATGGACCTATGTGCGCGATGACCGACCGTTCGGCGGCGCCGATCCGCCGGCGGCAGTGTTCTACAATTCCCGCGATCGCCGAGGGGAACATCCCGCGGCGCATCGCCGGCTGGAGCGGCATTCTGCAGGCCGATGCCTTTGGCGGTTATGTCGATCTCTATGCGTCGGGTCGTCAGCCGGCGCCTGTTCTGGAAGCCAGCTGCTGGGCCCACGGCCGGCCCAAAGTGTTCGAGCTGGCCGATATCGAAGCGGCGGCGCGCAAGAAGGCGCGCGGCGACAAGCCCAACCTGGTCCATCCGCGAGCGGTTGAAGCCGTGAAGCGCATCGATGCCTTATTCGATATCGAGCGCGCGATCAACGGCATGTCGCCAGGCCAACGCCACGCCGCGCGCCAGGTGCGGAGCCTGCCACTGATCACCGAGCTCAAGCGCTGGATGATCGAGACACGCGACAAGCTCCCCCGCGGACACGATCTGACCAAGGCCTTCAACTACATGCTGCGCCGCTGGTCATCCTTCACCCGGTTCCTGGACGATGGGCGGATTTGTCTGTCGAACAATGCAGCCGAGCGAGCCCTGCGCCGCATCGCTCTCGGCAGAAAGTCATGGCTGTTCTGCGGTTCCGATCGCGGCGGACAGCGCGCTGCCGTTCTCTACAGCCTGATCGTCAGCGCCAAGATGAATGATATCGACCCGCAGTCCTGGCTCGCCGACGTCCTCGCCCGACTGCCCGCCTATCCGGCCCATCGGATCGATGATTTGCTGCCATGGAATTGGAGATCCGCAAAACTGCGGACTCAACCAGCGGCGGCCTGATATGCAGCGCAATAAGGTGCTTCACGTTCACACCGTCGAACGTGTCGCCAGGGACCTCGGCGTCAGCGAAGAGCTCATCCAGGACCTGACGCTCGGTCTCGAGCCCGAGGACGGCGTCATCTGGGTCTACGGGCCAACGATGACGACGGGATCTTGGCCTTCACCGATGAAGGCATCGAGGAGGTCGAACTCCTCCTCGAAGAATATCATCGCGTCTCCCCATCGAAAGCTTGACCTCAGCACTGCGGTGTCATGGCCGCCGGATACGAACGCCTGCGGTCTTCACCGGATGAGTACAAATCATCGCGACCATTCCGTGTAAAACGCCGGTGCCAACTTGTTGACCGCGAAGCCTGGCGAGGGAAGGTCTGCGCTAGGCTAGGGCAGTTTGTGTTGAAGACTGGCTGTTTGGGTCCGGCTGATCGTCGCCCACGACGATTGTGTGCCAGTCCAACAATAAAGCCGTCTCGATTGTTCAGATCGAGACGGCCGGTGATTTATGGCAAAATTGGTTGCGGGGACAGGATTTGAACCTGTGACCTTCAGGTTATGAGCCTGACGAGCTACCGGGCTGCTCCACCCCGCGTCAACCGTTGGACGTAAGCCGAGGCCTACAGATAGTAAGGATGTCCACCAAATGAAAGGGCCGCTTAGAGCGGCCCGAGGTTTCCCGTTGGCGGGCCATGTGCAGAGAAGATTTCATCACATCGACCCAAAAATCGGCTTCGATTTTTGGAAAGTACGATGTGACACGTAAACGTGCGTTTAGCAGACCTGGCAGCGACCTACTCTCCCGCGTCTTGAGACGAAGTACCATCAGCGCTGGAGCGTTTCACGGCCGAGTTCGGAATGGGATCGGGTGCAGCCGCTCCGCCATGACCACCAGGTCGGCAAAACGCACGTTGTTCGAGAAGCTGTTTTCTGTGCCAAGGCGACGTTTGCAGTTTGCCTTCGGGCGAAGCCCGCAAGTGCGACTGCGCGTCGCCGGTTTACCGGCGCCCTCGCGGAGCATAGGCCCCGAAGGGGCCGCTCATGCGTGAGCGCTGG
>NZ_JAIUGW010000014.1:0-159407 GCF_020164795.1 Mesorhizobium sp. ES1-3
AAAGGCCGGATGGAGCCCCGACTACCTCGCCTCAATCCTCGGTCAACTTCCCCGTTAACCTGGATTCGCAGCCCTGCCGGTCACCCCCGGGGATCACAGGCTTGTGTCGGGTCCCTGGCGCGCCATTTGCGCGCTCCCCATGGCAAAACTCTTGCCTTCCCGAAAGCCTGACGCCATAAGCAGGAAACGGGCGCCGCCAGCGCGAGGGTTCTGAGATGAAGACTTTCCTGACGCAGTTTTTCACTTGGTGGAACAGCCAGACGCTGGGAACGCGCCTGCACACCTGGCGGTACGGCAAGAAGGTCGGCCAGGACGAGGCCGGCAACGTCTACTACGAAGGCGGCATCGATTCGGAAGGCCGTACGCGCCGCTGGGTCATCTACCGCAACTATTCGGAAGCTTCGGCCATTCCGCCGGGCTGGCACGGCTGGATTCACCATCGGGTCGATGTCGCTCCCCCCAGCGACGACTACCGGCCGCGCGATTGGCAAAAGCCACATTTGCCCAATCTGACCGGCACGCCAGCGGCCTATCGTCCGAAGGGCTCGGTGCTGACCAATCAACATCGCCCGCAGGTCACCGGCGACTACGACGCCTGGACGCCGGGGTCGTAACGGCGCGGGTTGTAACGGTAAGGTGCAGGCCGGTCCTTTATCGCCACAATTGGTGTTTAGCTGCTTGCTGATCAGAAAACGGCGACTAGCCTTGGCGATCGACGGAATCACCTGGGCGCGAACCACCGGTACCCCTGCATGAGCTTTTTCAACCCGATATGGACGGGCGGCCTGACGCTAGCCGCCAGCCTCGCCGTCAGCACCATCGCCTTTGCGGCTTCACCTGCACCCGCCGCCCCGGCGCCGGCGGCGCCCGCGGGATCGGATCGGATCACCAATCCGGTCGCCGAGTTCGCCGGCATCGACAAGATCACCGGCCGCATCATCACCTTCGATGTCTATATCGACGAGACGGTGCAGTTCGGCGCCCTGCAGGTGACGCCACGCGTCTGCTATTCCCGGCCGCAGAACGAAGAGCCGAAGACCGACTCCTTCGTCGAGGTCGACGAGATCACGCTCGACCGCAAGATCCGCCGCATCTTCACTGGCTGGATGTTTGCCGAAAGCCCGGGGCTCAATGCTGTCGAACATGCCGTCTATGACATCTGGCTGAAGGCGTGCAAGCAGAAGTCGGATGTGCCGGCGCCCGATGCCGGCAAGAGCGGTGCGACCAAGGCCGACGGGGCGAAAGCCGACGCGTCGAAGCCAGCCGCGGCCACGGTCGGTCCGGACGCGGCACAGCCCGACGACGCCGCGGAACCCGATACGACGGACACCAACAACTGATCTCTTGGAACCGCCATGGCTGGCGCGCGTTGGACAATCACCACGCGCGTGGAGGACACGCCAATGTCGGACAGCAAGCGGATCATGGCCAACAAGGCCGAGTTGCTGGAACTCGAAAAAGGTTTCTGGACCGGTGACGCCGCCTACTATGCTGCCAATGTCGATACCGAATGCCTGGTGGCGTTTCCGCAGATGGCACAGGCGATGGACAATGCCGATCTGGCCAAGACCGCAACCAAACCCAACCGCTGGCGCGACCTCGACATCGAGCTCAAGGGAATAATCGAACCCGGTAGCGATATCGTCATGCTGACTTACGAAGCGCGCGCGACGAGGGAGAATGGCGAGCCCTATGCGGCGCTGGTCAGCACCGGCTACGTCCATCGCGCCAACGGCTGGAAGATGATGTTCCATGCGCAGACGCCGCTCGAGGCTTCGCCCAAATAGGCCTTGATCCCTACGGAAAAAAGACCGCTTCACCTTTCAGCGCGTCGGCCAGCATCTTTTCGTATTTGCCGCGCGGCACGTCTACCGCGCCGAAGCGCTTCAGGTGCTCGGTGGTGAACTGCGTATCGAGGAGCGCGAAACCGCGTGCCTTCAGGCGCTCGACGAGATGCACGAGGCAGGTCTTCGACGCGTCCGTTTCTTTGGAAAACATGCTTTCCCCGAAAAACACCCGCCCGAGCGAGACCCCATAGAGCCCGCCGACCAGACGCCCCTCGCGCCATGCCTCGACCGAATGGCAGTGTCCCATCCGGTGCAGTTGCACATAGGCTTCGCGGATCGGCGCGTTGATCCATGTCGAGCGGCGCTCCTCGCGCTTTTCGGCACAGCCGTCGATCGTCGCCTCGAAATCGAAGTCGAAACGGATGTCGAACGGGTGCCTACGGATCGTCTTCTTCAGGCTTTTGGGCGTGTGAAAGCCATCGAGCGGAATGACGCCCCGCGTCTCCGGTCGCACCCAGAAGACCTCGGGGTCACCAGCACTCTCGGCCATCGGAAAGACGCCCGAGGCGTATGCCTTGAGCAGAAGGTCGGTGGGAATGCGATAGCCTGGCGCGTAGGGACGGGTCATCGCGTCATTATAGCGGCAAGTTGGGGCTATTCGCCCTTGGCCAAATATTTTTCCAGCCAATGGATGTCGTAGTCGCCGTTGGCGATGTCGGCATTGCCGACGAGATCGCGAAACAGCGGCAATGTCGTCTTGATGCCGTCGACGACGAATTCGTCGAGCGCCCGGCGCAGCCGCATCATGCATTCGACGCGGTTGCGCCCATGCACGATCAGCTTGCCGATCAGGCTGTCATAGTAGGGCGGGATCTTGTAGCCGGAGTAGACACCGGAATCGACGCGGATGCCGAGGCCGCCGGGCGTGTGGAAATGGGTGATAGTGCCGGGCGAGGGGGTGAAGGTGCGCGGATCCTCGGCATTGATGCGGCATTCGATGGCGTGGCCGTTGAACTTGATGTCTTCCTGCCTGACCGAAAGGCCGCCGCCGGAAGCGACGCGGATCTGCTCGTGGACCAGATCGATGCCGGTAATCGCTTCCGTCACCGGATGCTCGACCTGGAGGCGCGTGTTCATCTCGATGAAATAGAACTCGCCGTTCTCGTACAGGAACTCGATGGTGCCGGCGCCCGAATAGCCGAGATCGGCAATCGCCTTGGCGCAGATGCCGCCGATGCGCGACCGTTCCTCGGCGTTGAGCGCCGGCGAATTGGCCTCTTCCCAGACTTTCTGGTGGCGCCGCTGCAGCGAGCAGTCGCGCTCGCCGAAATGCACGCCGCCGCCGAAGCCATCGCCGAACACCTGCACCTCGATGTGGCGCGGTTTCTCAAGATATTTCTCGATGTAGACCGCGTCGTCGCCGAAGGCCGCGCCCGCTTCCGAGCGCGCCGTCTGCAGGGCGATTTCGAGGTCTGTCTCGGTATGCGCCACCTTCATGCCGCGCCCGCCGCCGCCGGCCGACGCCTTGATGATGACGGGATAGCCGATCTCGGCGGCGATGCGCCTGGCTTCCTTCTCCTCGGTCACCGCGCCATCGGAACCCGGCACCACCGGAATGCCGAGGCGTTTTGCCGTGCGCTTGGCCTCGATCTTGTCGCCCATGACGCGGATGTGGTCGCCGGACGGGCCGATGAAGGTGATGTTGTGGGCCGCCAGAATGTCGGCGAACTTGGCGTTCTCCGACAGGAAGCCGTAGCCCGGATGCACGGCGTCGGCGCCAGTGATCTCGCAGGCCGCGACGATCTGGTGAATGTTGAGATAGCTGTCGCGCGACGGCGGCGGACCGATGCACACGCTCTCGTCGGCGAGCCTGACATGCATGGCGTCAGCGTCGGCGGTCGAATGCACCACCACGGTCTGGATGCCGAGTTCCTTGCAGGCACGCAGCACCCGAAGCGCGATTTCGCCGCGATTGGCGATGAGGATCTTCTGGAACATCCGGTCGGCTCTACTCGATCACGACGAGCGGCATGCCGTATTCGACCGGCGTGGCGTCCTCGAACAGGATCGCCGTCACGGTGCCGGCGCGTGGCGAGGGGATCTGGTTCATTGTCTTCATCGCCTCGATGATCAGCAGCGTCTGGCCTTCCTTGACCTTCTGGCCGATCTCGATGAACGGCTTGGCGTCCGGCGAGGGCGCGAGGTAGGCGGTGCCGACCATGGGCGAAGGGACGGCGTTCTTGGACACGTCGACCGCCGCCGGGGCAGCCGCGGCGACAGATTGGGCGGCCGCTGCCGGCGCATAGGTCGGTTGCGGTGCGGCGATCGCATGGACGGTGGGCGCCTGCCGCGACACCCGCACTTTCAGGTCGCCGAGTTCAACCTCGATCTCGGTCAGGTTGGTGTCGTTCAGTATGCCCGCGAGATCGCGGATCAGTTGCTGGTCAACACCGGTCTTCTTTATCGACATTTTCGAGCCTTCTGTTTGTTGGCCGGTCATAGGCGTGCGGCCAGCGCTTGCAGCGCCAGCGTGTAGCCGAGCGGCCCAAAGCCACAGATCATGCCGACAGCGACCGGCGCGACCATGGAGACGTGGCGGAACGGTTCCCGCGCGTGGATGTTGGAAAGGTGAACTTCGGCGACCGGCAGCGGCGCGATCGAGCGGATGGCGTCGTGGATGGCGATCGAGGTATGGCTATAGGCGCCTGGGTTGATGACGATGCCTGCGGCTTTGTCGCCGGCTTCCTGGATCCAGTCGACAAGATCGCCTTCATGGTTCGACTGGCGGAAATCGATCTCGATCCCAAGCGATTTGCCTGCCTGCTTGCAGTCGTCCGCGATGGCTGCGAGCGTCTTGCCGCCATAGATGCCCGGCTCGCGCTTGCCGAGCGCGTTGAGATTGGGACCGTTCAGGACGAAAACCGTTTTCAAAAAAGCCGACCTTTTCCGGCGCCAGCGTCAAGCCGGCGCGCTGGGCCTCTATACCGGGCATAGTCGTCCGCGGAAAGAGCGCAAATGCGTTCTTTCACTGTCCACAACAGGCCGAAATGCGCCCGTGAAGAAAACCGCTTGCCGGTCAAAGCGCGGCTTTCGCCGCCTCGATCTTTTCGGCAAGCACTTCCTGCCCGAGCGCCCCGAATACGACCTCGTTGCCGACGACGTAGGAAGGGGTTCCGGTGATCTGCAGCTTGTTGGCAAGATCGTAAGTCTTGGAGAAGGCCTGGGGGATCGACGCGTCCTTCATCTTCTCGCGCAGCGTCGCCTCGTCGGCGCCGAGCGAAAGCGCGATCTTGATCGCCGTTGCCTCGGTGGCGCGCCCCTGGCCGCCGAGCAGCGCATTGTGGAACGCGCCGTACTTCTCCGGCATCATCATGTGGAACGCCATCGAAACGACGCTGGCCTTCTGCGAATCCGGGCCCAGGATCGGGAATTCCTTGAGGACGAAGCGCAGATCCGGATCGGACTTGGTCAGCGCCCGCATGTCCTCGATGGCGCGTTTGCAGAAGCCGCAATTATAGTCGTAGAACTCGACGATCGTGACCTTGCCGTTCGGGTTGCCGACGACCCCGTCGAAAGTGGAGTTGAAGATCTGGTCCTTGGCGTTCTTGATGACGCCGAGCGCCGCGAGCCGCTGTTCCTCCTTCTGCTTGGCTTCGAGCGCATCCTGCACTTCGAGCAGCACTTCCGGATTCTTCAGGAGATAGTCGCGGATGATTCCCTCGACCTCGGTGCGGTCGATTTTAGTGTCGGCCACGGCCGTCTGGACGGGCTGAGCCGCCTGGACAGGCTGTGCCGTTCCGGCCTTCGCAATCTGCGGACTGCCGGCCACGAAACCGAAAGCCAGCATGGCAAGGGCGACCGCAACCCCTGTGGTGCCCAGCAGCAGTGCCTTTTTCATCGTTCTCGTTCCTTCTGCCTGTTTTCCGGTCTGTCGCAGCACGCGGCCGGAGGGTTCATGAAATTACTGGCTCTTGCCTGATGATTTGTAGTTAATGATGTCCTGGGCGCGTATCCAGCGCGGCTCGCCGCGCTTCATCTGCTGTTGCGCCCGCATGGCGAAGATCTTCGCATCCTTGTAGTCGCCGGAATAGAAGTGGCCTTCGGCGGTGGCAAGCTCGGCCCCCGGTATGTCTCCCAGCTTGCCGTAAGCCTGCGCCAGATAACGATACCCCGTGGAATTTTCCTTGTCGCGCCCCAGGCCATTGTTGATCTGTACGACGGCTTTCTTGAGCGAGTCGGGCGTGCCGACCGCCATCAGCGCCTGGCCAAGTGAGACAGGCAGCAGGCCGGATCGTGCCGGATCGAGGCTGACCGCTTTGGAATAAGCGTCGGCCGCATCTCCAGGTTTGTTCGCTTTCATCAATATGTCGCCGCGCAGCTCCTGGAAGTAGGCATTCTTGGGCTGCGCCTTGATCAGGGCGTTGGTCTTGGCGAGCGCCGAGGCGAGATTGCCGTAGAGATAGGTCGACTGGGCATCGCCATAGAGCGCCGCCATGCTGCCCCGCATCTTCTGCATCAGCCGCGCCGCGGCGGCCTGGCCTTCCATGTAGACGGCAATCTTCACCCGCATCATGTCATGGCGCTGCTGCAGCGTCGGCGGGTCGAGCGTGTCGACGTTGGGGCTTTGCTTGACCAGCACTTCGAGGTTGGCGATGCGGTCCTGCGGCATGGGATGGCTGATCCGGTAGGGATCGACCTGCGCGCCCGACAGCGACAGCGCGGTCTGGAAGCGGTGGAAGGTCTTCAGCATGCCCATGCCGGACTGGCCGGTGGCGTTGAGATAGGTGATCGCCGAGCGGTCGGCCGTGATTTCCTCGGTGCGCTGATAGGCGAGGATGCTGCGCTGCGCCATCTCGCCGCCGCCAGCCGCAACGCCCATGCCGGCGCCGGCAAGGCCGCGGCTGTTTGTGGTCGCGCCGGCAACCATGGCGCCGGCGCCGAGCAAAGTGGCGATGATGGCCATGGTCTTGGCGCGTTCGAGCTGTTCGCGCAGTTTCTGTTGGTGGCCGCCGGCGATGTGCCCGGCTTCGTGCGCGATGACGCCGATGATCTCGTTCGGCGTCTCAGCCGTCATCAGCGCGCCGGTGTTGATGAACAGACGGCGCCCGGTGACGAAGGCGTTGAAGCTGGAATCGTTGACCAGCACGATGTCGATGCCGTCATTCGCCAGCCCGGCCGCCCTGAAGATCGGCCGCGCATAATCGCGCACCAGAGCTTCGATCTCGGCGTCGCGTACCACTGGCACGCCCTGGGCGAAGGCGGTCGCCGAACCGGCCACCGCAACCGCGGCGGCAAGCGAAATCGTCGCGAAGACACGCGCTGTCTTGGCAATCGTCGATCTGGATCGGCTCAACATAATGTGTCCACTGGTAGACGAGCGGGCGAAAGATGAAAAGTCGGCGCCGGAAAAACTTCCTCAACTTGTGATCCTAACATCAATCGGGCATTTGTGCGGCGCATGCGTCAGGACCTGGCGCGCTCAATCCTCGGAACAGGGGTAAAAATGGTCGTTTCGCTCTCCCATCGCGGCAATGTCGAGCCGTTCCACGCCATGGATGTACTGGCCGAAGCGAACCGGCTGAAGGCCCAAGGCGTGCCGGTGATTTCCATGGCGGTTGGCCAGCCATCCGATCCAGCGCCCGTACGGGTTCGCGCCGCCGCGGCCAAGGCGCTGGAGCATGGACGCATAGGCTATACCGACACCTTGGGTCTTGCCTCGCTGCGCAAGGCGATCGCCGGGCATTACGCGGACCACTATGGCCTCGATGTCGACCCCGGCCGGATCGGGGTGACCACCGGATCGTCGGCGGCCTTCAATCTCGCCTTCCTGGCGATGTTCGATCCGGGCGACCGGGTCGCCATCGCCGCGCCCGGCTACCCCGCCTATCGTAACATCATGGCGGCCCTTGGCATGGACGTGGTCGAAATCGAGCTCGGCGATGCGGCTTATCTGCATGCCGGCCATCTGGAGGCCGCGCATCGCGAGAAGCCGCTGAAGGGCGTGCTGTTCGCAAGTCCGGCCAATCCGACCGGCGCCGTCATACCGGCCGACGAGCTGGCGACCCTGGTCACCACGGCGGAGTCACTCGGCATCGCCGTCATTTCCGATGAGATCTACCATCGGCTGGCCTATGGCGCCCCGGACACCACGGCACTCGCCTTTAGCAACAGCGTGACGGTGATCAACTCCTTCTCGAAATACTACTGCATGACCGGCTGGCGCATCGGCTGGATGGTGTTGCCGGACGAACTCGTGCGCCCCGTCGAGCGCATCGCCCAGAGCCTCTACATCTCGCCGCCGGAGCTGTCGCAGATCGCCGCGATCGAGGCCTTTGCCGCAACGGAGGAATTGGAGGCGGTGAAGCGGCGCTATGCCTGGAACCGCGAGCTTCTGATGAAGCGTCTCCCGGAGCTGGGTTTTCCCCTGGCCGCGCCCATGGATGGCGCCTTCTATGCCTTTTGCGATGTCACCCGGCACAGCAATGACAGCATGGCCTTTGCCCGCAAGATGCTGGCCGAAGCGCATGTGGCGGCGACGCCCGGCCGCGACTTCGACACCCGGGCTGGGCACCGTACGATGCGGTTTTCCTATGCCGGCAGCCACGACGACATGGTCGAGGCGCTGGCACGCATCGAACGCTGGTTGAGGTAGCGCTATGCCGGAGCTCGAACAGGCGCTGGCGGAAGTCGCGGCGGAAATGGCTGAACGCACCGATCGCGGCGATGTCGCGACCTACATTCCCCAACTGGGCAAGGTCGACCCGAAGAAATTCGGCATCGCCGCCGTCACCAATGATGGCCGCACGCTGGTGGCCGGCGATGCCGACCAGGTTTTTTCGATCCAGAGCATCTCGAAGGTGTTCACCCTGACGCTGGCGCTCGGCAATGTCGGCGACGCGCTGTGGGAGCGGGTAGGGCGTGAGCCCTCCGGCAACCCGTTCAACTCGATTGTCCAGCTCGAGCATGAGAACGGCATTCCGCGCAATCCGTTCATCAATGCCGGCGCCATCGTCATTTCCGACATCCTGCTTGCCGGCCACCAGCCGCGGGAGGCGATCGGCGAGATCCTGCGCTTCATCCAGTTCCTCTGCGACGACGAGACAATCATTATCGACCGCGAGGTCGCGGCCTCCGAACGCGCGACCGGCTACCGCAACTTCGCACTCGCCAATTACATGAAATCCTTCGGCAACCTCCATCATGCGCCGGAACTGGCGCTGGGCGTCTATTTTCACCATTGCGCCATCGCCATGAACTGCCGGCAGCTGGCAATGGCCGGCCGCTTCCTCGCCAATGGCGGCAAGAACCCGGCTACCGGGCATTCCGTGGTCTCGGCGGAGCGGGCGCGGCGCATCGGCGCCATGATGCTGACCTGTGGCCACTATGACGGCTCGGGCGATTTCGCCTTCCGCGTCGGTATTCCCGGCAAGAGCGGCGTCGGCGGCGGCATATTGGGCATCGTGCCGGGTGTCGCTTCGCTCGCCGTCTGGTCGCCCGGCCTCAATGCCAACGGCAATTCCAAGCTGGGTTCGATCGCGCTGGAAAAGCTCGCCAGGATGATGAACTGGTCGATCTTCGCGCCATAAGGATCACGACCTGCCGGACATGAAAAATCCCGCGCCGTTCGTTTCGATCGGCGCGGGATTCTTTTTGTCAGAAAATCAATTCAACAGTTTGAAAAGCTTAGAAAAACCCTTTCCGCTGCCACCAGCCGGCACGCTTCGGCTTTTCTTCGGCCTTGGCTTCGGGCTCATCGGCCACGGTCGAGGAAACCACCGGCACGACAGGTGTATCGGCTGCTGCCGCCTTGCGGCGTGACGGCCGGGCCTTCGGTGTCTCCCCGGCGGCCGCTGCCTCGTCTGATGCCGTGGCTGGCGTTTCGGCGGGTGCCTGCACGGCTACTTCCGCGGTCGGCTCCTCGGCGGTGGCTTCGGCGGCTGCCTTCTTCGGCTTGGCTGCGCGACGCGGCTTCTTGGGCTTCTCGGTGCTTGGCACTTCGTCGCTCACGGTAGCCGCTGGTTCTTCGACGGCAGCGGCAGCCACCGGCTCGATCGACACAGGCTCGCTTAGGGAAGCGTCAGCCTCGGCAGGCTCGGTTGTTTCACCGGCTTCCGCCTCGGTCTCGCCTTCGCCGTCTTCGCGACGGTTGCGCTTGCCGCCGCGTTTGCCGCGCCGGCGCTTCTTGCCCTGGCCATCGTCGGATGCTTCCGCCGTTTCGACGGTCTCGCTTGCGGCGCCCGCGGCCTCGTCGTCTGTCTCGGCATCGTCATGGTCCGCCGCGCTTTCCGACGCGGAGAAGCCGTCATCTGACGTGGAGAGAGAAGTGCCGTCCGTCGGGGCGCCATGCTCGCGGTCGCGATCCTTGCCGCCGCGCCGCCTGCGACGCTTGCGGCGCTTGCGGTCGCGGCCTTCGCCTTCCTCGCCGGATCTGGGCTGCTGATGCTGCGACGGCTGCGCGTGCCGTGGTTGCTCCGCCTGTACCGGTGCTTCGTCATCTTCCTCGACGACGACGATCTCGTCCTCGGGCTCTTCCGGCTCGACATAGGCCGGCAGACTGCGCACCTCGACGAAGCCTTCCGGCTTCTCGGCCAGTGCCCCGCGGAAGATCGCATAGTGCTGTGAGCCGACCGTATCGTCGGCCTCGATGGTGACGGTCAGGCCGAAGCGGCTTTCCAGTTCCACCAGCGTGCCGCGCTTGTGGTTGAGCACGTAGAGCGCGGTCGCGGCCGGCGTGCGTACCGTGATGTGGCTGCGCGAATCCTTGAGCAGGAATTCCTCGATCGCCCGTACCACCATCAGCGCCACCGACGAATCGGAGCGCACATGGCCGGTGCCGCCGCAATGCGGGCACGGCTTCATGGTCGATTCCAGCACGCTGGCGCGGATGCGCTGGCGCGACATCTCCATCAGGCCGAAATGCGAAATGCGGCCGACCTGAATGCGGGCGCGGTCGTTCTTGAGGTGATCCTTCAGTCGCTTCTCGACGGAGCGGTTGTTGCGGTTCTCCTCCATGTCGATGAAGTCGATGACGATCAGGCCGGCAAGGTCGCGTAGCCGGAGCTGGCGGGCGACTTCCTCGGCCGCTTCCAGATTGGTGTGGAGCGCGGTGTCCTCGATCGAGTGCTCCTTGGTGGAGCGTCCCGAATTGACGTCGATGGCGACCAGCGCTTCGGTCTGGTTGATGATGATGTAGCCGCCGCTCTTCAGCGTCACTTGCGGCTGCAGCATGCGGTCGAGCTGCGCCTCGATGCCGTTGCGCACGAAGATCGGCGTCGTGTCGCGGAACGGCTGAACCACCTTGGCGTGGCTCGGCATCAGCATGCGCATGAAGTCCTTGGCTTCGCGGTAGCCCTCTTCGCCGGAAACCAGAATCTCGTCGATATCCTTGTTGTAGAGATCGCGCACCGAGCGCTTGATCAGGCTGCCTTCTTCATAGACGAGGGCAGGGGCCGTGGACTGGAGCGTGAGATTGCGCACGTTCTCCCACAGTCGCATCAGATATTCGTAGTCGCGCTTGATCTCGGCCTTGGTGCGGCTCTCGCCGGCGGTGCGCAGGATGACCCCCATGCCTTGCGGCACTTCGAGATCGGCAACGACTTCCTTGAGGCGCTTGCGGTCGACCGCGCTGGTGATCTTGCGCGAAATACCGCCGCCGCGCGCCGTGTTCGGCATCAACACCGAATAGCGGCCGGCGAGCGACAGGTAGGTGGTGAGCGCCGCGCCCTTGTTGCCACGCTCTTCCTTGACGACCTGCACCAGCAGGATCTGCCGGCGCTTGATCACTTCCTGGATCTTGTACTGGCGGCGCACCGGCTTGCGGCGGTTGCGCACTTCCTCGAGTGCATCCTCGGCGCCGACGGATTCGATCTCATGATCGTCGGGATGGGAAGAGGATACTTCCTCGAGCATCCCGCGATCATTGTCGCTGGAAGTGGCTTCGCTGCCCTGTTCCGGGTGCGGAACAGGCTCGGAAATCACATCGGCTTCGACGGAGGCGGCGATCGACTTGGGGTCGCCGTCGCTGGTCTCGCTTTCGTCCTGTACTGAAGAGCCCCCGTCATCTTCGGATGCACCGTCCTGTTCGGATGCACCGGCGTGCTCCGAGGCATCCGCCGCGTGTTCCGTGATCCCGGAAAGGTCGGGCATGTCCTCGGCGACGGCATCCGCGCCATTGTCGCTGTGTTCGTCTGCCTCGCCAGCGGTTTCGTTTGCCTCGCCGGTATCGGCCGTGCCGGCATCGCGCCTGCTTTCACCACGGTCGCGGGTCTTGCCGCCGCGCCGGCGACCGCGCCGTCCACGATCCCGGCTCTGGCGATCGTCGCCTTCGCTGTCCTCGTTCTCTTCGTCCTCGGCCTCCTGCGCTTCCGCGCGCAGCAGTGCCTGACGGTCGGCGACCGGAATCTGGTAGTAGTCGGGGTGTATTTCACTGAAGGCGAGAAAACCGTGACGGTTGCCGCCATATTCGACAAAGGCTGCCTGAAGGGAGGGTTCGACGCGCGTTACGCGGGCGAGGTAGATATTTCCTTTGAGCTGCTTCTTGTCCTGGGATTCAAAGTCGAATTCTTCGATACGGTTACCGCGTACGACGACAACGCGTGTTTCCTCCGGGTGGGAGGCGTCTATCAGCATTTTGTTGGGCATTATTTCGTTTCCCCCCGGCAGCCGTCAGCCGCAGTTGGCGGGGCAAAGCCCGCTGCTGTGTGTCTGGATGAGAGTGGGTGCCGGATAATTGAACGTCCGCCGGACGCTGCCCGCGTGTCATGGCGGTGCCGCCCGCAGCCATATTGGCGCGGTTTGATGCGGACCTTTCCATGATTGCGCTTGAAGCCATCGTCACCAGCAGAACCTTTTGAACCAAAGCCCGGAAACCGGACCAGCTTGTTTGCTCATACAGAGCCGGCGCGGGAACAAACCCGGCCGTTTTCCTCACGCAGGCGATTCCCCCGCCACGGGAGCACACCTGCGAAATTCGTCGCAATCACCTGAAGCCTTTTCGCCTGAAGCGAAAGGAGCCGCCTTTCATCTGACCCTGTAGCAGGAAGCTGCGGAGGAGGGCGGTTCCAGGATTGCAGTGATCCACCATCGCTTTTATGATTTGGCGGGTTGGAAGGCAACCCCGATTTCCGATGCCGGCAAAAAGCAGTTCCGTTGCGTAAGCCTGGGTTCCGATCCTGCATGAAAAGGCTTGGTTAACCTTCTCTGGATACCAATCGTTAATCGAGTTCGCGGCCTAACCGGCACTTCGACGAAACGAGCCGGCGCCTGGCGCCAAACCGGGAGCGACTGGAAGAGAGATGGGACTGGCGGACTTCACAGACAAGGGATGTCGTGTTGGCGGCCAGATTCTCGGTGCCTTCTGTTTCGTGCTGCTGGTGGTGTTTTCGTCCGCCTTTTCCACTATTGCCGATGCCGCCGACGCGCCGCTCGTGGCGAAGGGCTACAAAATGGCCGGTGATGCCACCAAGATGCGCATCGTCATGGATTTCGATCGCGAGCCTGACATCAAATGGTTCCTGCTGCGCGGGCCCAACCGCCTTGTCATGGATCTTGCGAACACCCGATTTGCCATCGATGCCAAGGATTTGAAGCCGCGTGGCCTGGTCAAGGGCGTGCGGCTCGGCGAACTCGGCAAGGGCGTCTCGCGACTGATCCTGACCGGCAAGGGGCCGTTCGCCGTCGACAAGCTCGATGTGCTCAAGAACGAGGACGGAAGCGGCTACCGCATTGCCATCGACATGTCGGCGGCGTCCGAACGTGAGTTTGACGCTGCCCTTGCCAATCAGGCACTGAGCACCGGTTCCACGGTTTCGACCGACAAGGGCGGCCGGGTCGGCACGGGACCAGTCTCCAATCCGGGCCACCGATTCACCGTCGTCATCGACCCCGGCCATGGCGGCATAGATGGCGGCGCCGAGGGCCTGCACGGTACTATCGAGAAGAACGTCACGCTGGCCTTTGCCACGGAGTTGCGCGACAAGCTCGCGGCCATCGGCAAATACGATGTCTTCATGACCCGTGATACCGATGAATATCTGCGCCTGGACGACCGCGTCCGCATTGCCCGCCAGCATGAGGCCGATCTGCTGATTTCCATTCATGCCGACACGATCAGCGTCAAGGGCATCCGCGGCGCCACTGTCTATACGGTCTCCGACAAGGCTTCCGACCCGGAAGCGCAGGCGCTTGCCGACCGTGAAAACCTGTCCGACCAGTTCGCCGGCATGGTCATCAAGGACGACAACAAGGAAGTGACCGATATCCTGATCGACCTGATCCGCCGCGAGACGCACACTTTCTCGATGAGTTTTGCCCACACATTGGTCGGTCAGCTCTCGACCAGCGTCGGCCTTATCAACAATCCGCAGCGTTCGGCCGGATTCAAAGTGCTGAAGGCCCCGGACGTGCCGTCCGTGCTAGTCGAGCTCGGCTATCTCTCGAACGCCAAGGACGAGGCGCAACTGCTCGACGCCGAGTGGCGCGGCAAGGCAGCGCAAAGCATCGCCAACGCCGTCGCATTGTTCGCTTCCGCGCGCGCCGGGATCGGAACCGGAGGTTGACCTCTGTCGCGGCGACTGCAACCAAAGGCGGCGTTGCGGGATGACAACACCCGGCACTTTTATTTCCGGCTTGTGGCCGTGAAACGCGGCCCTGCCGTATTTTGTCCACATGGTGGCGACATGGGTTTTCGATTGCGGATTGGGACCGGCTCGAAAGCTTGCGTGGAAGGCGGCTTCGTTTAGGAAATTCCCGAACCAAGGACTGGAGCGGGTATGATTCGTCTCATTGGCTATTTTTTCGGCATCGGAACGACGCTGGCCCTTCTGGCCGCGGCGGGCGTTGCCCTCTACATCGGCCATATAGCAAAGGATCTGCCCGACTACGAAGTGTTGGCCAAGTACGAGCCGCCGGTGACCACCCGTATTCATGCCTCGGATGGCTCGCTGATGGCGGAGTATGCACGAGAACGGCGCCTGTATTTGCCAATCCAGGCCATCCCGGATCGCGTCAAGGCCGCCTTTCTGTCCGCGGAGGACAAGAATTTCTACAGCCACCCTGGTGTCGACATAACGGGGTTGGGCAGGGCGGTGATGACTTATGTTTCGGGTGGCCCCATGCAGGGCGGCTCGACGATCACCCAACAGGTTGCCAAGAACTTCCTGCTGACCAACGAGCGCTCCCTGGAACGCAAGGTCAAGGAAGCCATCCTTTCATTCCGCATCGAACAGGCCTATTCGAAGGATCGTATCCTCGAGCTCTATCTCAATGAGATTTTCTTCGGCTTCAATGCCTATGGTGTCGCCGGCGCCGCGCTGACCTACTTCGATAAATCGGTGAACGAGCTGACCGTGGCCGAGGCCGCTTATCTGGCATCGCTCCCGAAAGGTCCGGCCAACTACAATCCCTTCAAGCACGCCGACCGGGCTATCGAACGGCGAAACTGGGTGATCGGCCAGATGGTCGAAAACGGTTATGTGACGCCCGAAGAGGGCGCGAAGGCGAAGGCCGAGCCGCTTGGCGTTGCTCCGCGCCGCACCGGCTCCTACCTTTTCGCCGGCGAGTACTTCACGGAAGAGGTTCGTCGGCAGATCATCGCCCGCTACGGCGAGAACGCCCTCTACGAGGGCGGGCTGTCGATTCGCACCACCCTTGACCCGAAGGTCCAGCTCATTGCCCGCAAGGCGATGCAGAATGGATTGATGAAATACGATACTTTGCGCGGCTATCGCGGGCCGGTGAAGACGATCGACGTCACCGGCGACTGGGGTGTGCCGTTGGGCGCCGTCAAGGGACTGGAAGACGTTCCCGAGTGGTCGCTGGCCGTCGTGCTCGACAGTTCGGCGTCCGGGCTGTCGATCGGCCTGCAGCCCGCACGCCAGGCGTCGGGCGATATCGTGAAGGAACGCGTCGAAGGCACCGTCAGCAAGGAAGACATGGGCTTTGCCATGCGCCATGTGGTCGACGGCAAGACAGTCAAGGCCAAGTCGCCGGCCGACGTGCTGAAGCCGGGCGACGTCATCTTCGTCCAGAAGAACGACGGTTCCGACAATGCCTACAGCCTGCGCCAGGTTCCCGAGGTGGAAGGCGGCCTGATCGCGATGGATCCGCACACCGGCCGCGTGCTGGCCATGGTCGGCGGTTTTTCTTATTCGCAGTCGGAATTCAACCGCGCCACGCAGGCAATGCGCCAGCCGGGCTCCTCGTTCAAGCCGATCGTCTATTCGGCCGCGCTCGACAATGGCTATACCCCGGCCTCGGTGATCATGGACGGACCGATTACCATCCAGAGCGGCAACACCACCTGGACGCCGAAGAACTATGACGGCACGGTCGCCGGCCCGGCGACACTGCGTTCCGGCATCGAGAAGTCGCGCAACCTGATGACGGTGCGGCTTGCCAATGACATGGGCATGAAGCTGGTCGTCGAATATGCCGAGCGCTTCGGCGTCTATGATCACCTGGCGCCATATCTGCCGATGGCGCTGGGTTCGGGCGAGACGACCGTCATGCGCATGGTTTCGGCCTATTCGATCATGGCCAATGGCGGCAAGTCGATCAAGCCGTCACTGATCGATCGCATCCAGGACCGCTACGGCAAGACGGTGTTCAAGCAGGACGAGCGTGGCTGCGAAGGTTGCAACGCGACTGAGTGGAAGAATCAGCCGGAGCCGGAACTTGTCGACAATTCCGAGCAGGTGCTCGATCCGATGACCGCCTACCAGATCACCTCGATGATGGAAGGCGTCGTCCAGCGCGGCACCGGTGCCACCGTCGGCGAGCTTGGCCGCCATATCGCCGGCAAGACCGGCACCACCAACGACGAGAAGGACGCCTGGTTCATCGGCTACACGCCGAACCTCGTGGTTGGTCTCTACATGGGTTACGACACGCCGCGCGGCCTTGGTCATGGCGCCACCGGCGGCGGTCTTGCCGCCCCGATCTTCAAGGATTTCATGCGCGTGGCGCTGGACGGCACGCCCAATGTCGACTTCAAGGTGCCTGACGGCATGAACCTGATCGCCATCAACCGCAAGACCGGCATGCGCGCCACCTCGGGCGATCCGGGCACCATCATCGAGGCCTTCAAGCCGGGCACCGGCCCCGCCGATAGCTACTGGGTAATCGGCATGGGCGCCGACGGCTCCAATGCCTCCGGCGGCGCGTTGTCGCCACAGGCCAACCAGGCCATCCAGGACGGCGGCGGCGGCCTTTACTGACGGTTCACACGTCCAAATGGGCCAGCCTCGAACTGGCCCATTTCGCTTTACACTTGGCGGCACCGTCCCTATGTATCGCGCCGACCGAAGCGTCATTTCAGCAACAGGACAAATTACCAGGCCATGCGCGCGGAAACGCAGAATATTGTCGACGAGATCAGGCAGGCGATAACCCTGCTGAGGAGGCATCTTTGACTGGGATCAGGCCATAAAGCGGCTTGAATACCTGAACGTGCGGGCCGAGGACGCCAGCCTCTGGAACGAACCGCTGGAAGCGCAGAAGCTGATGCGCGAACGCCAGGGCCTCGAGGAAGGCATCGCGGCGGTCAAGGGGCTGACCCAGGCGCTGGAAGATAACATCGGCCTGATCGAGCTGGGCGAGGAAGAGGGCGACGAAGGCGTCGTCGCCGAAGCCGAAGCCGCGATCCGCTCGATGCAGGGCGAGGCCAAGGCCCGCCAGGTCGAGACGTTGCTCTCGGGCGAGGCCGACGCCAACGACACCTACCTCGAAATCCACGCCGGCGCCGGCGGAACCGAAAGCCAGGACTGGGCCTCGATGTTGTTGCGCATGTACACGCGCTGGGCCGAGCGCCGCCGCTTCAAGGTCGAGGTGCTGGAAGTGCATGACGGCGAAGAGGCCGGCATCAAGTCCGCAACCTTGCTGATCAAGGGCCACAATGCCTATGGCTGGATGAAGACCGAATCCGGTGTCCATCGCCTGGTGCGCATCTCACCCTATGACAGCAATGCGCGCCGCCATACGTCGTTCTCCAGCGTCTGGGTCTATCCTGTCGTCGACGACAGGATAGAGATCGACGTCTCCGAATCGGACGTGCGCATCGACACCTATCGTTCGTCCGGCTCGGGAGGCCAGCACGTCAACACCACCGATTCGGCCGTGCGCATCACCCATATCGCCACCGGTATCGCGGTCGCCTGCCAGGCCGAACGCTCGCAGCACAAGAACAAGGCCAAGGCCTGGGAAATGCTGCGCTCGCGACTCTACGAGGAAGAGCTGAAGAAGCGCGAAGCGGTCGCCAACGCCACGGAGGCGTCGAAGAGCGATATCGGCTGGGGTCACCAGATCCGCTCCTACGTGCTGCAGCCCTATCAGTTGGTGAAGGATCTGCGCACCGGCGTCGAGAGCACCAGCCCGTCGAGCGTGCTCGACGGCGACCTCGACGATTTCATGGAGGCCTCGCTGTCACAACGCATCGAGGGCGGCGCGGGCGAAGTGGTAGCCGACCTGGATTAGGCTGCTTGTGCGGTCACCGCAAGGCTTCTGATTCGGCGTGTTGCTTTCGTGCGGGACGGGGTCTTTTCCTGTCCCCAAAACGGGAGCGTCGCATGTTTGTCGCTCGTCCGACCGCCCCACATCTTCGTGGGCTGCGGGGCGACTGGTTCTCCATTGCTGACGATCTGCGACCATATCACCGGCAATCAAGAGCATGTGATCGCGCGCATCTGACGATCTGCCGGCTGGAACCACTCCGGACCAATCCCGTTGTTTGCATGCACCGCCTTCCGGGAACGAACCTGGTCTGAATCTCGTCAGGGGTAGCAGTATGTCATGCGCGTGCGCCCCATGGTCTGGGCGCTGCGGCTTCTTGCGCCGACCAAGGAATCAGCCCAGCATCCAAACGCTGGGAGACAAAAAAGCATTTATGGCCGGACGCGGCATATCTGCGACTGACGATCCGGCCACTGGGAAGACACGTTCCGGGAACGGGCAGGCGAAATGCTTGACGCTCGAAAGGAACGTCCCATGTCTGCTGCCACGCCCAGATCGGCCCGAGCCGTTCAACCGGTCGGCCGACTTATGTTTCCCCTGTTCGCTATCGGCGTGATCGCGATGTTCGCGCCAGCTGCTTTTGCTCATGACGCCAAGCCTACGGCGGCAAAGCCGCAGGGTTGGAGCTATCCATTCGCCTGCTGTGCCAACTATGACTGTCGTGCCACGCATACCGGCGAGGTGCTGGAGAAACCCGAGGGTTACGTGATCGCCGGCACCGGCGAGGTGGTTCCGATGACGGACAAGCGCGTCAAGGACAGCCCTGACGGGGAGTTTCACTGGTGCGCTCATCAAGCCGGTCTCGATGCCGGCAAGACGATATGCCTGTTCGTGCCGCCGCGTTCTTTTTGATGCCGCGCTGGCGGCCAACGCCCTTCGGCAGACGCCTCTGTTGACGGACGGTTGTCAGGATCGCTTCTTTATGATGCCTTGCCGCTTGGGCGCAGGACAATGGAGAGGTGATGTTCATGGCCATCAAGGGAAGCTGCCACTGCAAGGCGACGATATTCGAGGTGTCGGAGGCGCCGCGGACGGTGACACAATGCACCTGTTCGTTCTGTTCGAAACGCGGCTCGCTTTGGGCCTATTATACGCCATCGCAGTTCAAGCTCGTCACACCGCTGAAGAAGGTTTCCTTCTATCAATGGGGCTCGAAGACCGTAAAGCATGGTTTTTGCGCAAGCTGCGGCTGCGGCACCTTCACCGAAACACCGGACTGGTCGACCGGCGAACCGGATTTCGACAATCCGAAGATCAGCGTCAACTCGCGGCTGTTCGATGACTTCGATCTCGACAAGGTCGAAGTGGTGGTCATTGACGGCAAGAATCTCTGGTAGCCCGTCAAGGGTGCTTCGTTGCGCAACAGAGCCCGGGAAAAGCCGCGACGCCCACTTTTCCCGTTCCGTTTTTCGCCGCATTTCATGGTACAAGTCGCGGTAAGGGCTGATTTGGCGCCGTCGTAAGGCGTGACTTGGAGAGGGACCATCCTATGAAAAAGACCGTGCTCGTCGCGATGGCGACGGCTCTGCTCGTGACCGCGTGCACCACCACCGATCCGTATACGGGCGACCAGAAGATTTCCAACACGGCCGCGGGCGCGGGTCTTGGCGCCCTGGCAGGCGCCAGCCTTGGTCTGCTTGCTGGAGGCAATGATCGTCGCAACGCGCTGATCGGCGCCGGCATCGGCGCGCTGGCCGGGGGCGCCATCGGTGCAACCATGGACCAGAACGAGGCTGAACTGCGCCGGCAGCTCCAGGGCACCGGCGTCAGCGTCACCCGCAGCGGTGATCAGATCATCCTCAACATGCCGTCCGACATCACCTTCAACACCGACCAGGACGCGGTGAAGCCCGGCTTCTACCAGGTGCTGAATTCGGTGGCGCTGGTGCTGAAGAAGTTCAAGCAGACCACGGTCGACGTTTTCGGCCATACCGATTCGACCGGTGGCGACCAGCACAATTTCGATCTGTCGCAGCGCCGTGCGCTGGCGGTCGCGAACTATCTGTCCGGCCAGGGCGTCGATCAACGCCGCTTCGCCGTCACCGGATTTGGCAAGACAAGGCCCGTCGCGTCGAATGCCACGGCCGAGGGCCGGGCCCAGAACCGACGCGTCGAGATCCAGCTTTCGCCGCTCACCTGAGCAGAATCGCGTCTCAAGCGATGCGAGAAACGGCCCCAAATGGGGCCGTTTTTCATCCAGCCGTGTATTGGCGCTCGGTTTCGTGACAGCAGTCAAAGAAAATTAGCAATATCTAATAAATTCTTTTCCGCGGCCGTGGAAAGGATTAGCATCGACGCTGTTCCAGAGAGGATGGGGCGGTTTAATCGGCCGCGCAATCAACATCGTTGCCGCCTCGGTCTTGCACGGCCAGATCATGAAATCTGGGAGGAATGCATGACAAGAACAGCCAGTCTTGGGCGCTGCGGCGTCCTCGCTTTGACAAGCGTTGTAGGCGCATGGTTAGGCCTCGCCACGGCTCATGCCGAGGACGCCAACAAGGCCGACATCGACGCGTTGAAGAAATCGCTCGCCAAATATCAGGATTACACCGCCGCCGTCCGCGATCTCTATCTGTCGACGGTCGGCTGCGTCTACTACAGCGGAGAAAAGATACCCGGCTCCATGGTTTATCCGAAGGGCGCCATGGGCATCCATTTCGTCAACGTCCCAAGTGTCGGCCAGAAACTAGATCCGATGCATCCCAATGTATTGATCTACGAGCCGACCAAGAAAGGCCTGAAATTGGTCGGCGTGGAGTGGCTGGTGCCGCTGACCCCGGACATCAAGGAACCACCCAAGCTGTTTGGTCAAACCTTCATGGGCCCGATGGAGGGGCACTATCCGCTCATCCCGAAGGAGTTCGTCCACTACGATCTTCACGCCTGGCTCGAGGACAATCCGAACGGCATGTTCAGCCCGACGAACCCGAAGGTGAAATGCGACAAGGCCGAGTTTCCGATGCTGGAGAAGCCGACCAAGATGATGCCCGGGCCGATGTGACCTGGAGCGGACCAGCGTCCAATGGAATTGCTGAACCGCCCCAATGTTTCGTTCCCAGGCAATTCCGGGACGCTATGCGCTTTTCCTTGAATTGCTCTTGGCTACAGGGCGAAAAAGGATGCAAGCCGGGTAGCCGGCTTGCTGGCTGGAATCAGACCTTGGCGACGATGCGCATGAAGGCCGGCATGTCGTCGCCGAAGCCGACTGTGGTGTCGTTGTCTTCCTGATGATGGCGGGCAGGGCGGTTATTGCTGCGCTGCGGCCTGGTATCACCGCGCTCAGGTGCGCGCGGCTCATTGCGGTCGGACGATTTGCGCTCCGTGTTTTCCGAACGGATTGCATCCTTGCGCGCGCGCCGTTCGACAATATCGGCCGTCTCGGCCACATCGGGCTGCGGTTGAGCAATCGCGGTCGCGGCATCTTCCTCGCTGTGCCTGCCGCGACGCTCGCCGCCCTTCTTGCGCCCGCCCCTGTCGTTGCGGTCCTCGTCCTTGCGGCCGGCACGGCGCGGCGCGCCTTTGCCGCGGCGCGGAGCATCGTCCTCGCCTTCGCTGGCAACCACCGTCGACAGGTCGCCGTCATGCCACTCGATCTTGGCGCCGATCAGCCGCTCGATGGCATCGATATACTTGGTGTCGGACTTGGTCGCGATGGTGAAGGACTTGCCCGAGCGCCCGGCGCGGCCGGTGCGGCCGATGCGGTGGACATAGTCCTCGGCGTGGATCGGCACGTCGTAGTTGAAGACATGGCTGACATCGGGAATGTCGAGGCCGCGCGCGGCGACATCCGAGGCGACGAGATAGCGCAGCTTGCCGTCGCGGAAATTGGCCAGCATCTGCATGCGCGCGCGCTGGTCCATGTCGCCATGCAGCGCACCGGCGTCGAAATCATATTTCAGCAGCGAGCGGAACAGCTCCGAAACCTCGATCTTGCGGTTGCAGAAGATGATCGCGTTCTTCAGCTCCGCGTCCTCGGCCTTGATCAGGTTACGCAGCGTTTCGCGCTTGTCCCAAGGCTTCGAGCCCGATTTGACCAGCCGCTGGGTGATGTTGGTGGCCGCCGACGCGGCCTTGGAGACCTCGACGCGGACCGGCGCATGCAGGAATTTTTCCGTCAGCTTGGTGATCTCCGGCGGCATCGTCGCCGAGAAGAACAGCGTCTGCCGGGTGAACGGGATCATCTCGCAGATACGCTCGATATCGGGAATGAAACCCATGTCGAGCATGCGGTCGGCCTCGTCGATGACCAGGATCTCGACGCCGTTGAGCAGCAATTTGCCGCGCTCGCGGTGGTCGAGCAGGCGGCCTGGCGTCGCGATCAGCACATCGGCGCCGCGCTCCAGTTTCTTGTCCTGCTCGTCGAACGACACGCCGCCGATCAGCAATGCGATGTTGAGCTTGTGGTTCTTGCCGTATTTGACGAAGTTTTCTTCGACCTGCGCGGCAAGCTCACGCGTCGGCTCCAGGATCAGCGTGCGCGGCATGCGGGCGCGGGCGCGGCCCTTTTCCAGCCGGGTCAGCATCGGCAGCACGAAGGAGGCGGTCTTGCCGGTGCCGGTCTGGGCAATGCCCAGCACGTCCTTGCCGAGCAAGGCGTGCGGGATCGCACCAGCTTGGATCGGGGTCGGCTGGGTGTAGCCGGCATCGGTGACTGCGGAAAGCACCTTCGGCGACAGGCCAAGGTCCGAAAAGGTCAACGCTTCTTGAGCGATCGTCGTGTCTGAGGACAAGTGTTGCTGTCTTTGGCTGGTTCGGGGAAGCGCAACGTCATTCGTCGCGGCAAGCGCCACGCGCCTGCAAGATTGGTATTGCGATTAGGCGCAAGCCCGCGATTTGTCAACAGAAACGGGCAGGATTGGTGCGATTGTGAAGTTGTAACCTTAATCGCGATGCTTAATTCGGCCGCTTGTCTCCGTGCCGGCTCAGTAACGGAACTGTTCGGCCAGGATGCGTTCGTTCCAGGAGTGGTTGGGATCGAACAGCAAAGTCGCGGTGGCGGTCGGCGATTCCCGCACCGTGACCGATGTCACCGCCTTGACCTCCGTGTGGTCGGCGGCGGCGTTCACCGGCCGCTTTTCCGGCTCCAGAATGTCGAAGCGCACGGTCGCCTTGTTGGAGAGCAATGCGCCGCGCCAGCGTCGCGGACGAAACGGGCTGACCGGCGTGAGAGCCAGAAGCGGCGCATCGAGCGGCAGGATGGGTCCGTGCGCGGAAAGATTGTACGCGGTCGATCCGGCCGGCGTCGCGATCATGACGCCGTCGCAGTTCAGTTCCTCGATCCGTATCTGATCATCGACGCTGATGCGGATCTTGGCCGTCTGATAGGATTGGCGCCACAGCGCAACTTCGTTGATCGCCAGCGCCGTGACGTGATCGCCATCCGAGGTGGTTGCCAGCATCTCCAGCGGGCGGATCGTCTCGGCGACCGCGGCCGCGATGCGCTCGGTGAGCCCTCCGGACCGGTACTCATTCATCAGAAAGCCGATGGTGCCACGGTTCATGCCGTAGACTTTCTTTCCGGTGCCCATCGTGTCGCGCAAGGTCTGCAGCAGGAAGCCGTCGCCTCCCAGCGCCACCACGACGGTCGCCTCGGCGACCGAACGTTGGCCATAGCGCGCCGACAGGCTTTCAACAGCCGCCTTGGCGTCTGTTGTCTCGGACGAGACGAAGGCGATGCTGTTGGCGGCTGTGCTCATGGATTCCCGATCGCGACCGATTGGCGCCGGCAGGTTCTGGCCGCGCCAGCGCCGGGGTAGCATGGGGCGGGCGGGTCTGCAAAGAGAGCCTCCGCCAGTTCACGAAGTGACGTGCGGCAGTGCCGCCACATGGGCCGGTCGCGGTTGATGTCGTGGCGCGATCGAATGTGATGGTTAAGGCCAGGCTTAAGGTCTCGTAAAGCCGGATCGATCATGTTAGCCGGCATGGGTGGCGTGGGGCGCCCGCAGCACTACCTTATCCTTCGGGACGCAAAGGACGTTGCGGCACGTTAGATTTGTGCGCGTGATCCCGCGGATCCTGATGCCGGGGACATGCGCCAGCCAGACGAGGCCGACATATTGCCGGTAGCACGCCTGATCATCGTCTTTGTCATGTTGGGAAGTTTCGCGCTTGTCTTCGCCGAACTGGTGCGCCAGTCGGAACAAATGAGCGCCAGGCCGGTCCCGACGGCGTCACGCTGCGGTGATGCCGCCGGAATGCCTTGCCCGCAAAGGGCGTTGTAGGCCGCCCAAACACGCTGACCGGACCAATATTCGCCGAACTCGGCAGGCACCAGCCGTGATCCGGAGGTGACCGATCACCGGCTGGCGCAAGACAAGTTGGATCGTTGCAATTGCGGCATAGACAAAAGCACTGATAGAAGCGCTTTGGATCTGACATTGGATTCCGTTTCCCTCGTCTCTGGGAATCGAGCCGCGCGCCGGGTTGACCGGCCGAATCTGGGTGGTGGGGCATGCTGCGTAGCGTATTGGTTTCCGGGGGCTGCGGCTTCATCGGGTCGCATCTTGTCGATCGCCTGCTGCGGCGCGACGACCTGGAAACGCTTGTCGTCGTCGACAATCTGTGGACCGGATTGCGCGACAACATAGCCCATGTCTCGGATCCACGCTTCAGCCTGCGGATTGGCGATGCCGAAAGCTTCGCGGCGAGTGGGCATTTCGATGAGATCATCCATCTGGCGTCACCGGCTTCGCCCGTATGGTACATGCGCGAACCGGTCCGCACGATCAAAGCCAATATAGGCGGCGCGCTCAATCTCCTGTCGCTGCTGCGGCCCGGCGGCCGCTTCTGTTTTGCCTCGACCTCGGAAGTCTATGGCGATCCCCTGGTGTCGCCGCAGCCGGAGAGCTACCGGGGATCCGTCGACTGCACCGGCCCACGGGCGTCCTACGACGAGGGCAAGCGCTGCACCGAAGCGCTGCTATTCGAACAGCAGCGCGTCAGCGGGCTCGATGTCCGAGTCGTCAGGCTGTTCAACACATATGGGCCGCGAACGCGCATCGATGATGGCCGCGCCGTTTCGAATTTTGTCAGCCAGGCCCTGACGACCGGAATCCTGACGGTTTACGGCGACGGTTTCCAGTCACGCAGCTGGGGTTATATCGACGATATCGTCGATGGGTTGGAGCGCTTCTTCTGGCGCGACAGCATCTCGCACCGTGGTCCCCTGAACATCGGCAACAACCGCGAAATCTCGGTTCTCGACACCGCGAAATTCGTCTGCTCGCTTGTTCCCGGCAGTCGTATCGAACACCATGCGCCTGTCCCGCAGGATCCCACGAACCGGTGCCCGGACCTGACACTGGCAAGGCAGGTTCTTCCCGGCTGGGAAGCCACGACCGGTTACCAGGAGGGGATCCGGCGTACTTTCGAATGGTTCAGGCAACAGATTGCCGACGGCGGCAAATTGGCGGCGACGGCCTGAGAACCAGAGATTTGCGGCTTCAGACTCGGTCCGTCATGGCGACCGCGAAACAGAATCGAGCCGACCGGCGAAATAGGGCTCGAGCACGGTTTCGAAGGCCTTTAGGGCGGCACCGATCGCCTGGTGCATGTCGAGGTAGCGGTAGGTCCCCAACCGTCCCCCGAGATGCAGGTTTTTCTCCGCACTCGCCCGATCGAGATAACGGCGATAGACCGCCTGATCCTTGCGCGTGTCGATCGGATAATAAGGCTCGTCGGCGCGGCCGGCAAAACGGGAATACTCGCGGCCGATGAGCGTTTTGTCACTCCCGTGCTGGCGCTCCGGGTTGAAATGCCGGAATTCGACGACGCGGGTATAAGGCACGGCTTCGTCCGCGTAGTTCATGATCGCCGTACCCTGGTGGTCCGGCATGTTCAGGACCTCCAGATCGATATCGATGGTTCGCCAGCCGAGTTCGCCCTCGCTATAGTCGAAATAGCGGTCGATCGGGCCGGTGTAGACGACCGGCAGGCCCTTCGGCAGCAAGGGCTTGATATCGAAGAAGTCGATGCCAAGCCGTGTTTCGATAAGCTCGTGCGCGAGCATCCTTTCGAATATCGCCGTATAGCCATCCACGGGTTGCCCCTGGAAGCGGTCGTTGAAATAACCGTCCTCGAACGTGTAACGGACGGGCAGGCGCGCGATGATCTGCGCCGGCAGTTCGCGCGGGTCCGTCTGCCATTGCTTGGCGGTGTAGCCCTTGATGAAGGCCTCGTAGAGGTGGCGGCCGACGAGGGAGATCGCCTTCTCCTCGAGATTGGCCGGTTGGCGGTCGCCCAGTTCCGCCGCCTGCTCGGCGATCATGCCACGCGCCTCGTCGGGGCTCAGCCGCTTGCCGAAGAACTGGCAGATCGTGGCAAGGTTGATCGGCAGCGGATAGACCTTGTCGCGATAAGTTGAGAACGCACGATGGCGATAGGCCGTGAAACCGGTGAAGGCGCGCAGATAATTCCAGACCTCCTCGTTGGATGTATGGAACAGATGCGGCCCGTAGCGATGGATCTCGACGCCGGTGACCGGATCTTGTTCGGTGTAGGCATTGCCGCCGATATGCCGGCGCCGGTCGATCACCAGCACGCGCCGGCCAAGCTGCGTAGCGATGCGCTCGGCGAGTGTCGCACCGTAAAAGCCTGCGCCGACGATGAGGATGTCGGCCTTGGCCAGCAGGTTCCTGTCCATTCGCCTATCCGAATCCTTAGGGCTTGAGAATTATCTGGGACAGGTCGACCGACTTGGAATATTGCCTGCGTAGCAGGCGCCATAACAATTTCATCAATCGGTTCGCCTGGCGAAAAGCTTTCCTGTCCAAGAGATAGTCGGCCACCATACGCAGGCCGATCATGGGTTTCGATCGCCAGCGCCTGCCTTCGCGATCGACGGCCTCATAGGACAATGGAAAGAACTCGCCAAATCCATATTGCGACGCCAGTTGGCGATATTCGTCGTGAGGCGTTCTGCCTGACTTGAGCATCGCTGTCGCCAGATGAACTCCCACCGGCCGCGTATGACGAACGGGCAAGGCGTCGAAAACAGCCGATCTTCCCAGATTTTGCGCGGCAAGCCTCGTCCACAGGGAATCGAGGCCAAAACCGCTCATGGATTCTTTGAAAAGGGGCAGCATCTTGGCCGCGACGTCGGCTCTCAGGCAGGGAGCCATGATCTCGATCTTATCGACCAGGCGAAATTCGAAGCTCTTGCAGCGGAGAAATGGTAGGTGAGAAAAATAGCTGTCCAGCGTCAGTGCCGGCTGGGCAATGTGCAGATCCAGTCGGCGCATTTTGGCGAACATTGCTTCGATAGTCGTCCGGTCAGCCTCCAGATCATCGTCGGGGAACCAGATATACTGGTAACGATCGAGCAGGTCCGGCCGCTGGCTGAACAGAGCATGGATGCCATCCCATTTGCCGCCCTTGTAGTCGACCCTGTTTTCATACGGCTGCCGAAATGATGACGGATCAGTTCCATAGTAACTGACAATCAGGTCGAATTCGCATTCGGACACATCCGCTCCCCATCCGCGATGGAGAGAATTGTCTCCAGCCCTGACGATGACGAGATTGCGGCGGGTACTCGTCAAGGACTTGGTTTCGGCGTCCATTCATGAGTCCAAAGCTGTAATGGTGAGCCCCTACACCAAACCCGAATGAAAGCGAAGAGCCAAACATCCGAAGAAAATGATCGTCCAGCACTGATGTCTTGTACTGTGCTTGCGACACACCGCGAATCTAGATTCGCCGCTCGATCGATTCTAGGCTCGATGCGCAACCATTGCAGGCGGGACTCTCATGAAGCTGATTGTTGTGACCCCGGCCGGCCGCGAGAAATATCTTCGTCTGCTGAGCCATCATGTACTGAAAAGTCCCGAGGTGGACGAATGGCATCTGTGGGACAATTGCCGCAATGAGGCAGACCGCGCCTATCTCCAGAAATTGGCAGCCAGCGATCCTCGCTGCAAGATCAAGACGCTCCCGAGCGCCGACGGCAGCCTAGAGATCATCGGCAGGTTTTTCCGCTTCTGTGACGACGCCGACGCTCTCTATCTGCGCCTCGACGACGACGTGGTGTTTCTGGAGGAGGGTTTTCTTCTCAGATTTAAGGAGCGGGCGATGGCGGAAGAAGGCTCGGCCCTCTGGTATGCGCCGCTCATCATCAACAACGCGGTTTGCAGCACCCTGATCAAGAATTTTTCCAGGGTGCTGATCGATGGGCCACTCACCTGTCAGGCGATGTGTCCGTACTCTTGGGCGCACGCAAGCTTTCCAATGGCGCTGCATCCGGTCTTCATCGAGGCCGTTCGGACGAACCGGCTTAGTGATTTCCGCGTCCCTGATCGGGAAGTCAGGTTGGGGCGCTTCTCGATCAACGCGATCGGTTTTTTCGGGTCGGAAGTGCTGGACATCGGCGAAGTCTTCTTTCCGCCGGGAAATGACGAAGAGGAATGGCTGTCAGTGACGTTGCCGGCGAAGCTCGATCGCCCAGGCAAGGTTTTCGGCGATCTGGTCGCCGCCCATTTCAGCTTCTTCACACAGGAGCAGCGCCTGCTGCAAACCACCATCCTTGACGACTATTACGCGCTCGCCGGGCTGCCCGCTCCCGCTTACGAGAAGCCGGTTGTCAAAACGAGATTGAAGGACCGATTGAGGCCATGGCGGAAGCGGAAGGACCCCGCGCCTAAATATAGGGTTTCCCTTCCAGCCGACAGGCATGACGCCTGAAGGCTGGAGCCTTCTCTTCGCTTTTTCACTCAGGTCGAAAACGTCAGGCAATTGCCGGCCAACACCAAGCCTGTCGAAAAGATATTGACTGTATAGTTAGTTATAATCTAGCTTCGAAAGCGAACACCGAGTTGGTCAGCTGGCGTCAGCCAGTGAATGGCCGCGAAGAGGGGGACTTTCCTGACCGCCATTCGGCCCGTTGCTGGGGCGGAAGGCTCAGGCTTGTTCATCAGCAGGAATGGACCTGAGGCGGCGACGCCGCCGGTCCCAACAATGGGAGCAACTCGCATGAACTGGAAATTGACCGCTGCGGCCGTCGGGCTGTCGCTGTTCGCCGCAACAGGCGTCGCCCGCGCCGATGGCGAACTCAACATCTACACCTGGGGCAACTACACCAGTCCGGACCTGATCAAGAAGTTCGAGGAGACCTACAAGATCAAGGTCACCGTGACCGACTACGACTCCAACGACACCGCATTGGCTAAGGTCCGCCAGGGCGCTTCCGGCTATGACATCGTCGTGCCTTCCGCCAGCGTCGTGCCGATCTGGATCAGCGAAGGCCTCCTGCTGGAAACCGATCCCAACACGATGGAGAATTTCAAGAATGTCGATCCGCGATGGGTCGACGTTCCCTTCGATCCGGGCCGCAAATACACCGTTCCCTGGCAGTGGGGCACGACAGGCATTTCAGTGAACAAGTCGGTCTATTCAGGCGACCCGAACACGTCTGCGCTGTTCCTCGACCCACCGCCCGAGCTTGTCGGCAAGATCAATGTCGTCCCCGAAATGGGGGACATCATGTTCCTCGCAATCGCTTATGAAGGCGGAAAATACTGCACCAACGACATGCAGGTGCTGAAGAAGGTCCGTGACAAGCTGGTCGAGGCGAAGGCGAAATGGCTTTCGCTCGACTACGCGGCCGTCGACGGCCTGGGCAGGGGCGACATCGCCGCCGGCGTCGACTGGAATGGCATATCGCTGCGCGAGCGGCTGCAGAACGACAAGATCGTCTACGGCTATCCGAAGGAAGGTTTTCCGATCTGGATGGACAATGTCGCCGTTCTCAAGGACGCCAAGAACGTCGACAATGCCAAGCTCTTCCAGAACTTCATAATGGACCCGAAGAACGCCGCGATGATCTCGGCTTTCGCTCGCTATTCGAACGGGATCAAGGGCTCGGAAGCCTTCATGCCCGACGATATGAAGAACGCACCCGAGGTGAATATTCCGGCCGAATTCGCCGCCAAGGGCCAGTTCATGCCGGCCTGCCCACCGGATGTGCAGGCGCTTTACACGAAGATCTGGACCGACCTCCAGAAGTAGCGCCACCAGCCGGACCCAACAAAAAAGCCACCGGGCCGCGACGCGCGGTCCGGTCACCCCCAATGCCAGGTGCGATCACGTGATCGCGGGAGATTTTCGATGTCCGATCTCGACCTTTGCTACATGCCGGCAAGCGAGGCGCTGCGGCTGTTCAAGGCGAAAAAACTCTCGCCCGTCGAACTGATGCGGGCCACCATCCGCCGCGCCGAGGCTACCAAATCGACGATCAACTGCTTCACCTTCACGCATTTCGAGGAGGCGATGAAGCTGGCCGCTAAGGCGGAGGCGAAATATGCCAAGGGCGCCAGGACCGGCGCGCTCGAAGGCTTGCCGATCGGCATCAAGGACGAGAGCTACATCAAGGGCAAGCCGACGTCGCATGGCTCGCTGCTGTCCAGGGATGCCATAAGCGGACACACCTCGACGATGAACGAGCGCATCATCAAGGCCGGTGGCATCGTCCATGCGCGCACGGCGACGCCCGAATTCAGCTGCGCCGGTTATACCTGGTCGAAGCGGTGGGGCGTCACCCGCAACCCTTGGAACCGCGACTTCACACCGGGTGGCTCGTCGGGAGGTTCGGCGGCAACGCTGGCTTCGGGCACATCGTCGATCGCCACCGGCTCCGACATCGCCGGATCGATCCGAATTCCGGCGTCGGCCTGCGGTCTCGTCGGCTACAAGCCGCCTTATGGGCGCAACCCGGACGAGCCGCCCTTCAACCTGGATTTCTATTGCCATACCGGGCCGCTGGCGCGGAACGTCCGGGATGCGATCCTGCTGCAGAATGTCATGGCGGGGCCTAGCCCGCTCGACATCGCCACGCTTCGCCCCAAGCTGCGCCTGCCGCTCGATTACAAGCCGATCAAAGGCTGGAAGATTGCGTTCTCGATGGACCTGGGCTCTTTCGAGGTCGATGCCGACGTCCGCAGCAACATGCTTGCCGCGAGCGATGTGTTCCGCTCGCTTGGGGCGACGGTCGAGGAAGTCGATCTTGGCTGGGATGACGGAGTGCTCAAGGCAGGAATGGCCTATCTGGAGCATCTTTTCGGCGCTTCGCTATCGCAATTGCTCGCCGAGCACGGCAGCGACATGACCAGCTATGCCAGGCGGTTTGCCGAGGACGGGCAAAAGTCCAAGGCAACCGACTTCGTCGCGACGCTGGATGTGGCGGCACGGATGTATCAGACGCTGGGTCCGCTGCTGGAAACCTACCATGTGATGATCTGCCCGACGAATGCGCTTCCCGCGGTGCCGGCGGAGTTCGATCAGACCACCGGAACCGTCGAGATCAACGACAGAGAGGTGAACCCTTCGCTGGGCTGGGTGATGACGACGCCGTTCAACATGCTGAGCCGCTGTCCGGTGCTTTCCATGCCTTCGGGGCGGGCGGCGAGCGGTGTGCCGACGGGCTTCCAGATCGTCGGGCGCACCTATAGCGACGCCGATGTCTTCCGGGCGGCGATGGCCTATGAAACGGCGCAGGGGCAATGGTACACAGACGCCGAAACGCGCCCATCGCTTTGACAGGCGGTGCAAGGGAAGTGGATGAAGATGGTGCAACGCAAGGCAACGGCAAAAGGCACGGCCGAGAGGGCCAAGGGCAGGGCTTCGGCCAATGACGCCGCGCCCAAGGACCGTCGCCGGGAACGCGGTGAAGCCAGCGTGCAGCGCATCATCGACGCCACCATCGAACTCATTGCGGAGGAGGGGCTGGCGAGCGTCACCATGCAGCGCATCGCCGAGCATGTCGGCTCGTCCAACGCCCTGGTGGTCTTTCATTTCCGCAGCAAGGAGAACTTGTTCAGGGCGGTGCTTAAGTATCTCAGCGATCAATATGACGCGCTGTGGCTCAATCTGGTGCGAGCCCCCGGCCTGTCGCCGGTCGAACGGCTGTTGGGCGCGGTCGGCTGCGCGCAGCGCTTCGCCAGGCAGCATCCGAAATGGGTGTCGGTCTTTGTCGCCTTCTCCAGCGACCGCAAGAGCATGCAGATCTACAATGAAATTGGTCTGCCCAGCGATCTCGCCTACACCGCCGAAGCGCGCGAATTGCTGGTCGAGATCTCGCGCAGCGGCGGTTACGCCGGCGTCGACATAAATACGCTATCCGAGAGCCTGAATTACCTCGTTCACGGGGCGTGGTACTGGGATCACCTCAATCCGGCTGGCCGCGACACCGACGTCGTGCGCAAGACCATGCTGCTGCTGCTGCACCAGGCCTTTCCACGGCACTTTGAATTGATGCGCTAGCCGTTTCTCAGGGGCTCTGCCGAAGATGGCACCCGGCCTGCCGCTTCCGTGCGAGATACTCGTCGATCAACTGATGATAGCGCACCTTGCCGAAGCTCGGGAAATGGCCGCCATGTACGACCGAGACGTCGAGATCGCGCATGGCGAGCAGCGTCGCCATGTAGTCTGGTATATCCGAGTGATAGACATCATCGATCAGCGGGCCGTCATAGATGATGTCTCCGGACAGCAGGATGCCGGTCTTCTTCTCGTAAAGCGCGATGCCGCCGGGCGAGTGGCCTGGCGTGTGGACGACCTCGAAGGCGCGGTCGCCGAGATCGATGATGTCGCCATGCGCGAGCAGACGGTCGGCCGGCGCCAGCTGGATGCGGTAGCGTGCTGTCTCCCAGCCCTTTGGCACGCCATCGAACATCTCGTCGGTCGCATAGGTGCCGGCGGCGGTCCATTCGTTGCGCGGATCGGCGAGGATTGCCGCTTCGGCCGAATGCACGCAACGATCGGGGAACTCATGGTGGCAGCCGATGTGGTCGAAATGCGTGTGGCTGGCGACACAGGCCAGCTTGCGCTCGCTCACCAGAGGCACATACATGCGCAGGCTGAAATGGCCGAGACCGGTGTCGAACAGCAGATCGCGGTCGCGGCCGCGCACATGCCACATATTGCAGCGGAAGAACGGCTTGATCCAGGGCTCGTGGATCAGCGTGATGCCGTCCGCCATGCGGATCGTCTCGTACCAGTCCGGTGCGTCGATGACCGCGAGCATGCCCATGTTCAATCCGTCAAAAGGATGATCTGGTCGGTATCGCACGAAACCGCCACGGTGTCGCCCGGCCGGACAGTGGCGGCAGCGGGCAGCTTGGCGATGAACTGCAAGGAGGGCTCTTCGACGGAGGCCGCAAGCACGCGCTTGAAACTGCCCTGGAAGACGACGTCGCTCACTTCCGCCTCGCCGAGCTTCGTGGCACCCGAGGCGGTGCCCAGCACAAGGTGCTCGGGCCGTATGGCCAATGCGGCCGCCGACCCCAACGGCAACGCATGGGGCAGCAACACCGATCCGACCGGCGTCGCGACGGTGCTCGTCCTGTCGCCGGTCTCCACGACCGTGCCGGCGAGGATCGTGCTCTCGCCCATGAAGGTCGCGGAAAAGCGCGTCGCCGGCCTGGCATAGACGCGCTCGGGCGGCCCTTCGTCCTCGATGCGGCCATCATTCATCACCACGCAATGGTCTGCCAGCGCCATCGCTTCTTCCTGGTCGTGGGTGACATGAATGAAGGCGGTGCCGACGCGCTTCTGGATCGCCTTCAATTCATCCTGCATCTGGCGGCGCAGTTTGAGGTCCAGCGCACCGAGCGGCTCGTCGAGCAGAAGCACCGCCGGCTCGATGACCAGCGCGCGTGCCAGTGCCACGCGCTGGCGCTGGCCGCCGGAAAGCTGGTGCGGCTTCTTGTCGAAGGCGGCGGCCAGCCCGACCAGTGTCAGGGCTTCGCGTGCCTTTGCCGCCCGCGTTGCGCCGTCTACACCCTGCATGCGCAAGCCGAAGGCGACATTGCCCCCGACGCTCATATGCGGGAACAGCGCATAATCCTGGAACACCGTCGTCGTCGGGCGCTTGGCCGGCGGCACCGAGGTGCAATCCTGGCCGCGGATGACAACCTGGCCCTCGCTGGGGTTGACGAACCCGCCCAGGATGGAGAGCAGCGTCGTCTTGCCGGAACCGGATGGTCCAAGCAGGATCGTATAGCTGCCGGCCTCTATCGTCAGCGAGACATTCTTCAGCACGGGATGCTGGCCGAAGCGGTGCGAGACGTCGCGGATATCGACCAGGGGCGCGTTCATGCCGGTTTTCTCCGCAGCAAGGTCAGTTCGAAGAACACCACCAGCACGATCGAGATGGCAAAGACCAGCGATCCGACGGCGTTGGTCTTCGGGTTGAGGCCGGAGCGCAGCAGGTTCCAGATTTCCACCGGCAGCGTGGTGTCGAAGCGGGTGAGCAGGAAGGAGATCACGAACTCGTCCCAGGAGAAGGTCATCGACAGGAAGAAGGCGGCGAAAATGGCCGGTGCCATCACCGGTACGCTGATCAAAAGCAGCACCTTCCATTCCGGCGCGCCGAGGTCGCGCGCGGCGCGCTCGATGTTGATCTGGTGGTCGCCCATCTGGCTGTAGATGATGGCAAAGCATAGCGGCAGGTTGATCACCACGTGGCCGATGCCTGCGGCAAGCAGCGATTTCGGCACGCCGGCCCAGTTGAACAGCACCAGCAATCCCATGCCGATGATGAGATAGCTGACGGTGAGCGGCAAGGTGATCAGTCCGCGCAGCAGGCCAGAGCCGGGCAGCACGAAGCGCGCGAAACCCCAGGCCGAGAGGAAGCCGAGCGTGACGGCGGCGGCCGAGGAAAGCACCGCGACCAGCAGCGAATTGACCAGCGCCGACGTCAGTCGCGCGTCCGAGAGAACCGCCTCGTACCAGCGCAGCGACGGGCCGGTGAAAGGCGGAATCGGGAAGGAGGTCGACTGCAGCGAGAACAGCACCAGCACGACGACCGGCAGGAAGATGAAGCCGTAGACGGCAAGCGCGTAGATCCAGGAAG
Organism: Mesorhizobium sp. ES1-3; assembly: GCF_020164795.1. NCBI lineage: Bacteria > Pseudomonadati > Pseudomonadota > Alphaproteobacteria > Hyphomicrobiales > Phyllobacteriaceae > Mesorhizobium > Mesorhizobium sp. ES1-3. The sequence goes on from NZ_JAIUGW010000014.1 coordinate 35,137, forward strand.
CGATGCGGACAATCCTGCGCATGGTCAGGCCCGCTCGATCTTCAGCCAGCGGGCGCAGGCGAGATAGGCGATGGTCACGACCGCCATCAGTATGATCGACAGCGCGGAGGCCAGCGGAAAATCGCCGCGCCGGCCGATCTGCATCATCACCAGCTGCGGCATCAAAAGCTCGTTGTTGCCGCCGAGGATCTGCGGCGTGATGTAGTCGCCGATGCACAGCACGAAGGTCAGGAAAGCGCCCACCATGATGCCGGGCAAGGTCAGCGGCAGGATGACATGCAGGAAGGTGCGCACCGGCCCGGCGCCGAGATCGGCGGCCGCCTTGCGATAACTTGGGCTGAGCTGCTTCAGATTGGCGAAGATGGTCAGCGTCAAAAGCATGACGAAGAAATGCACGAAGCCGGTGACGGTGGCCAAGCGCGTGTTGGCGAGCTGCAGCGGCTCGCTGATCAGGCCGGAGCCGGTCAGCGCGCGGTTAATGACGCCGTTCTGCGCCAGCACCAGCAGCCATGAGTAGGAGCGAACGACGTAGGACGTCCAGAACGGCAGCACAGCCAGCATCAGTGCCAGCCGCTGCCAGCGCTCCGGCACTTGTTCGGCCAGGATCCACGCGAAGGGATAGGCGAGCAGCACGGAGACCACGGTGACGATTGCGGTGACCTGCAGCGAGTTCACCATCGCCTGCCAGTAGGAGGGATTGCTGAAGAACTGGCTGTAGTTGGCGAGCGTGAAGCCGCCGCCCTCATGCGCCGTGAGGCTCGAAAACCCCATGGCGACGAACGGCAGCACGAAGAAAGCAAGCGTCCAGCCGAGTGCCGGCGTGACCATCGCCCAGGGCAGGGCGCGGCCCGCCCGGGGCAGGGCGCGCCCCGCCCGGGGTGGGGCACGCCCGCTGTTTCCCGCAGAGTTCATGGGCAACGGTCGCTCACTTCGCCTGCAGCATTTCAGTCCACATATCCTGCATCTTCTTGTCGAGGTCGGCATTCGGCGCCGGGTAGGCCTGTGCACGGGCGAGGAAGCCGGGCTGCTCGTCGAAGCGCAAAACCTTCTTCTGGTCGTCGGTCAGTGCGGCCTTGGTGTTGGACGGCATGCCCCAGTAGCAGGACGAGGTGGCAAGGCGCGCCTGGCCTTCCGGGCTCATGATGTACTGGATGAATTTCAGCGCCATGTCCTTGTTCCTGGAGTCCTTGAACATGGCCAGCGACTGCGACCACAGCACCGCACCCTCTTTGGGAATGGAGAAGTCCAACGCCGGGTTTTCCTTCGCCAGCCCCGCCGTTACCCATTCGCCGCCGCCGACCAGGATGTCGACCTCGCCGGTGGCGAGCGCCGTCTGGCTGGCGGTGACTTCGCCGACCAGCTTGGCGTTGGCCTTCATCTTGAGCAGCTCTTCCCTAAGGGCGGGCAGATCGGCTTCGGTGAGTTCAGCCGTCTTCTTGCCGATGGCGAGAGCGGCCATGCCGATGACCGGGAGGTAGTAATCGTAGATGGCGACCTTGCCCTTGTATTTGTCGCTGGTCAGCGACGTCAGGGACTGCATATCGGCCGGATCGACCTTGGTCTTGTTGTAGCCGATCGTGTTGTAGCCGAACTTTTCGGTGATGCCGTAGCGCTTGCCGCCGACAATGGTCGACCCGTCCATCTTCACCTGCGGGAAGAGGTCGGCGAAGGGCAGCTTGTCTTCCGGCAGCGGCTCGAACAGGCCTTTCTCGACGCCGCGCGGCACGTCGATGCTGTCGATCACCATCACATCCCAATCGCCCGGCTGCGACTGCTCGACGATGGCGAGGCCAGCACCGGTGCCTTCGAACTCCTTGACGTTGACCTTGACGTTGTTGGCCTCCTCGAAGGGCTGCAGCAGCGCCGGATCGGAATGATCGCACCAGATCAGCGCGTTGAGATCGGCGGCCTCGGCGAGGCTGCCTGCCGCAAGCAGCATTGCGGTGGCGGCACACGCGGCGTGTAGCCGGCGCTTCATGACGGAAAGCGGATTCCCGGATTTGACGGACATCGAGTGTTCTCCCTTGCCTTTGTGGCTTCTTGCAAAAAATTGAACCAATTCTAAAATTGAGTCAATTCGATTTTTGTGGCAAGAGGCTGATATGAGCGGATTGCGGGCAAGGCAGAAGGCGGACCGGCACAGGCGCATCATCGAGGCTGCTGCGGCACTTTTCCGCGAGGCCGGCTATGAGGGCGCCAAGATCGAGGCGATCGCCGCGCAGGCAGAGGTGTCGATCGGCACCATCTACAACTACTATCGGAACAAGGGCGACATCCTCGGCGCCATCGTCTCGCTGGAGGTCAACGAGGTGCTCAACGCCGGGCGCGGCGTGGTCGCCAGGCCGCCGGCCAATGTCGGCGATGCGCTGGATACGCTGATCGGCATCTATATCGAGCACTCGTTGCATTACCTCAGCAAGGAGATGTGGCGGCAGGCGATGGCGATCTCGACGCAACTGCCCGACAGCCCATTCGGCCAGGCCTACACTGGCCTCGACCGCTCGCTCACCGAACAGATCCGCGCGCTGATCGCCCGGCTGCAGGAGATTGGCCTGGTGCGGCAGGATATCGACGGCACGGCGCTCGGCGAACTGATCTTCAACAACATGAACATGATGTTCATCGAATTCGTGAAACGCGACGAAGCGAGGATACCGGAGTTGAGGGCGGCGATACGGAGGCAGAACAGGATTTTGGTTGCGGCGATCGGGGTGTGAAGGAGTCAGGATCAGGCAGGAGAAGGCGTCGCTTCGGCATCAGACCTTGTCTTACGCAAAGTTCAGCTCTTGAGTTGAATTTGAAATATGATACAACTTAAAGGGGCATAAAAAAGGGGAGGGGTAAATGGGGGCGTTTTCCATCTGCATTGGGCGATCGTGCTGCTGTTGATCGGCGTGCCTGTTTTCTTTGCTGTCCGGTCAGCCGCGAAGCCGTCGCTGAATCCTGAGTCACTTGTGGCCTTCGGTGGCTGGCTGATGCTGCTGGCGATCGGTCAGACATTGTCACCGTTGCGCACACTCGCCGAGTTCGCCAATTCCGCCGACGGCTACCGGCAACTCATGACCCTCCCAAATGGGCCGCTGGCGGTGTATGGCGAGGTCGCCCTCAATCTCGCATTTCTGGCCCTTCAACTGGTTGTGCTGGTTTCGATGCTGCGGCGAAGCCATCGATTCCCGCAATTGTTTCTGCTTCAGTGGCTTGCGATCCCTGCCGTATTAATCCTGGATACGATCTGGATTTCGTCAATTCTAGGCGTCCCGGTGAACCAGGTGCTCGCAGGCGATGCGCTGGTGGCACCCCTGGCGTTTTTTGTGGGGGCCGGCATCTGGGCTGCTTATGTCTACAAGTCCGTGAGGGTGAGGAATACGTTCACCAGGACGAACGTGTCGGCCCAAATCGCAAGCGCGTCGTAGAGGGCGCTCGTAATCGCTCTACACCGGGGTTTCGGAGGACGCTCCTGCGTCTACGGGCTTGCGGTGGCCTGCGTCTAAGCTTTGGGGTGGCCTGCGTCTTAAGGTTTGGGGTGGCCAGCATGTACGGGCTTAGGGTGGCCTGCCACCCGGAGCTCGAAGAGCGAAGGGTGGTGCCCCCGGACGGAATCGAACCGCCGACCTTCGGTTTACAAAACCGCTGCTCTACCAGCTGAGCTACAAGGGCACGGTGCCCCGGTTAGCATATTTGTTGCGCCAGTAAAGACAAAACTCCATTTTTGGCCCCGTCGTGGTGGATGACGCCATGGCCCGTGCTGAAATCCGCAAACGCGCTTCCTACATGAAGGTAAGGGTGCAATCGCTTCGGACTGGAGTGTCGCATGATCAGGCTCGTCATCATTCTCCCTGTCGTCATCGTGGCGTGGATGCTGCTGGTGAAGCTCATCAGTGACGTGAAGAAGGCCAATGTCGACTGGACGGGCGTCACCACCATCATCGGCTTCATCGCGCTCGCCTTCTGGCTTCGCCATATCACCGGCATGGGCTGAGCCCGTGGCGAATAGTCAGTAGTGGTCATGGCGCGAACCGATATGGCCTGCTCGCTACACACCAACCGTGTTTCAAAAGAATCTCCGGATCTGTCGAACCTTTTGCCGGGCCGCGCCGACTGATCTTCAGAGGCGAATGGTCGCCTCGATCAAAGATCCAGGAGATCATCATGTTCAAGCGCAGTTTCGTTTCCGCCCTCGTCGCCATCTTCGTTGCAACCGGCGCGCTCGCCGGCACCGTACAGTCTTCGTCGGCTCATGGCATGCATCACCATCATGATCATTACGACGACTACCTCGACTACCAGGATTATCCGGACTACCCGGATTACTGGTGGGTCTACGGCCATCACCATCACCATCATCACCACCACCACATCATCGTCTACTGAGCGCGGCCTGGCCGCGTGACTGAAGAAACCAGTTCCAGGAAAGGGCGGCTTCGGCCGCCCTTTTTGCTTTTGCATTGACGCGGCCTCCCTGTCGCAGTCACGGACGATGACCTGATTGGCGAAAGGTACCTGAAGCGCACGAGTCTGGTTGATCAACACCGGCGAGGGCGCCGAGCCATTTAGGCTGCGGCTATCTGCTTCTTCGAAAATTCTTCGAAAAAATAAAAACCCCGTCGAACCTTTTTCGACGCCGCGGCGACAGATGATCAAGAGGCGGATGGATCGCCTCGGTCAACGAAGCAAGGAGATCGTCATGTTCAAGCGCACACTCGTTTCCGGCCTTATCGCCTCCACCGTCGCCGCCACCGCTTTGGTCGGCACCGTCCAGCCCTCGGCGGCCCATTCGCATCACCACGACCTCGGCATCGGCATCGCCGCCGGCGTCGGCGGTTTCGTCCTCGGCAGCCTGCTTGCCCAGCAGCAGCCGCGTACGGTCTATGTCGATGAAGATGGTGGTTCCTGGCACGTCCGTCGCTGCTTCGAGCGTTACGCGAGCTACGATCCGGACTCCGACACCTATATCGGCCATGACGGCTACAGCCACTACTGCCGGCTCTGAGGGACCAGCGACAGGAAAGTGGACCAACAGGAAAGAGGGGTTGCGAGGCAGCCCCTCTTCCTCGTTTGAAGACCGCCCGTCTAGAGGTGCGTCTTCGGGTCGGCGTCGAGGATCGGCAGACCGGCCGCGCGGCAGGAGCCGCCAATCTGAAGCCGGGCAGCCTGCGTCTCGTCGCCCATCGCGACCAGTTCAAAACTGCTTGCGGCTTCCGGGTAGACCTTGGCGATGAATGGCTTGTCGCCGCCATGGGCGCCGGACAAGGTCTTGGCGCTGACGGTGCCGCAGGCCACGATCTCTTGGCGGCCATCAAGCGTTCGCTCGCCGGCGAGCATGGTTCCGAACCTGGCGGAGGCCGGATCCGGCAGGTGCTGGCGGATACCGGTCGTGATGATCTCCTCCAGCGCGAGTGAGATCGGAATTGGATTGACCCGTTGGCCGCCGGTATCGGGTCGTGGTGTCGCCGCCACGCATCCGCAAAGCGAAACGACAAGCAGAAGCTGAACCATTGTCCTCATTCGCGCCCTTTCGCATGCATTCGGGCGCCACGGCAAGACGGCCAAATCCTATGCAACGTGCGCCCTGTCGGACTGGCGATGGTGTTCGATTTCTTCGACATGGCGGCTACAAGCATCTAGGCAGGCGCTTCGTGATCAACTGACCGCCACGCCGCCTATCATCCTGGTCACCTCGGCTGCGGCATCGCGCACCAGCGGGCCGATCTCCGCCAGTCGGTCGGGCGTGACCCGTACCGTCGGCCCGGACACGGAAACGCCGCCAATGGGTTCGCCATACTCGTTGAAGATGGCGGCGGCGACACAACGCATGCCGGGGTGGCGCTCCTCGTCGTCGACCGACCAGCCGCGATGCTTGGTGGCCGCCAGATCGTGGGCGAGGGCGGAGATGTCGGAAAGGGTCCTGTCAGTATAGCGCTGCAGGCCCGCCTTGCGCAGGATGGCTCCGACGCGCTCCGGTTCGAGATGCGCCAGCACCGCCTTGCCGATGCCCGAGGCATGGAAGGGACTGCGCGTGCCCGGCCGGAAGAAGGCGCGGATCGCCTGGTGCGTCTCGACCTGGCTGACGAAGACCACGCAGTCGTCCTCGGCGACGCCGAGATTGGCAGTCTCGCCGGTCTTCTCCATCAGGTCCTGCATGACGATGCGGGCACGGTCGACCAGCTTGCGGCGGCGCAGGAACGCCGCGCCCATGCGGTAGGTCTCGACGCCGATCGACCAGAGCTGGTCAGACGTATCGAACTCGACCATGCCGTGGTTTTCGAGCGTCGTCAGCATGCGGTAGGCGGTGGAGGCGGCGAGCCCGCTTTGCGCCGATATCTCGCTCAGCGACAGGCCGCTGCCGTCCGCGACAATGGCCAGAATGCGCAAGGCCCGGTCGAGCGACTGTACCGAGGAAGCTTCGGCCGGACCATTGAAGGCACGCGGGCGCCCACGTTGCCGTTTTTCGGTCGTTTCCATGGTCGGCATTCTCGGCCGGTTTTCCCAAAAAGCAATGAAAAAGTTTTCCATGAAATTCCGGGCGCAAATACTGGAAAAGGGAAAACCAAATAAATTCAGGCGGTAGCGTTTGTTTTCTAAAAATGAAAAAATATTCTGAAAAAATTGAAAAATCACCGAGTCGATGACATCCTTAGCCATCCAACAATCATCTCGTGGAGGCTGGAAATGGCCAGGATGCGCGCTGTCGATGCCGCTGTTCTCGTTCTCGAAAAGGAAGGCATTTCCTGCGCCTTCGGCGTGCCGGGCGCGGCGATCAATCCCCTGTATTCGGCGATGAAGGCGAGGGGCACCATCCGCCATGTCCTTGCCCGCCACGTCGAGGGCGCCTCGCATATGGCGGAAGGCTATACCCGCGCGAAATCAGGCAATATCGGTCTCTGCATCGGCACTTCGGGGCCGGCCGGCACCGACATGATCACCGGGCTCTATTCGGCCGCGGCCGATTCCATCCCGATCCTGTGCATCACCGGCCAGGCGCCGCGTGCGCGCCTCAACAAGGAGGATTTCCAGGCCGTCGACATCGCCGCCATCGCTGCGCCCGTCGCCAAATGGGCGGTGACGGTCATGGAGCCCTATCTGGTGCCGATGGCGCTGCAGAAGGCGTTCCATCTGATGCGGTCGTCGCGGCCGGGTCCGGTGCTGATCGACCTGCCGGTCGACGTCCAGTTGGCCGAGATCGAGTTCGACATCGATGCCTACGAGCCGCTGGCGCCGTTCAAGCCGGCAATGACACACGCCCAGGCGGAAAAGGCGCTGACGATGCTCAACGCGGCCGAGAAGCCGCTGATCGTCGCCGGCGGCGGCATCATCAACGCCGACGCATCGGACCTGCTGATCGAATTTGCCGAGATCACGGGCGTTCCGGTCATCCCGACGCTGATGGGCTGGGGCGCAATCCCCGACGACCACCGGCTGATGGCCGGCATGTGCGGGCTGCAGACCTCGCACCGCTACGGCAATGCCACCATGTTGGAAGCCGATTTCGTCTTCGGCATCGGCAACCGCTGGGCCAACCGTCACACCGGCTCGGTCGACGTCTATACCAAGGGCAAGAAATTCATCCATGTCGACATCGAGCCCACTCAAATAGGCCGTGTCTTCGCGCCCGATCTCGGAGTCGTCTCCGATGCCGGCGCTGCGCTGAAGATGCTGCTCGACGTCGCCACCGAGTGGAAGACGGCGGGCAAGCTGCGCGACTGGTCGGGCTGGGCCAAGGAATGCCAGGGCCGCAAGAAGACGATGAAGCGCAAGACCCATTTCGAACAGGTGCCGCTGAAGCCGCAGCGTGTCTACGAGGAGATGAACAAGGCGTTTGGCCGCGACGTCACCTATGTCACCACGATCGGCCTGTCGCAGATCGCCGGGGCGCAGTTCCTGCATGTCTACAAGCCGCGCAACTGGATCAATTGCGGCCAGGCCGGCCCGCTTGGCTGGACCTTGCCGGCAGCACTCGGCGTGCGCGCCGCCGATCCAGACCGCACCATCGTGGCGCTGTCGGGCGACTATGATTTCCAATTCATGATCGAGGAACTGGCGGTCGGCGCCCAGCACAAGCTGCCCTACATCCACGTCGTGGTGAACAATGCGTATCTCGGCCTGATCCGCCAGGCCCAGCGCGGTTTCTCGATGGATTATGAGGTCAGCCTGGCCTTCGAGAACATCAACCGTACCGGCGATCCGGAGGCCGGCTACGGCGTCGACCATGTCGCCGTCGCTGAGGCAATGGGCTGCAAGGCGGTCAGGGTGCGCAAGCCGGAGGAGTTCGCCGGCGCCTTCAAGCAAGCGGAGCGGTTGATGAAGGAACATCAGGTTCCGGTCGTGCTCGAATTCATTCTCGAACGCGTCACGAACATCTCGATGGGCACCGAGATCGACAAGATCACCGAATTCGAGGACCTTGCCGAACGTCAGGAAGACGCTCCGACCGCCATCGTGATGCTCGACTAATTTTGTTCGAGCATCGGGTCCCATGCTCCAGGGAGAAAAAGAATGCCACGTTTTTCAGCCAATCTGTCGATGCTCTTTGGCGAGCATGATTTCCTCGACCGTTTCGATGCCGCCGCCCGCGCCGGCTTCAAAGGTGTCGAATATATCGGCCCTTATGATCACGCGCCCGAGGTAGTGGCCGCGAGGCTAAAGAAGAATGGTCTGACGCAAGTGCTGTTCAACCTTCCCGCGGGCGACTGGGCCAAGGGCGAGCGCGGCATCGCCGTGCTGCCGGATCGCGTGCCGGAATTCCGCCAGGGCATTGCCAAGGCGATCACCTATGCGCAGGCGCTTGGCTGCCAGCAGGTCAACTGCCTGGCCGGGATCGCGCCGCAGGACATTGCACGGGACACGCTTGAAAATGTCTTTGCCGAAAATCTCGCCTTCGCGGCGGAGAAGCTGGAGCAAGCCGGCATCAAGCTGCTGGTCGAACCGATCAACACGCGCGATCTTCCCGGCTTCTTCCTGAACTATTCCGACCAGGCGCTGGCGCTGATCGACCGTGTCGGCTCGAAGAACTTGTTCCTGCAATACGACATCTATCACATGCAGATCATGGAGGGGGATCTCGCCCGTAAAATCGAGGCAAACCTCGGCCGCATCGCGCATATCCAGCTTGCGGACAATCCCGGCCGTCACGAGCCGGGGACGGGCGAGATCAACTATCCCTTCCTCTACGACCATATCGATCGGATTGGTTATTCCGGCTGGGTGGGGGCGGAATACAAGCCGAAGGCGGGGACGGAAGCCGGACTGGGGTGGTTCAGGGGGCTGGCTGGGCAGGGAAGCGCGGCGGCGTAGCGGCTGGGAAATGTCAACGTCGGCGCTGCCCCTCACCCTTACCCTCTCCCCGTGAAGAACGGGGAGAGGGGATCGTCAGCGTTGAAGCGCGTCCCTTCTCCCCGTCACTATACGGGGAGAAGGTGCCGGCAGGCGGATGAGGGGCGGCACCAACTTTTGATGAATTCGAAAGAACTTGCAGGAGAAACCACATGGAGACCATCGGCTTCATCGGCCTCGGCATCATGGGCGCGCCCATGGCGGGGCATCTGCTCGACGCCGGCTACAGCGTCATCGCCAGCGACCATCGCTCCAAGCCGCCGGCTGATCTCGTCGCCAAGGGCCTGAAGACGGTTACCGGCCATGCCGCCGTGGCCAAGGCCGCCGACATCATCATCACCATGGTGCCGGATACCCCACAGGTGGCCGAGGTGCTGTTCGGTGAGAACGGCGTCGCCTCTGGCCTTTCCAAGGGCAAACTCGTTATCGACATGAGCTCGATCTCGCCGATCGAGACAAAGGAATTCGCAAAAAGGATCAACGATCTCGGTTGCGACTATCTCGATGCGCCGGTTTCGGGCGGCGAGGTCGGTGCCAAGGCCGCATCCCTCACCATCATGGTCGGCGGCGAGGAAAGCGCCTTCGAGCGTGCGAAACCGGTTTTCGAAAAGATGGGCAAGAACATCACCTCGGTCGGGCCGAACGGCGTCGGCCAGACCACCAAGGTCGCCAACCAGATCGTCGTCGCGCTGACCATTGAAGCCGTCGCCGAAGCGCTTGTTTTTGCATCGAAAGCCGGCGCGGATCCAGCCAAGGTCAGGCAGGCGCTGATGGGCGGGCTGGCAGCGTCACGCATCCTCGAAGTGCATGGCGAGCGCATGGTCAAGCGCACCTTCGCTCCGGGTTTCCGCATCGAACTGCACCAGAAGGATCTGAACCTGGCGCTGGAGGGTGCAAAGGCGCTTGGCGTGTCGCTGCCCAACACATCGACCACCCAGCAACTGTTCAATTCCTGCGCCGCCAACGGTGGCGCCAAGGAGGATCACTCGGCGCTGGTGAGGGCGCTGGAGCGGATGGCGAATTTCGAGATCGGCAAGGAGGCAAAAGAAAGCAAAGGCAAAGCGGCATAGGTCGGAAGAGGGCGGCATAACGTTCCCAAGCCGCAAACTTTTGTCTTAACCCAGGAACGGGTTCCGGCAAGCGTTCGCCGGAACCCGTTTTGATTCATGGCGGGAAGCTTGCCGCTTCCAATCAGCCACGCTTCAGAAATGCCCGCGCTGCATAAAGGCCCACCGCCGCTGCGTTCGACACGTTGAGTGAGCGGATAGCGCCGGGCATGTCGAGCCTGGCCAACGTCGTCACCGTCTCGCGCGTTTTCTGGCGCAGGCCCTTGCCTTCGGCGCCGAGCACCAAGGCTATCCTGTCGCCGGCAAAACTCGTTTCGAGTTCCGCCGGCCCGTCCGAATCGAGCCCGATGGTCTGGAAGCCGGCTTCGTGCAACTGGCCGAGCGCATTGGCGAGATTCTTCACCTCGATCTGGTCGATATGCTCCAGCGCGCCGGAGGCGGATTTCGCCAGCACGCCGGATTCCTGCGGACTATGGCGGGCCGTGGTAATCAGCGCCCCGGCGCCGAAAGCGACCGCCGAGCGCAGGATGGCGCCGACATTGTGCGGGTCGGTGACCTGGTCGAGCACCAGCACCAGCCTGGTGTCGCCGAGTGCGTCGAGACGCTTCGGCTTCAGTGGCTCCGCCTCGATCAGCACGCCCTGATGCACGGCGTCCGAGCCGGTGACTTTGTCGATGTCCCTGGGTTCGACCAGTTCAGCCTTGAAGGGCAGCGCGGCGAGATCGCCGATCTCGAGCCGTTCGGCCGCATTGCGCGTCACCAGCATTTTCTTGATCCGACGCCGCGGATTGTCGAGTGCCGCGCGCACTGTGTGCAGGCCATAAAGTCGCACCAGGCCATCCCCGGCGTTCTCGCCTGGTGGCACGGGTTGGCGGGGCCTGAACGCCGGCGCGCCGCCGCTTTTCTCGTCGCGAAAGGCGCGGCGCAGCTTGGCGTAGTGGGTGTCTTTCGGGGTATTGGAATTGTTGCTCATGGCCGGCTTCTATAGCGGTCTCCTGCTGTCAGGGATATGCCCTGTCGCCGCAGCCGGCGAACAACGTCGAAAAACCCTTCCTGCGCGGTTGACACCCACTGGCCTTGCCGCCATAAGGCGCTTCGCTGGTTTCGGAGAAGACACAACTCGGGTCCGAACTGGTGCGAATGCCTCGTTGCATGGCTCCGGCGGCAGAATGGAGAGGTGCCCGAGTGGTTAAAGGGGACGGACTGTAAATCCGTTAGCTTAGCTTACGTTGGTTCGAATCCAACCCTCTCCACCACTGCCGGCCCGGAAGCTCTGAACCCGACAAATATCGGACCGAAAGTGCACGGCGCTTTCGGGGCAATCTGGCACGTCAGCTTGCCGTCTGAGCCGCTCGCACGCAATCGTGCCATCGCTTGATCTCCATCTTGGACCGGATCGGAATGAGGCTGAGGGTGATCGCAGGCACCGCTCCGTACGAAATCAACAATTGGCTCCTGTGTGAAAATGCGCGATCATTGGAAAATGGCACGCAAATTGGACGACAAACTCGATTGCAAGGCTTGCGGGACGATCCAGATGGACATTCCCGACGACGCCACGGAGTCGACGCCAATTTATTGCAGCAATTGCGGTGCCTTCCTCGGCGAATGGGGTGAATTGCAGGACGATTTCTACCGCCAGGCTCGCGGCGCCGAAGCATTCGACCTGCGCGACGGCAACATTATCAAAAAGTAGGATGCCATAAAGGCAACCGCCGGGGTGCTAGGCCGCTATTGGACCGCTCCTCCGTCGGCAGAGCCTGTGGAAAAGCGCGCCATTGAGTGAACGCGGTCAGCGCATTTGTGATCCTGCCCAGACGCATTTGGTGGAGCCGAATTCTTCCGGTTTCGCGCTCTTGTCGAAGTACCGCCGCGCGGTAATTCCATTGAAGGGGTGGGCACTCCTCCCCTTCACGACAGGAGCTGACCATGAAACACCAGACACTCGACCAACTACAGGCCGTCGCCAGGATTGAACCCTCGGCGCCATATTCGGAAATGACACGGGATGAGCGCATCGCGCGATGGGCTGAACTTCTCGATCAGAATCCCGAGCGATGCCTTGGCGCGTTTACAGGCACCGAACATATGCATCCGGAGGCACGCGCCATCGCACGCGGCGAAGGGTCGGCAATTACTGTTGCCTTCGAAGACCCGATGCTGCGCGCGTTGGGTCTTCGGGATGACACTTATGGCGAGGCCAAGCGCTTCTTCGAACTGAACGACTGGCAACTGCATGACATCGTTTGCGATTGTCACGTAGGCTCTACCATGAAAGCACGGTGGGCTGCCGCTCGGGTCCGCGCGACAATTGGCGGCAACAGGTTTCTTACGTGGTTGAGGCAAAGGATCATGTTCTGACGCGCGCGGGGCGGCTTAGGTGAGGATCGTCACCTGTTCGCATTCGCAACCGCGCGCGGTGCGACCCCACCTGACCCGTCTTGTCGATCAGTCCCTGTGCTCGTGGCATAGCCGAACGGCTGCACGATGACTTCTCTGCGTTCCGCCGGCTACGGCGGCGGCCAACGGCCACTCCATGCCGGTTGCGAAAGAGCGCGGTTAATGGAGTAAGAGCATGCGCGTTTTGATGGTTTTCACGCTCCTGCTGGTCGCAATCGCAACGGCGCTCTCGCTTGCACATGCATTGGAGCTACCGGGCAAAATGCGCCTGAAAGAGGCGACCTACAAGGCAGTGCAGACGATCTACTATCCCGGCTTCACGATTGGCGGTTTTTCCGAAATCGGAGGCATCCTCGCGCTTGCCATCCTGCTCTATTTGACGCCTTCTGCAAGTACTCGGTTCTGGTGGACGCTCGCGTCGCTGTTTTTCCTGGCGGCGCAACACGCGACCTATTGGCTGGTCACGCATCCCGTCAATAATTTCTGGGTGAAGGACGTCGCCATGTCGAGATCGGGCGCGGCGTTTTTCTCCATATTCGCTCGGAAGCAAGATGGTGATTGGAGAGATTTCCGGAATATCTGGGAGATGTCGCACGCCATCAGGGCAAGCCTTGCAATGTCGAGCCTGACCTCGATCGCCGTTGCGGCAACGCTTTTTGCGGATGGCTGATCGGGGGCGCCCCGGGCAACCAAATTCGCGGAACCTCGTTGTCGACCATCAGTCAGGGGAGGTTTCGATGAAGAAATCCTTGTCGCTTCTGGTGTTGGCTGCTGCTCTTGCGCTCGGTGCCTGTGATAACAGCACCCAACCGACGAAAGCCAACACCGACTCCGTCAACAAGAATCCGCAGGTTGACCAGGATGTCAGACCCAAGTCGACGACTGGCGGTGACCAGCCGGTTACAGCGCCGGAGAGCAAATGAACCTCGTCTCATTTTGCGATACGCCACTGCTGCGCATCGCTTATCTCGGTGGTGGCCCGCAAGACGGTCCGCCGGTCGTCCTGCTGCATGGCTGGCCGGACGACGCGACCACTTACGCGCGCATTTCGCCGGTCCTCCACGAGGCCGGCTTTCGGACGTTTTCGCCGTGGTTGCGAGGTTTTGGGCAGACATCGTTCCTGTCGAACGAGACCATGCGATCCGGCGAAATTGCCGCAATGGCGCAGGATGTGCTGGGCTTTGCCGACGCGCTTGGCCTCAGCCGCTTTGCGGTCGTCGGTCACGACTGGGGAGCACGGATCGCCTACCTCCTGGCCTCGATCTTTCCCGATCGCATCAGTTGCTGTGCCGCGCTATCGCTTGGCTGGCAGCCCGGCAAACCGGCAACGCCGGCGCCTGAACAGGCGAAAGCATTTTGGTATCAATGGTTCATGGCAACAGCGCGCGGCGCCGAGTTCGTGCGAAAGAACCGCAAGGAATTCGCCAGATTCCAATGGGACAGCTGGAGCCCGTTGGGCTGGTTCGACGACGCCATTTTCGATGAAGTGGCTGCATCCTTCGACAACCCGGATTGGCCGGACGTGACGTTGCATTCCTATCGGGTTCGCTGGGGTGAGGCGGAGCCCGAAGCGCGCTACGCGGAGCTGGCCCGCCGGCAAACATCGGTCAAGATCATCACGGTGCCGACCTTGACGCTTCATGGTGGCGACGACCGTGTCGTACTGACCGCATCCTCGGAAGGACTGGAGGAGCATTTCACGGCGCCCTACAAACGAGTGGTCCTGGACGCGGTCGGGCACTTCCCGACACGTGAGGCTCCACACGAGGTTTCGAGGCTGTTGGCGAGCTTTCTCGACAGTTTCGGCAGCTGATAATCGCTTGGCTCGGCGGCCCGCTCGGCTTCACCGCACAAGCTGGAACCTGATGCATCGCCGCGCATTTCGTCTCCATCGATGGATCGAGACGCAGTCCAACGATCAATCGATAGTCAGGGAGAATTCGGATGCAAACTTCAGCCGCAACGTCAGAACACGACTTTCGCCCACTGACCATAGAGCCGTTTGCCGGGACGGTGACCGTGCGATTTTCCGATGCTGTGGTCGCAGCCACGGAGCACGCGAAGGTAGTCAGGGAAGAGGGGCAGGAGCCGACGTTCTTTATCCCTTTCGAGGACATCTATTTCGACCTTTTCGAAAAGACCAACACCACAAGCAGCTCACCGCTCAAGGGGACCGCGAGTTACTGGCGGGTCCATGCTGTCGGTAGCTCGGCCGACGACTTCATGTGGGCATACGAGACGCCCGATACGGCAGCGCTGGCCATTGCAGGTCATGGCACCTTCGATCCGGGAAAGGCGCGCATCGATGTCGACCCGGTGGAGGACCAACGGCACACCCCCCATGTCATGGAATAGGATTATCTTCGATGTCGATGCCGGGCCTGGCATATGGTCCGTTGGGGCACCGATGCATGCATGTTTGTGTCGATATGCAAAAGCTGTTTGCCGAGCCGTCGCGGTGGGCGACCCCCTGGATCACCCGTGTCCTTCCTCAAATCGAGAGGCTGGTCGAAAGACGAGCGCCACAGACCGTCTTCACGCGCTTCCTGCCGGCGCAAAAGCCGGGGCAGGGCGTCGGCACATGGAAGCGCTATTATGAGCGCTGGGCCTCGATGGCGATCGAAAATATTGGTTCCGACATGGTCGACCTGTTGCCGGCGTTGGTCACTTACTGCCCGCCAGCGGCAGTCATCGACAAGCACATATACTCGCCTTGGTTCGAAGGTCACCTCAGGGCCTTTCTGAACGAACGCGACATCGACACGCTGGTTATCACCGGCGGCGAAACCGACGTGTGCGTTCTGGCCACGGTGCTCGGAGCGATCGATTTCGGCTATCGCGTGGTTCTTGTTACGGACGCGCTGTGCAGTTCATCCGACGCAACGCATGACGCGCTGTTGACCGTTTATCACCAACGGTTCGCGCAGCAGGTGGAGACGGTCGAGATGGAAACGGTTCTCTCGAACTGGATCTGACGTTGCCGGTCATTCGCCAAGCATTCAATGCTTGCGACTTGCGATGCTTGCCGGGAAAAATGGCAGGCGGCGGAAGTCCTGGAATAGGTTGGCGGGGCGGGCCGGCTATTTCGGCTGGCGTCCGTCGGGTTTTGGAGACCGCAGCAGCAAGGCGAGGGGAACAAACAGTGCCGTCGCGATGGCGCAGTAGCGAAAAACGTCGATGTAGGCGAGCAGCGAAGCCTGGCGTGCGATCAACTGCCCAAGCCAGCCGATGGCTTGCTGCTTGGCCTGAAGCATGCCCGAGCCTTGGGCGACAAAGTGATCCGTCACCTGACGCAGCAGCTGCTGATAGGCGGGTGACGATTGCACGGTATGGCTGACAAGGTTCGATTGATGCAGCTGCGCGTTTTGAGCGATCACGGTGTTCGACAATGACACGCCGATGCTCCCGCCGATGTTACGGGCGACGTTGATCAGCGCCGACGCCTGGTTGGTCTTCTGCGGAGCGAGGCCGACATAGGCCGCAGTCGAAATGGGGATGAACAGGAACGGCAGGCCGATCATCAGGAAGATGCGCGCGAAGGCAAAGAAGCGGAAACTGGCGTCCGGGGTGAGGGACGTCATGTGCCACAGGGCGACCACGACAACGGACATGCCCATCATGATCAGATATTTGGGCTGCACCAATCCGGCGGCAAATCCGGAAATCGGCATCAAGATCAGCATGGCGATGCCGCCGGGCATCATGGAAAGGCCCGACAGGGTGGCCGTATAGTCGAAGGCGGTCTGTTGCAGCTGCGGCATCAACTGCGTGGTGCTGAACAACACGGCTCCGACAGCCATCATCACCAGGAACGACGCGCCGAACTGGCGGGTGAACAGCAGGCGCACGTCGACGATCGGATCGCGGTGACTGAACTCCCATGGGATGAGCAGCAGGAACGAGATCGCCGAAATCACTGCAAAAGTCGTGATGAAACCCGATGCGAACCAGTCGTTTCTCTGACCCTCATCGAGGAAGATTTCCAGGCAGCCAAGAGCGGTGGCGACCAGGATGAACCCGACCCAATCTATTCTGAGGCCGCCCTTCAGCCGCTCCTGACGTTCGCGCTCGATCACGTCCGGCTCGACGAGAAGCCACTGCACCAAGGCAAGCGACATGATGCCGAACGGCACGTTGATGAAGAAGATCCAGTGCCAGGAGAAATGGTCCGTCAGCCAGCCGCCGAGGGTCGGCCCGACTGTCGGTGCGACGATGACGGCGATGCCATAAAGGGCAAAAGCCTGGGAACGCTTCTCGGGCGGAAAGGTATCGGCAAGGATGGATTGTTCGCTCGGCGCCATGCCGCCGCCGCCGAGACCCTGCAGGATCCTGAAGAAAATGAGCATTTCCAGATTGGGCGCGAGGCCGCACAACAGCGATGCGATGGTGAACGTCGCCACGCAAAGCATGTAGTAGCGCTTCCGCCCGATCACGCTGGCCAACCAGCCGCTGACCGGGATGATCACGGAATTCGCGACCAGATAGGTAGTGATCACCCAGGTGCTCTCGTCCATGCCGGCAGCCAGGCTGCCGGCGATGTTGCGCAGGGCCACGTTGGCAATCGAAGTGTCCAGCACCAGCATGAAGGTGGCGATGGAGACGACGATGGCGATCAGCCAGGGATTGCGCCCGCCGGCGGCGGACCGGCTTTCGCTTTGGGCGCTGGAGATTTCGCCAGTCATCGCACCTTGACCGTCGGCACCACCGACAGGCCCGGACCCAGCAGCACGCCGGGCGGTTTGTCGAAGACGATCTTCACCGGCACGCGCTGCACCACCTTGACGAAGTTGCCGGTGGCGTTTTCTGCCGGCAGCAGGCTGAAGGCGGTGCCACTGCCCGCCTGGATGCTGTCGACGCGGCCATGAAAAGATCTGTCCGGATAGGCGTCAATCTCGATGTCGACCGGCTGTCCGGGCCGCATCAGATCGAGCTGTGTTTCCTTGAAGTTGGCCTTCACCCAGACTTCGTCCGGAACAAACATCATCAGCACCTGGCCTGGCTGGGTATAGGTACCGTTGGCGACCGAGATGCTGGTTGCCCGCCCGGCGACCGGTGCGGTGATGGTTGTGCGGGATAGCATGGTCCTCGCCTGGTCCTGGCTGGCCTTGGCCTGATTGAGCTTGGCTTCGGCGCTTTTGGTCTGCGCCTGCAAAACAGCGACCTGGCTCCTGGCGGCTGTTACATTGGCTTGAGCGCTGTCGAGAGCAGCCTGGTCCTGGCGCAGCGTCGAAGCGGCCTGCTGCGCCTGCTGTTGGGTAGCCGTGCCCTTGGCCAGAAGTTCACGGTTGCGCTGGTCCTCGGCTTTGGCGAAATCGAGCGCGGCCTGTGCCTCCGCCGTCTGCTTCTGCGCCGCATCGATCTTTGCGTTTTGTGCTTCGATCTGAGCCCCTAGTTCGACAATGTCGGCCTGCGCCGAAACCACGCCGGCATCGGCCTGTTCAAGGCTGGCCCGATAGTCGCTGTCATCGATGCGCAACAGGACGTCGCCCGCCTTGACCGGTTGGTTGTCGGTCACCGCAAGGTCAGTGACCCGTCCTGATATCTCGGCGCTGATAGTTATCGTGCGGGCGTCGATAAAGGCGTCGTCGGTCGATTCATACTGGCGGGCATTCAGCCACCACATGATCAGTGCCACGGCGGCTAGCAACATCACGATCAAGATTGCAATGGCCACGTAAGGATGCCGCCGGGGGAAACCTAGGAGGCTGGGCTTTTGTTCATCCGCCTGCTTGTCCCGCGCTTCGCGCTCCGGAGCGTTAGGCTGCGCCACATCGCCCCTGCGTTTTGGCGACGCATCCTGTCCGGCCTTGCTCGAAACGCCGCGCGCATCTCTGACTTTGTCTGGTTCTTCAGTCTCGGTTTTTGCATCCACGGGGAGAACTTTCAGGGAAGGCGCCGACCGCTTTAACGACCGATTCAACGACAGCTCTTCACAAAAGTTCCTGACGAACCGGCTCGGCGGCATTCGTCGGCATCGTAGCCAAAGCCATTCAACCGACGGCAAATCTGATCACTGTGATGAGGATCACGATGCCGACCAGCCCTGCGATGAAGATGATCCGCCGTGTGCGGGTTCGCAGGATGATCTCACCTTGTCGCGCCTGTTCAGCCGAAAAGACAGGGCCTTCGTCATCAAGCCGATCGCTTCGCCGATCGCTCCGATCATTGCTCATGATCGCCTCCTTCCTTGGAACCTATCGAGGACAACCACGGCCTTGCGGCTGAAGTTCCGCATGGCCGTCCTGCAAAGGAAACGATCACAGCGATGTGAGGAGGGAACTTTGCTTCCCGCGAACAGTTTCGTCCGCTTGAGACTCCAGCCAGCCGGAAAGCCGCCATGTCCAATCCCACAAGCCCTAGCGGCCTGAGCAGACGCACCTTCATGACGGGTTCTGTTACGGCGGCAGCCGCAATGCCTCTCATGACTACCTCGACAAAAGCCGCAGAGCCGTCGCCTGCCAGAGCGGTCGAACCGCACGACCTGTCGACGATTTCGCTCCGGATCAACAAGCAGGCCTACACCCTCGCACTCGACAATCGCACGAGTCTGCTTGACGCTCTACGTGACCATGTTGGTCTGACCGGCACCAAGAAGGGTTGCGACCACGGCCAGTGCGGTGCCTGCACCGTTCTTGTCGATGGGAAGCGGGTGCTATCCTGCCTGAGCTTTGCCGTCATGAACCAGGGCCGCGAGGTCACGACTGTCGAAGGCCTGGCTTCGGCCGACGGCGAACTGCACCCGGTGCAGCAGGCGTTTGTCGACCATGATGCCTTTCAATGTGGCTACTGCACGCCGGGCCAGATCATGTCCGCCATCGGTTGCATCGACGAAGGCCATGCCGGTTCGGAGGATGATATCCGGGAGTATATGAGCGGCAATCTGTGCCGGTGCGCAGCCTATCCGAACATCGTCGCGGCGATCATCCAGGCGCGCGACGAGATCAGGAGGGCCTAGGATGCGTCCCTTCCTCTATGAAAGACCAACGAGCGTCACCGCGGCGATCGCCATGGCGTCTCATCTCGACGCTGCGCCAACTCAGGCCAACACCCAGTTCATCGCCGGCGGCACCAATCTGGCCGACTACATGAAGCTGGGTGTCGCGCAGCCGGAGCGACTGCTCGACCTTAACGAGCTTGCCGAGCCTGCTTTGCGGCAGATCAAAACGGACGACGACACCATCCGTTTCGGTGCGCTGGTTCGCATGGGTGAGGCAGCCGACAACAAGGACGTCAGGCGCCGCTGCCCGCTCCTTGCCGACAGCCTGAAATTCGCTGCCAGCGGCCAGCTTCGCAATATGGCCAGCCTTGCCGGCAACGTGTTGCAGCGAACGCGGTGCGAGTATTTTCGGGAAACCTCCTGGCCGTGCAACAAGCGGGAGCCCGGTTCCGGCTGTGCGGCGATGGAAGGGGTAAACCGCCAGCATGCCGTGCTGGGCACCAGCGATGCCTGCATAGCGACCTATCACGGTGATTTCGCGCAGGCGCTGATTGCGCTCGATGCGGTCGTCGAAGTGGAGGGGCGGCGTGGCCCGCGCAAGATCCCATTCGCCAGCCTGCACCGGCTTCCCGGCGACACGCCCAACATCGAGACGGATCTGGCCGCCGATGAAGTCATCGTCGCCATTGATGTTCCGCTTGGTGGATGGAGCCGTCGCTCGCGCTACCTGAAGATACGCGATCGCGAATCCTACGCATTTGCGCTGGCCTCGGCGGCGGTGGCGCTGGAGATGGACGGAGACACGGTCAGGCAAGCGCGCATAGCACTCGGTGGCGTCGCGACGGTGCCATGGCGCGCGAGAGCGGCGGAGGATGCGCTGCGTGGCAATGCCCTCGACGACAAGGCCGCGACGGCTGCTGCCGAAGCCGCATTCGCTGATGCCAGGCCACGAGAACACAACGCGTTCAAGATACCGCTCGGAAAGCGCACGCTGGTGCGAGCGCTGCTCGAAACCCGTGACATGAAGGTCTGAGCCATGAATCAAGCCGCTCCAGCTCCAAAAGAAAACCAAGGCGAACCGGTCGTCCGCATCGACGGCAGGCTGAAGGTTACCGGGCAGGCCAGCTATCCGGCCGACATCGCCACGGCCAATGTCGCTTATGGCGCTCTAGCCACGAGCAGCATCGCTCGGGGCAAGGTTTCCAAACTCCATACGGATGATGCCAGGGCCGTGCCCGGAGTGCTGGACATCGTGACCTATGGCGACATGGACGAGACGGATACGCCGAAATTTGGCAGCACCGGTGCAAGCTCCATCGCCCCGCTGCACGACAAGACGATTTTCCACGACGGCCAGATCATCGCCCTGGTTGTTGCCGAGACATTCGAGGCGGCGGAGGAAGCGTCGATGTTGATCCGCGCCGACTACGAAGACGAATCGCCAAGTGCCAGCTTTGATTCCGAAGGCGTGAAGGTGGAACCGGCGGCCGGCAAGAGCCCGATGTTGCAGGAGGATGTCAAAGCCGGCGACTTCGACGCTGCCTATGCATCCGCTGCCGTCAAGATCGACCAAAAATATTCGACGCCGACCCAGCACCACAATCCGATCGAACTGTTTTCGACCACGGCGATGTGGCAAGGCGATCAACTCACTGTCCATGAGCCCAGCCAGAATGTCACCGGCTGGAAAATCGAACTTGCCCGGCAGTTGAAGATCGACCCCGCCAATGTGCGGATTGTCAGCCCTTATGTCGGGGGCGCGTTCGGTTCCAAGGGACCGATGACGGCTCGCACTGCAATTGTCGCGGTTGCCGCGCGTCGTGTTGGACGGCCGGTACGCTGCGTCGTCAGCCGCATGCAGGCTTTCAACACCCAGACCTACCGGGCCGAGACCAGGCATCGAATCCGCATCGGCGCCGGCAAGGACGGCCGCATCACGGCGTTCGGACACGAGGGCTGGGAGGTTACATCACGCCCTGACCCTTATGTCGTCGGCGGCACGTCAGCCACCGGTCGCATGTACAATTATGGTTCGGTGCTCACTCACGTTTCTATCGTCCATGCCGATCGCAACACACCGGGCTACATGCGCTCGCCGCCGGAGACGCCATACGTCTACGCGCTCGAGAACGCCATGGACGAAATGGCTGTGGCGCTCGGCATGGATCCCGTCGAGTTTCGGCGCATCAACGAGCCTGAAAAAGAGCCTATCGGCGGCAAGCCATTCTCCAGCCGGTCGCTGGTCAAATGCTACGACCAGGCCGCCGAAGCCTTTGGCTGGTCGAAGCGTGACGCCGCGGTCGGATCGATGCGCGAGGGCGACTGGCTGGTCGGCCTGGGATGCGCGACAGCCATCTATCCAACGGCCAGCGCGCCATGCGCGGCCCGAGTTCGCTTGACCGCCGATGGACAGGTTCGCGTTCAGTGCGGTTCGCACGAGATTGGCACCGGTGTGCGCACCGTCGCCGGACAGATGGCCGCCGAGCGTCTCGGCATAGGGATGGACAAGGTCAGTGTCGAGATGGGCGACAGCGCCCTGCCGCCCGCGCCGGTCTCGGGTGGCTCGATTTCGACCGCGAGCGTCTGCTCGGCGGTTCTGAAGGCCTGTGACGCGGTGCGCGGAAAACTTTTCGCGGCAGCCGTCGCCGGAGATGGCCCATTGGCTGGTTCCGGCAATGCCAAGCTGGACATGGAGCAAGAGAAGATCGTGGCAAGCGGCGGCAAATCCGCCAGGCTGTCGGATGTCTTCAAGGTGATGCAGGTCGGCGCGATAGAGGAGTACGCCGAGTTTGCACCAAGGGGTTCGACGCCGGAAGCACTGAAGAAACTCTATGCCGGGCAGGCGGAATTCCACGGCGGCGATCAGGACAAGGATTCAGTGAAATACGCCTTTGGCGCTGAATTCGTCGAAGTGCGCGTCAACAGCTACACGCGCGAGATCCGGGTGCCGCGCATCGTCGGTGCCTTTGCCGCCGGCCGCATCATGAACACGCGCACCGCGCGCAGCCAACTGATGGGCGGCATGATCTGGGGTATCGGCCAAGCCCTTCACGAGGCGACGGAGATCGACCGGCGCAACGCCCGCTACGTCAATCGTGACCTGCAGGACTATCTGGTGCCGGTCAACGCCGACATCAAACAGGTCGACGTCATCCTTGTTCCCGAGGTCGACCTAGACGTCAACCCGGCTGGCGTCAAAGGCTTGGGGGAGCTAGGCAATGTCGGGACCGCGGCGGCCGTTGCAAGCGCCGTGTACCATGCTACGGGCAAACGCATTCGAGACTTGCCGATCAGGATAGACGATTTGATAAGCTGATGATCAAGGGCCGCGACGGGAAGGTGGCTTCGCTGGCGCGATGCAAACGGCGCGGTGGCGCGCGGTATAGCGCCGGCCCGTCGTGCCACCTCATGTCGGAGCAGTGGCGGAATAGACGGCGCACGGCATCGACTACGCGCTTGCGGCTTCCTCTGCCAACAAGCTGTCGGGGCCAGGTGGTATCTGCGGGATGACCGTGCCGAGAGCATCTCAAGCCAGGCCCTCAGGCTCCCCTGAGGACCGCTTCCGGCTCAGCCCGCGGGCAATGCGTAAGCAATGACCTCGTCACCGACCTTGGTCTCCATGAAATGGTGGCCGCCAGGTGCGATCACGACGTACTGCCGGCCGCTGACTTCATAGGTCATCGGCGTGGTCTGGCCCCCTGCCGGCAAGTCTGTTTGCCAAACCACCTTGCCAGTCTTGATGTCGATGGCGCGCAGCTTGTCATCCGTCGCCGCGGCAATGAAGATCAGCCCGCCCGCGGTCACGAGCGGCCCACCATTGTTCGGCGTGCCGATGTCGATCGGCAGCATGGACGGGATGCCCAATGGGCCGTTCTTGACCGCCTCGCCGAGCGGCTTGTCCCACAGCGTCTTGCCAGTTTTCAGGTCGATGGCGCGGATGTGGCCATAAGGCGGTTCGGAACACAAAAGTCCCGTCGAGAGTCGCCAACCCGCGTTGACGGCGATGGCATAGGGCGATCCCATCTGCGGATCGCCCATGTCCTTGGCCTTCTGCGAACCGCCGCCCTGCTCGATCGACTTGAAACCGATCTGATCGGCTTTTTCCCGCGGCAGCAGCTGGTTGTAGTTGGGCATGTCATTGTAGTTGGCGATCAGGATGCCGTCATCGGTATCGACAGCGATGCTGCCCCAGTCGGAACCGCCATTGTAGCCGGGATATTCGATGAAAGGCTTGTCCACGGTCGGCGGCGTATATTCGCCCTGGTAGGAGGCCTGTCGGAACTGGATGCGGCAGTAGAGCTGGTCGAGCGGGCTCATGCCCCACATGTCCTTCTCGGTCAGCACCGGCTGGTCGAGATGCGCATAGCCGGAGTAGGGCTGCGTCTTGGACAGCTTTTCGGGTTCGACACCACCCGACGGAACCGGCCGCTCCTCGACCGGGAAGAGCGATTTTCCGGTCTTACGGTCGAGCACGTATATCTGGCCCTGTTTGCTCGGCACGATGATTGCGGGGACTTTTCCATCAGCTGTCGGGAAGTCGACGAGCGTCGGCTGCGAGCCGAGGTCGTAATCCCAAAGGTCGTGATGAACGGTCTGGAAATGCCAGGCCGGCTTGCCTGTGGCGACGTCGATCGCCACGATCGAGGAGTTGTATTGATTTTCGAAGTCCTTGCGATCCACGCCGTAATAGTCGACCGAGGCGTTGCCGAGCGGCAAATAGACATAGCCGAGCTGAGGATCGGCGGCCGCGACGGTCCACATATTGGGCGTGCCGCGCGTATAAGTGGCGCCTTGGGGCGGCGCGCCGGTGCGGTCGGGATGGCCCATGTCCCACGCCCAGACCAGTTTGCCTGATATCACGTCATAGCCGCGCACCACGCCCGACGGGGCATTTTCAGCCTGTCCGTCCTTCACCTGGGCGCCAAGCACGGCTATGCCGCGCACGATGGTCGGCGGCGCGGTCACCGAGTACCAGCCGGGAACCGTCTTGCCGAGCCCCTGGGTGAGGTCTACGACGCCTTGCTGGCCGAAATCACCGCATGCCTTGCCGGTCCTGGCATCGATGGCGATCAACCTGGCATCGAGCGTGCCCCACAGGATGCGTGTCGCGCATGGCTGCTCGGCGTTTGCTCCCTGAGCGGCGTAATAGGCGACACCGCGGCAGCTGGCGCCGTACGGAATGGCGTCGTCGGACACTTTCGGATCATATCGCCACTCCTCCTTGCCGGTCGCCGCATTGGCGGAGATGACGATACCCTTGGCCGAACAGGCAAAGAGATGACCGTCGACCTCAAGCGGTGTGTTTTCCGGAGAGTATTTGTCGGCCGCCGCCTTGCTTGGCATGTCGCCGGTGTGGAAATCCCAAACCTTGGTCAGCTTCGCCACGTTGCCGGCGGTGATCTGTTTGAGGGGCGAATACCGCGTCGCCAGCTCCGAGCCGCCGTAGACAGGCCAATTCGATCCAGCCTGGTGGATCGCGGTGTCGGCCTGAGCCGGCGGGGCGGTTTCCACCGCGCCTCCAACTGGCGGCGTGGCAGGAGCGATCGCTTCCTGCGATTGTGCCGCAAGCGTGAAATGATGGAGCCCGATTGCGCAGCCGACAATGACAACGCCAGCGGATGTGGTCGCGTACGCAGCGTCGCGAACGCGCTTCGCGCGGTCAGCGCTGAAGGCCGGCAAGGTCAGCAGAACGAAAATTAGGATAATTGTCGGGGCGAGCACGCGGGGCATCAGCCCCCAGCCGTCCATGCCCACTTCCCAATAGGCCCAGGCAAGCGTCGCCATCCAGGTTAGGGCGTAAAGCCAGACGCCTGCGGCATTGCCGCTCAAAAGCAAAATCCCGGCGACCAGGAGCGCCACTCCGGCAGGCAGGTAGTACCAAGACCCGCCCAGCGCGATCAGCCAGGCGCCGCCTGCGCCGATCAGCAAGCCAAGTATCACCAGCAATACGCCTATGAACATTGACCACCAGAAGGCGAGACCTGAGCGGGTGAGAGTGGCGGGGTTTGGATTGGCGTGTGTCATGTCGACATTTCCACGTGGCATTTATCGTGATCATGTCGAACGCCCGCCATTGCGCATGGTTGCGGTTTGCTGCTGTTTTCGGCAGCGCCCGAACGTCACCATTTTGTGAGCATTCCGCGCCTACGGAACCTTTGGCACGTCCCCGCCGTTAGGCGCTCGATCCAAAAAACATGCAAATCGGCGAGGGGATGCCGCAGGTCTTTTCCAGCAATGCCAATGGAATTGCCCGCTTCGTGTTGTGGGGACTTTGTTTCTTCGCGATTTTCGCGGCCATGGGCGGCACGGCACTTTTGCGTTCGGGGTTCATCACCGGCGTGGGCCGGCCCGTGGCACAGGCAGTCCCGTTCAGTCACAAGCACCATGTCGGCGATATCGGACTGGACTGCCGCTATTGCCACAATGGCGTCGAGACGTCGGCTTCGGCGGGACTACCGGCGACAGAGGTGTGCATGACCTGCCATTCGCAACTCTTCACCGATGCCGACATGCTGGCACCGGTGCGTGCAAGCCTTGCCTCAGGTCAGCCGCTGCAATGGCGGCGCGTCAATTCCGTGCCGGATTTCGTCTACTTCAACCACTCCATCCATATCGCCAAGGGCGTCGCCTGCGAGACCTGCCACGGCGACGTCGATGAGATGCCGCTGATGCAGCGCGCGCATTCGCTGTCGATGGAATGGTGCCTGGGCTGTCATCGCGATCCCGGTCCCAATCTCCGTCCGCCGCAGGATGTCTTTCAGCTGCACTGGAAACCGCCGCAGGACATCGAAGAGGTCAGGCGTTCCCTGATCAGCATCCTTGATATCCACCCCGAGACGATGACGGATTGCTATGTCTGCCATCGCTGACATCAAGCCGTTCCCAGCCACGGATCTAGCGGCATTGCGCCGGGCCGCGACGGGACGCGAGCCGTGGCGGAGCCTGGACGAACTGGCCGAAACGGCGGAGTTCCGGCGCTTCGTCGAGGCGGAATTTCCAGCGATCGCCGAACGCCTGCCGTTCAGTCTCGACCGGCGCACCTTGTTGAAGCTGATGGGCGCGTCGCTTTCGCTGGCCGGTCTGACCGCCTGCAGCGAAGCGGAGCGCATCGTGCCTTACGTGCGCCAGCCGGAAGACATCATTCCAGGCAAGCCGCTCTACTATGCGACCGCACTCTCCAGCGATGGTTACGGTATCGGCGCGGTTGTCGAGAGCCATGAAGGCCGGCCGACCAAGGTCGAGGGCAATCCGGATCATCCGGCGTCGCGCGGCGCTACCGACGCCATCATGCAGGCGGCGGTGCTGTCGCTGTTCGATCCCGAACGGTCGCGTACGCCGCTAAGGCGAGGCGAGCCGGCGAGTTACGGCGACTTTCTCAAGGACATAGCGGAGCTTGCCGGCGGATTGGCCGCTTCGGGCGGACAAGGTTTGGCACTGCTGATCGAGGCAACAACGTCGCCGACGACCAAGGCGCAGATCGGATCGCTCAGGCAGCGCTATCCCAAACTTCGCGTCTTCAAGCACGATCCGCTTGCAGCCAGCGCGAACGAGCAGGCAACGGCCAAGCTGTTCGGCAGGCCGCTGACGCCGATCTACCATCTAGACCGCGCCGATGTGATCGTCAGCCTTGATGCCGATTTCCTCGGCGAAGGGCCGGGGCGTCTGGCCTACGCCCGCGATTTCGCCGGGCGGCGGCGCGTGCGTCAATCGACGGACACGATGAGCCGTCTCTACGTCGTCGAGTCGACACCCACAATCACGGGTGCGGCGGCGGATCATCGCCGTGCTGTCAGACCGAGTGCCGTCGAGGGCGTTGCCGTCGCAATCAAGGCTGCCCTGGAAGGCGACCTGCATGCGGCCAGCTTGTCACCCTTCGGCCCGGAATGGATCAACGCGCTTGTCGACGATCTCCGCAGCGCCGGCCGCAACGCACTGGTGATGCCTGGCGCGCATCACACGCCGTTTGTCCATGCCGTTGCCTTTGCCATGAATGCCAGACTTGGAGCCATCGGCAATACGCTGGACTTCATCGAGCCGCCGGACACCATGCCGATCGACGGCGATCTTGCCGCGCTTTGCCAGGCCATCGCGACCGGATCGGTCGACAGCGCCATGGTGCTCGGTTCCAATCCCTTGCATACGGCGCCGTCGGACGTCGATGTACGCAAGGCCTTTTTGAAGCTGAAGCTTCTCTTCCACTGGGGGCTCTATCGCGACGAGACTGCATTTCTGGCGCAGTGGCACATTCCCGCCGCGCACGAATTGGAGAGTTGGAGCGACATCCGCGCCTATGACGGTACGGTCTCGATCGTGCAGCCGCTGATCCAGCCTCTGTTCGGTGGCAAGAGCCTGCATCAACTGCTGGCGGCGCTCGGCGGTGAGTTCAATGCCGATATGCAGGCCCTGGTACGCGCGACATGGACGGCCATGGACGAGCCGGCTTGGCGAAAGGCACTGCGCGATGGTGTCGTGCCGAATACCGTCACTGCTCCTGTCGCCGTCTCGATGCCGGCGGATATCGGCGGTCCCACGCCGCATGCTTCCGTTGCCGATCGGCTGGACGTCCGCTTCGTGGCCGATCCCTGGCTGCGCGATGGCCGTCACGCCAATTCATCGTGGCTGCAGGAACTGCCCCGCCCACTGAGCAAGCTTGTCTGGGGCAATGCGGCCCTGATCTCACCGGCGACCGCGCAGCGCTTGGAACTAGAAAACGGGCAAATGGTCAATCTGGCACGAGGCGGCAAGGATATCGACGCGCCGGCCTGGATCATGCCCGGACAGCCCGACGACACGGTGACGCTGTCGCTCGGCTTTGGCCGCAAGGTCGGTTCGGTCGCCGCGCTGTCGGGTGGTTACGATGCTTTCCCCCTGCGCACCGCCGAGGCTCCCTGGTTTGCCGATGGCCTCGTCTTGGCTGCGCGCGACAGTACGGCGCGCGTGGTGACGACCCAGCACCACCAGGCGATGGAGGGCAGGGCGATCGTGCGACACGCGACGCTCGATGCCTTCAGGCAAAATCCGCATTTCGTCCGTGAAGGCGTGCCGCCAGCCCCGACGGAATCGCTGTACCCCGATTGGAAATACGACCAGGAAGCCTGGGGTATGTCGATCGATCTCTCGGCCTGCATCGGCTGTATGGCCTGCGTCTCGGCCTGCCAGGCCGAGAACAACATCGCTACCGTCGGACCGGGTGAGGCGGCACTCGGTCACGAAATGCATTGGCTGCGCATCGACCGCTACTATGCCGGCGCTGTCGACGACCCCGACATCTTCTTCCAACCGGTGCCCTGCATGCATTGCGAGAAGGCGCCGTGCGAGGTGGTCTGTCCGGTCAACGCGACGGTCCACACCCATGACGGCCTGAACGCGCAGGTCTACAACCGCTGCATCGGCACGCGCTACTGTTCGCAGAACTGCCCCTACAAGGTGCGTCGCTTCAATTTCCTCGAATACCAGGAATTCGACAAGGACAGCGCGGGGCCACGGCAGGCCGTGCAGAACCCTGACGTCACCGTGCGTTCGCGCGGCGTCATGGAAAAATGCACCTATTGCGTCCAGCGCATTGCCGAAAAGCGCATTCGCGCGCAGATCGAGAACCGTGAGATCGGCGACGGCGAAGTTGTCACCGCCTGCCAGCAGGCGTGCCCGACGCAGGCCATCACCTTCGGGGATCTAAAAAAGAAGGATTCTCACGTGTCGCGCGAGAAAGCCGCGCCGCATAACTATGCGCTTCTCGAAGAGCTGAACACGCGGCCGCGCACAACCTATCTCGGCAAGATCAGCAATCCGAACGCCGGGATCGCCGGCAAACCTGGTGCGGAGACCGGCGATGGCTGAAGCGGTCGGCGCCAGAGCCGAAAAAGCCCAGCCGCGAGCACCGGTGCTGCGCGGCCACCATGATTTCCCCGAGATCAGCGGCCGCATCAGCGCGATCGTCCTGCAAGGCAGGCTGCCGCGCTTCTTTTGGGCCGCGTTCTTCGTCTGCTTCGCCTTGGTACTGCTTTTCCTCTATTCCATCACCTATCTGATTTCGGTCGGCGTCGGCGCCTACGGCATCAACATCCCCGTTGCCTGGGGCACGATGATTTCCAGCTTCGTCTGGTGGATCGGCATCGGCCATGCCGGCACGCTGATCTCGGCGGTGCTGCTTTTGCTGCGCCAGCCCTGGCGCGCCTCGATCAACCGCTTCGCCGAAGCTATGACGCTGTTTGCCGTGGCAATGGCCGGGCTCTACCCGATCCTGCATCTCGGCCGGCCATGGTTCTTCTACTGGCTGCTGCCTTTGCCCAACACGCAAATGCACTGGCCGCAATGGCGCAGTCCGCTGGTATGGGACTTTTCCGCGATCGCCACTTACGCCACCGTCTCGCTGCTGTTCTGGTACATGGGCCTGCTGCCGGATCTCGGCGTGCTGCGCGACCGCGCCAGATCACGCGCCGCGCAACTCTTCTACGGCATCCTGGCGCTTGGCTGGCGCGGCTCGGCCTTCCACTGGGCGCGCTATCGGACCGTATATTTCCTGATGGCGGCGCTCGCCACGCCGCTGGTCGTCTCGGTGCATTCGATCGTCGCGCTCGACTTCACCTTTGCCATCGCACCGGGTTATCACTCGACGATCTTCCCACCTTACTTCGTCGCCGGCGCGCTGCTCTCCGGCTTTGCCATGGTGCTGACCATCGCCATTCCCTTGCGCTGGGCCTTCGCGGTCGAAGACCTGATCACGTTGCGCCACATGGAGAACGCCGCCAAGCTGATGATCGCGGCCGGCATGATCGTCATCTACGGCTACGCGTCGGAAGCATTCTTCGCCTGGTATTCCGGGCAGCCTTATGAACGCGCCATAATGGTCCAGCGCGCCGTTGGTCCTTACGCGCCATTGTTCTGGATCATGCTGTTTTGCAATTGCATCGCGCTGCAGCTGCTCTGGCTGCGCCGCGTGCGGCTCAATATGCCGATTTTGTTTTCGATCGCGCTCGTCATCAACATCGGCATGTGGCTGGAGCGCTACGTCATCGTGGTGACTGGTCCGAGCCGCGATTACCTGCCATCGTCCTGGGGCGAACAGTCGCTGACCTGGCTCGATTTCGGCATCCTGTTCGGCTCGATCGGCACCTTCTTCGCGCTGGTCTTCCTGTTCATCCGCATCCTGCCGGCGATCACCATCTTCGAGGTCGAGGAACTGGTCGAAGAGAAAAGCGGGGCCGCATGAGCCTGCATGGCGTCATCGCGGTATTCGCCGATCCCGATGCGCTGACGCAAGCGGCACGGACGATGCGCGACAAGGGTTACCGGCGCATGGACGCGTTCTCGCCCTTCGAGGTGCGCGGCCTTGCCGGGATTTTGGGCATGCCAAGGACGCGGCTGCCATGGGCCGTGCTGGCGGGCGGCATTGCCGGCGGCCTGCTGGTCTACGCACTGATACTCTATTCGGTCGAGATCGACTACCCCGTCAATGTCGGCGGCCGGCCGCTGCATTCCTGGCCGCCTTTTACGGTGATCGCCTTCGAGGCAGCCATCCTGGGCGCCGCCCTGGCCGGGTTCGTGGGCATGCTCTGGGCGAACGGTTTGCCGCGATACTACCATCCAGTCTTCAATGCCAAGACCTTCACTTATGCGCGGGGCGGCAAGTTCTACCTGCTCGTCGAAGCGGCCGATCCGAAATACCGCAAGGGCGTCACCAAGGGACAGCTGACGCGGCTTGGCGCGGAGACGGTCGAGGAGGTGGAGGCATGAAACGGCGCACGCTACTTGTGCCATTCCTCCTGCTGCTCGCCGGCTGCAAACAGGACATGGCCGACCAACCGCGTTACAACCCGCTCGACGCCAGCAAGCAATTCGCCGACGGCATGTCGGCCCGGACGCCGGTCGAAGGCGCCGTGGCGCGCGACGCCGACATCGCGGCAACGCGGGACAAATTTCCGTACCCGGTCACCATGGCGCTGCTCCAGCGCGGGCAGCAACGCTTCGACATCTTCTGCTCTCCCTGTCATGGCCGCACCGGCGACGGTCACGGCATGGTGGTCCAGCGTGGTTTCCCGGCGCCGCCGAGCTATCATCAGGACGCGCTGCGCAAGGCAACCGATCGCCATTTCTACGATGTGATCACCAATGGCTATGGCGCGATGTACTCCTATGCCGCGCGGGTGCCACCGACCGATCGCTGGGCGATCGTCGCCTATATCAGGGCCTTGCAATATTCACGCCATGCACCCGCCGATGCGCTGCCGGAGACCCTTCGCGCGAAACTCGACGCGGAGGCCGCGCGATGAGAGGTCTCGCATGGCCCAATGGATATTTTGCGCCGTTGGCCGTGGTGGCCGCCGCAGGGCTTCTGCTTTGCGGTGTCGGACTTTTCCTCGATCCGCGCACGACGTTTGCCGGTTGGCTGACGATGTGCCTGTTCCTTGTCGGATTGCCGCTTGGCGCGATGACTGTCCTGATGGTCCATGGCCTGACCGGCGGTCGCTGGGGCGACGTGCTGCGTCCGCCCTTGCGCGCCATCGTCGCGACGCTGCCGGTGGCGCTGCTGTTGCTCCTGCCGACCCTTGCGCGGCTCGATCTGGTCTTTCCCTGGGCGGGAGCCGACCCTGCGTTACTGCCGGAAGCGGTGCGGCAGAAACTCGCCTATCTCAACGTGCCATTCTTCGTCGGTCGCTTCCTGGCGTGCGCACTGGCGTGGCTGGTGCTCGCTTGGCTCGTCATCGGCTGGACAGAGCCTGATGGCGACAGATCGAGACAGGGGACCACCACCGGCTATGCGATCGGGCTCATTGTCCACGGCCTGGCCGTAACAGTGCTTGCGATCGACTGGATGCTGTCGATCGAGCCGGAGTTCACGTCGACCATCTACGCGATGCTCGAAGCCGCGGCGGAAGTCGTCGGCGCATGTGCATTGGCTCTGGTCGTGTTGGCCGCCGGCCGCGCGATCGAGACGATGCCGGGTGGCGAGGAGGACGTGGCGCTTGGCGAAGACGTCGCCAATATGCTGTTCGGCTTCATGCTGATGTGGGCCTACCTCTCCTTCATGCAGTGGCTGATCGTCTGGGCCGGTGACTTGCCGGAAGAAATCCACTGGTACGTGCTTCGTGGCCAGGATGGTTGGCAATATCTGCTCTGGTTGCTGATCGCGCTGCAGTTCGTGGTGCCCTTCTTCGCTTTCCTCATGCGCTCGGTCAAACGCAGCCATCGCGGCCTGCTGGGGCTCGGCGCGGCCGTTCTTGCCGGACATATCCTCGACGTCGTCTGGCGCGTTCGCCCGTCGCTGTCGGCAGCCGGCGCGCAGGTGTCCTGGCCGGACCTTGCGGCGTTCGCAGGGGCGGGTGGCGCCTGGTATGTGTTTTTCCTTTACCTCTGGGCGAGGCCGGATCGGATCGCTATGTGGCGCAGGAGGCTGGTCCGTGGCTAAGGCCTTGCATCCCGAAACGCGTGATGTCTGGCCACGCGCCCTGCTGCTCTTCGGGGTCGCCCTGCTGGTCTTCCTGGCGCTTGCGGCGCTGGCACTGAAGCTGATTTTCGATACGGCGCCATACCGGCCCTTGGTGAATACCGAGAAGGCCAGCCAAGCGGGTCCCGCACTACAGCACTTGCCGGGAGCCGACCTCGCGGCATTCCGCAAACAGGAAGAGGAGGAACTCGGCAAGCTTGCCTGGGTTGACCGCGGTGCCGGCATAGCGCGCATTCCAATCGAAGACGCGATGAAGCTGGTTGCGGCGCAAGGTCTGCCGGACTGGGCGGGCGCGGCCGCTTCGGCAGGTAAGGATTGCGCCTTGCTCGAAGGCCAGGTTCCACGCGCGCCACAGGCCAGCAATTGCCACGCCGGATCATTCACCGCGCAGCCAAACGACAAGGCGCGCCAGCCGAGCCAAGCCGCACCGGCCACGGGAGCGAGCCCATGACGCGTTTGGGGCTGCTGATACTCTTGCTGCTTCTTCCAACTGCCGCCAGTGCCGCGGCGCGACCGTCTTTCGATCCGCAAATCGGCGCCCAACTCGATCTCGACCGGGTTTTTCAAGACAGCTCCGGCAAGCAGACGCCGTTATCGGGCATTCTCGAAGGTCGGCCGGCGCTCGTCATCTTCGGCTATGACAAATGTCCCAACCTGTGCGGTGTCACACAGCAGGCCGTGGCCTCGGATCTGACCAAGACCGGCCTGGATCCTTCGACCTATCACGCGCTTTTCGTCTCGATAGATCCTTCGGAAACCGCCGGAGACGCGGCCTCAGTCCGGAGCGAGGTCGCGGGGTCCGCCGGTCAGTCCGGCTTGTCGGCCTGGCGTTTTCTGACCAGTGCCGATGGCGCGGGTGCCGACCTTGCATCGGAGGCCGGCATCACCTTCGACCGGCGTGACCGCATCGCCCAATACGTCCATCCGATCGCCGTCATCGCGCTGACGCCGCAAGGGCGGATCGCGCAGGTGCTGCCAGCGCTGACCTTCGAGCCGCGCGATCTCAGGCTCGCTCTGGTCGAGGCGTCGGCAGGGCGGCTGGGATCGATCGCCGACCATGTCTTCCTGCTCTGCGCCGGCTTCGATACCTCGAAAGGGCAGTACACCTCGACGATACAGGCGGTTCTGAAGATAGCGGGACTGGCAATGCTGCTGGTGCTCGGCGCCAGCCTTTTCATGCTGACGCGGGGGAGGCGGGTTTGAGCTTCGGCATTCCCTTCACGCCGCCCGAGGCATCGTCGATTGCCGGCAGCGTCGACACGTTGTTCTACGCCTTGCTGGCGTTCACCGCGGCCTTGGGGATCTTCCTGGCGAGCCTCGTCGTCTTCTATGCCATCAAATATCGCGCCGGCTCCAGGGCCGAACGAACCGGCGAGCGCGCGCGCAGCCTGCCCCTGGAGGTGGCCTGGACAGTAGCGAGCCTGCTGATCGCCTTCGTCATCTTCGGGTGGGGCGCCGTGCTGTTCCTGCGTCGCGAACATCCGCCACCCGATGCGCTCGAAATCGCCGGCCTCGGCAAGCAGTGGATGTGGGAGTTCCGTCATCCCGGCGGCCAGCGCGAGATCAACGAACTGCATGTGCCGGTCGGCAAGGCGGTGATCGTCTCGTTGGCGTCGCAGGATGTCATCCACTCCTTCTTCGTGCCGGCCTTCCGGGTCAAGCAGGACGCCGTGCCGGGCCGCACCACGCATGTCTGGTTCATCGCCGACGAGCCGGGGCGCTATCATCTGTTCTGCGCGCAATATTGCGGCACCCAGCATTCGGAAATGGGCGGCTGGGTAACGGTGATGCCGCTGGAAGATTATGCGACATGGCTGGAAAACCAGGGCAAGGGCGACACGCTCGCGGCAGATGGTGAAAAACTGTTTCGGGCGCTCGGCTGTTCCGGCTGCCATGAAAAGTCCAGCAAGGTGAGGGCGCCGGATCTCGCCGGGGTCTTCGGACGGCCGGTGGCGTTGGACAACCAGCAGACCGTCATCGCCGACGAACGCTATCTGCGCGATTCCATCCTCGACCCGAAGAAGGAAATCGCCGCCGGCTACGATCCGGTGATGCCGAGCTTCGATGGAATTGTCGACGAGGGCGAGATGCAGATGCTGCTCGCTTATCTCAAATCGCTTTCACCGCGGACGGCGACCAAGAACGAGGCGATCCAATGAGCACCGAAGCGCTGAGGCCTTCGAGCTATCTTGGCGAGGGCGCCGGTCCCGCGGCATGGCTGTTGACCACCGACCACAAGCGCGTCGCCTGGCTCTATCTGGTGTCGCTCACGGCTTTCTTCTTCCTCGGCGGCGCCTTTGCCGTGCTGATGCGCGTGGAGCTTGCCACGCCTGCCGGCGACCTCGTCTCCGACGACACCTACAACCGACTGTTCTCCCTGCACGGCATCATCATGGTGTGGTTTTTCCTGGTGCCCTCGATCCCGGCGACGTTAGGCAATTTCCTTTTGCCATTGATGATCGGCGCTCGCGATCTCGCCTTTCCGCGTCTCAACCTCGCCAGCTGGTATGTGTTCATCCTCGGCAGTGCCTTTGCCCTGGCCTCGGTGCTCGCCGGCGGCGTCGACACCGGCTGGACCTTCTACACGCCGCTCTCGACGCTTTATGCCAATGGTTTCGTGTCGATGGCGGCCCTTGGCGTCTTCATCGTCGGTTTCTCGACGATCATGACCGGCATCAATTTCATCGTCACCATCCATACGCTGCGCGCGCCGGGGCTGACCTGGTTCCGGCTGCCGATCTTCGTCTGGACGATGTACGCCACCGCGCTGGTGATGGTGCTGGCAACGCCCGTACTGGCCGCCTCGCTGCTCCTGATCGTGCTCGAGCGGGTCTTCGGCATCGGCATCTTCAACCCGGCGCTTGGCGGCGACCCGCTGCTGTTCCAGCATCTGTTCTGGTTCTATTCGCATCCGGCCGTGTACATCATGATCCTTCCCGGCATGGGCGTGGTCTCGGAGGTGTTGCCCTGTTTCAGCCGCCGGCCATTGTTTGGCTACAAGGCCGTCGCCTTGTCCTCGATGGCAATCGCGGTGTTCGGGTTCCTCGTCTGGGGCCACCACATGTTCGTCTCCGGCCAATCGGCCTATGCCGGCGTGCTGTTCTCGTTCCTGTCGTTCTGCGTCGCCATCCCTTCGGCGATAAAAGTGTTCAACTGGAGCCTGACGCTGCGCAAGGGCGAAATCAGCTTCGAGACGCCGATGCTCTATGCGTTGTTCTTCCTGGCGCTGTTCACTTTTGGGGGGCTGGCTGGGCTGTTCCTGGCAGCGCTCGCCATCGATGTCCATGTCCACGACACCTACTTCGTCGTGGCGCATTTCCACTACATCATGGTCGGCGGCATGGTGACGGCCTACATGGCGGGGCTGCATTTCTGGTGGCCGAAACTGACCGGCCGCATGTATTCCGAGACCTGGGGACGCATCGCCGCGACGGTCACCTTCCTTGGCTTCAACCTGACCTTCTTTCCACAATTCGTGCTCGGTTTTCTCGGCATGCCACGGCGGTATCACACTTATCCGCCCGAATTTCAGTTCTGGCATGTCCTGTCGTCGGCTGGCGCGGTGGTGCTGGCGGTGGGCTACCTGATGCCGTTGTTCTATCTCGGCTGGTCGATGTTTCGAGGTGCGCGAGCGCCCGCCAACCCGTGGAGCGCGACCGGGCTCGAATGGCAGACGGCTTCACCACCTCCGCCGCATAATTTCGACACCATGCCGAGCGTCAGCCGGCCCGCTTATGACTATGCGATGAAAGGGTTGCAGCACGAGACATTCAGTCCCCACAAGGACGAAGCCTGATGAGTACCGAAAGTGTCGCCTTCGATACAAAGGCCCGCGAGAAGGCTGCCGACACGTTCGGCATGTGGGTGTTCATCGGTTCCGAGGCGATGCTGTTCGGCGCGATCCTGCTGGTGTTTTTCTTCGCACGGTCGAGTTACGGACCCGCATTCGCCGCTGCATCACAACATCTATCGCTGCCGCTCGGCACGCTGAACACGGCTGTTCTTTTGACCAGCAGCTTCGCAATGGCGCTTGCTCACATGTTCACGGCCAGCCGGCGTTGGCGCCCGGCCGTCTGGGCGTTGATCTGCACGGCCCTGCTTGGAATTGTCTTTCTGTTCGTCAAGGCCATCGAGTACGGCAGGGAATTCGAGGAGGGCCTGGCGCCGGTTCTTGGCGCGCCGTTCAACTTCCCAGGCCCAGATCCGGCCCATGCCGAGTTCTTCTTCGCGCTCTATTTCGCCATGACTTCGCTGCATGCGCTGCACCTGATATGCGGCATCGCCGTGATTGCCGGCATGCTCCTGCTGTGGCCACGCACGGCGGAGGCCAGCCGCGCTCATCGTGTCCAGGCAATCGGGCTTTACTGGCATTTCGTCGATATCGTCTGGGTCTTCCTGTTTCCCGTTCTCTATCTGATCAACCGATGAACCACATGCGCAAGCTTACATTCGCCTATCTCGGGCTCCTGGCCTTGCTGGCTTTGACGGTCGGCTCGTCGTTCCTCGACCTCAGTGGGTTGAATTCGGCGCTCAACCTGGCGATCGCCGCGGCCAAGGCCGCGATCATCGCCATTTTGTTCATGCAATTGACCAGCGAGGGCATCTTGCCCCGGCTGGCGGTAGCAGCGACAGGCTTGTGGTTAGTCGTTCTGTTTGGCTTGACGTTGATCGGACAATGACGTCGAGCCTGGCCTGCAATATCGGTTTGGATCGCGAGAGGCTTCTTGACCTTGGGAACCTTGTCGAATAGCTAGGGCCTGCGTGCGCGGGTATGGTGAAATGGTATCACATGAGCCTTCCAAGCTCTTGGTGCGGGTTCGATTCCCGCTACCCGCTCCAGATTTTCAGCTACACATGGGTAAGCCGAAACACTGCGCGGCAGGCGCGCAGTGTTTCAGGCATTGGTGTGCGCCGCGCTAGAGCGGTTCAGCGTTTGATAGGATCGCCGAACCGCTCTAACTCTTTGTTTTCACGCAATTCCGGACGGAAAACCGCTACGCACTTTTCCTGGAATTGCTCTAGCTGTTGAACGCTGACGCGACCTGGTGCTGCTGCGGCACTTGGCCGTTCGGCGTCAGCTTGTCGACGATGCCGGGCAGGGCCGCGGATAGCTGTTTGAGCAGTTCCTGCTCGTCGAGCCCTGTCCGTTGGGCGATCTCGCGAATGACCTGCGGTCCGATCGCGTTGCCCAGCTCATTGGCATTGATCGACTGGTTCTGCCCTGTGCCGACCCAGGAGTCCGCGACATTGCCATGGCCGGCATTCTTGAGCTTGTCGAGCAGGCCGCCCAGTCCGCCGAGCAGGCCGCCGTCACCCGAGGCGGTTCCGACGGGTGTGGGATCGGCCGGCGCGGGAGCTTGAGGCTGGTCCGGCTGTTCGGCACTTCTGCCGCTCAGCATCTTTCCGACCAGCAGCGCACCGAGCGCGATCATCAGCGGTTTGGTGATGTTGCCGCCGGGAACGGCGTTGTCAAAAAGTCCCATAGTGGATCCTCCATTTCAACCAAGCCCAGCCCGTCGCCAACAATGGCGCATTCGGGCGGAATTTCAAGCTGGCTTGAGCTTTTGACAATCATATGAAAATGTCCGGTTGGCGGAGGGATGGAGAGGAAAAAATGGGTATCATCAGCTGGATCATTCTCGGCGTCATCGCCGGCTTCATCGGCAGCAAGATCGTCAACAAGACCGGTCAGGGCATGATCATGGATATCGTGCTCGGCATTGTCGGCGCCATTGTCGGCGGCCTGATCTTCAGCGCCTTCGGTGCTTCGGGCGTCACAGGCCTCAATATCTACAGCCTGATCGTCGCCGTGGTCGGCGCGGTCGTTGTCCTCTGGGCCTACCATCAGTTCAGCGGCAAGCGGACGATTTAGACGTGATCGGCAGATTACCAGCTCTGCCGAATCCTGAATTGCGGTAATCCGCCGTCGGTGCTGCCTGCGCCCACGGCTTTGGAATCTACAATGCCGGTGCGCCGCCGCGGATCAGGCGACCACGGCCAGGCGACGCTTGCGCTGATCCAGCGACACGATGGTCAGCCCGCTGCAGACGACCAGCAGGATGCCGCAGACCGCCAGTGCATTGGGGAATTGCCCGAACACCAGCAGGCCCGAAATGACGGCCCAGACCGTGAAGCAGTAGTAGAACGGCGCTACCGCTCCGGTCGGCCCGACGCGATAGGCCATGAAGATGAAGAAGTGGCCGAAGATCAGGAAGAAACCGGCTCCCGCCATCAGCAGCAGGTGGTGCGCCTCCGGCGCCACCCAGTGCTCGGAAACCAGATGCGCGGCGCCGGCGCCGATCAGGACCACGACGACCGCCGAGATCGCCACGATCATTCCTGGCACTTCGGCGGTGATCTTGCGGCCCGCCAGATCGCGGGCGGCGGCGAATGTCGCGTTGCCGAGCGCCAGCAAGGCGTAGACCGAAATGCCTTGCATGGTCGGCTGCGCCACCATCAGCGCGCCGATGAAGCCCAGCCCGATCAGCGCCATGCGCTGGCCGCCGATACGCTCGCCGAACAGGATCGAGGATCCGACCAGCATCAGCAGCGGTGTTATCTGCCCCAGCGCGGTGGAATCGGCGATCTGCATGTTGGCGAGCGCGACGACGTAACAGAGGATCGCCGCCAGCTCGAGCAGGTTTCTGCCCAGCACCCGCTTGTCGAAGATCAGCGGGACCTGCTTGCCGTAGCCGAGCGCAAACAACAGCGGAAAGCCCCATAGCGCTGCCGCGGCACCACGCAGGAAGAGCACTTCGTAGGAGGGCAAACCGGCAGTGGCGAGCTTCATCATCGTGTCGTTGACCAGATAAGACCCGGTCGAGACGATCATGAACAGCGGGCCGCGAATGGCAGTCGGGATGAAATGCATCGGCGCAGGAAATCAGACGCGGATCGCCGCCGCAATGGGCCATGAACCGCCAACAAATCCGACAGTGACGGATGCTCGGGCTTGCGGAATCCTCCCGTCGTTCCGCCAGGGTTTCGCCCATTCCATTTTCAACGGCGGGTGCCTATATCAACGCCATATCCCCGCAATCGGATCATGGGTTCTGGCCGAGTGAGATAGCGCTTGGCCAAAAGACGCTTGTGTTTTTTGGCCTTTCTCGTTAATCGCCCCGCATTCGACTGAACTGAAGGTCCAGGCCGTCCAAGGAAAGAGACTATGGCAAAAGGTAAATTCGAGCGCACTAAGCCTCATGTGAACATCGGCACGATTGGTCACGTCGACCATGGCAAGACGTCGCTGACGGCTGCGATCACCAAGTATTTTGGCGAATACAAGCGCTATGACCAGATCGACGCGGCGCCGGAAGAGAAGGCGCGCGGCATCACGATCTCGACGGCTCACGTCGAATACGAGACGGCCAACCGCCACTATGCGCATGTCGACTGCCCCGGCCACGCCGACTATGTGAAGAACATGATCACCGGTGCCGCGCAGATGGACGGCGCGATCCTGGTGGTGTCGGCCGCCGACGGCCCGATGCCGCAGACCCGCGAGCACATCCTGCTTGCCCGTCAGGTCGGCGTGCCGTCGATCGTGGTGTTCCTGAACAAGGTCGACCAGGTCGACGATGCCGAACTGCTCGAACTGGTCGAGCTCGAGGTTCGCGAATTGCTGTCGAAGAACGAATTCCCCGGCGACGACATTCCGATCGTCAAGGGTTCGGCGCTGGCGGCGCTCGAGGATTCGAACAAGACGATCGGCGAGGACGCGATCCGCGAGCTGATGGCTCAGGTCGACGCCTACATCCCGACGCCGGTTCGTCCGCTGGACAAGCCGTTCCTGATGCCGATCGAGGACGTGTTCTCGATCTCGGGCCGTGGCACGGTCGTGACCGGCCGCGTCGAGCGCGGCGTGGTCAAGGTCGGCGAGGAGCTGGAAATCATCGGCATCCGTCCGACGACCAAGACGACCTGCACGGGTGTGGAAATGTTCCGCAAGCTGCTCGATCAGGGCCAGGCTGGCGACAACATCGGCGCGCTGCTGCGCGGTGTCGACCGTGAAGGTGTCGAGCGCGGCCAGGTTCTGGCCAAGCCCGGCACGGTGAAGCCGCACAAGAAGTTCGTGGCCGAAGCCTACATCCTGACCAAGGACGAAGGTGGCCGTCACACGCCGTTCTTCACCAACTACCGTCCGCAGTTCTACTTCCGCACGACCGACGTGACCGGCATCGTGTCGCTGCCGGAAGGCACCGAGATGGTGATGCCTGGCGACAACATCACGGTCGATGTCGAGCTGATCGTGCCGATCGCCATGGAAGAGAAGCTGCGCTTCGCCATCCGTGAAGGCGGCCGCACCGTCGGTGCCGGCATCGTCGTCACCATCAAGGAATAATCGAGACCGGCTGCTGCCGGTTCGATAAGAAAAGGGTGGTCTTCGGGCCGCCCTTTTTCGTTTCGTGCGCTTGGCAGCGCAAGTATTGCGAGGGTTGGTTCAAAGCTGTTGCAAGCGCCATGGCTGCAACTAGTATGGATTGCATAGAGGGGGCTTTGCCAACAGTGGTTCCAAGGCGCCGTTTCGACGGGAAGGCATGGTGTTGGCGAGCGCTGGTCAGCATCGCGCTTGCGGTCGCCACGGGGCCGGTCTCCTTTGCAGCGCATGCCGGAGACGAGACATCGGACATGATTCCGTCGATGCGTTTTGTCGTCGTGCGCAGCAGCGCCCCCGGTTGCGAACCAAATTGCCCGGAATGGATTTCGGCGGAAGGCACCATAGAGGCGGACACGCCGGCGCTGTTCAAGCGCGCGCTCAGGATGCTCAAAGGCCGACAACTGCCAGTCGTCGTCAACTCTCCCGGCGGCAATGTCGACGCTGCGCTGGCGCTAGGTCAGATGATCCGCGAGAACAAGCTCGATATAGCCGTCGGCACGACGGCGCTTTCCGGTTGCGCGCCGGAGATCAGGGACTGCAATGTGGGCAAGGGTGTCGACTATCTCGGCATGGCTTATGACAGTGGCGCCATGTGCAATTCGGCCTGCCCGCTGATGTTTTCTGGCGGTATCCGGCGCGTGGTCGGGGATTTCGCCTATCTCGGCGTCCACCAGATCACCACCACCTACCAGCGGGAGAAGTTGCTGTACCGGACCACCTACCGGATC
This sequence comes from Mesorhizobium sp. ES1-3, assembly GCF_020164795.1. Lineage (NCBI taxonomy): Bacteria > Pseudomonadati > Pseudomonadota > Alphaproteobacteria > Hyphomicrobiales > Phyllobacteriaceae > Mesorhizobium > Mesorhizobium sp. ES1-3. The sequence goes on from NZ_JAIUGW010000014.1 coordinate 77,420, forward strand.
GTGAACGGCAAGAAGAAGATCATTAGCACCAAAGTGATCAGCCGGAAGGACGCAGGCAGCTACAAGACCTACGAAATGAGCAAGGCGGTTGAGGAGCGGCTCTCGGCCTATCTGAAGGAGATGGGGATAGGCGATGGTGTGCTTGAAACGATGAAGAACACGCCGGCCAGCGAAATCCATCAGCTGGTTCTGGAAGACATGCTCGGGATGAATCTCGTCACCTCCCTTGATTCCGTGGATCTCTTCACCGCCGGAACCGTCTGCGAGGCAAATCCAGTGCCGGCGAACTGCCGGGAGATGCCGGGTAACAAGGACGCGAGGCGGGCCGACGTCCCGACCATCGAGGCCAACACTCCTCCTCAACCGACCGGGACCGAGCCGCCGAAGGGCTCGGAAATGCGCTTCATCATCGTGCGCGGCAGCAACCCGCTTTGCAATCCCGACTGTCCGGAATGGATATCGGCGGAAGGCACGATCACCGGCGACACGCCAGAGTGGCTGCGCGCTGCACTCGATGCCGCGGGCGGGCGGAGGCTGCCGATCGTGATCAGTTCGCAAGGCGGCGACGTCGAGGGCGCGCTTGCCGCCGGCAGGCTGATCCGCGAACGCAAGCTCGACGTGGTCGTCGCCCGCACCGATTTCGTCGACTGTGAACCCTCGGCGAATTGCCTGGCCAAGGATGGCGTCCACACCGGTCTCACCATCGATTCAGGCGCCGAATGCGCTTCTGCCTGCCCGATCATGGTTGCTGCCGGCGCCAGGCGCCTCGTCGGGCCGGATGTACGCCTCAGCGTGGGCTCGCTTGAGCAGCCGCAGAAGATCAAGGCCTATCTCAAGGAGATGACGATCGGGCCCGGCCTGTTTGCGGCCATGCAACTCTCCACGAGCCAACGACAGCTCGATCAGGACACAATGCTGAAATTCGGGTTGGCGACCGGGCGCCAGTCCGGGGACGAGTTGACCGGCGCCACCATCTGCAAGTCGGCGCCGAAGCCGGACAACTGCCGGGTCATGCCGTCAGCCAACGCCGAGGCCGACGCGCACGCGAAGCTGTAGCGTCCGGACTGGCCATCGAGGCAGGTTGAGCCGTCCTCGGTATTTCCGCTATCGTCATCGTCACCATCGTTTCGGGGGCCGGACAGAGGAAGCGAAATGAGCCAGGACGTTCCGACACTCTACGAATGGGCCGGCGGCAGCGAGGCACTGAACCGGCTGACGCAAACCTTCTACGACAAGGTGGCACGAGATCCGGTCGTTGGCCCGGTGTTCAAGCACATGTCGCCGGATCACCCCGCCCACGTCGCGGCCTTCATCGGTGAGGTCTTCAGTGGACCGAAAACCTACAGCGAGGAATTTGGCGGCCACCGCGAAATGGTCATGCACCACCTGGGCAAGCATTTGACCGAGGAGCAGCGCCGCCGCTGGATCAATCTTCTCGCCGACGCGGCGGATGAGGTCGGCCTGCCGGACGATCCCGAATTCCGGTCAGCCTTCATGGGCTATGTCGAATGGGGATCGCGGCTGGCCAAGATGAATTCCAATCTCGGCGAGACCTGCGATCCCGAGACCGAACCGATGCCGGCCTGGGACTGGGGCGTGCCTGGCGGGCCGTACCGGGTGCCGGACGCAAAGTAGCTTCCGGTTACCGGGGAGGTGGATGATCGATGCCGCAAGATGCCAGGATCGTGCGCTGGCACGGTCGTGTGCAACCCGCAGCGTTACACATGCCTCGAAGAGGGCAGGCGATACCTCTATGAATCGCGCGCCAGCGACTGCTGGCGGGAGCTGGAGATCGGTGCCGATGGGCTGGTCGTCGACTATCCCGATTTCTGGCGCAGGGGTTAAGGCATGTTTGCTGCAAACCGCTCTTTACAGAGCGTGCGGAAGCTTTTAGGAAGCCCCTGCTGCGCCGAGGCGCGCGTGTACGGGCATAGCTCAGTTGGTAGAGCGGCGGTCTCCAAAACCGCAGGTCGTAGGTTCGAGCCCTGCTGCCCGTGCCATTTTTCCAAGATGGCAGTACAACGATTTTTTTCGGGCGGCCTTTGAAAATCGGCGCCCCGCTTGCCATATTGGGCCGATTGGGGCATAAAGGCGCCATAGCCGGGACGGAACGACTGGATGGTTCCGAGGCGGCGTTTGGTCATAAAGCGGGCACTTGCCACTTGCGTGGATCAAGAATCGGTTTTATGTAGACGAAACAGACACGCGACGCGTGAAGCTGGGAAGCCGGCTTTACGCGTCTGATTTGCATGGGCGAAATGATTGCGCTGATTCGGCGCGAGATTGGGCTCAGGCGGCACGTCCCGGCCAGCGGGATCATCCAGGGGGCCCGGCCAACGGGTCTTGAACACAGGCGGCATATGGCTTCGAAAACCACAAATCCTTTCGTCTTTCTCCAGCAGGTGCGCGCGGAGACAGCCAAGGTGACTTGGCCGTCGCGCCGCGAGACGATGATCTCGACGATCATGGTCCTGGCCTTCGCTGTGATCGCGATGATCTTCTTCTTCACCGCCGATCAGCTCATGGGCCTTGCGGTCGAGCAGATTCTGGGCATTGGACGCTAAGTCCGGCGATTACGGAGAAGTCGTAAAAATGGCTACGCGCTGGTACATCGTCCACGCCTATTCGAACTTCGAGAAGAAGGTCGCCGAGGACATCGAGAACAAGGCCAAGCAGAAGGGCCTGTCTGCCGATATCGAGCAGATCGTGGTGCCGACCGAGAAGGTCGTCGAGGTTCGTCGTGGCCGCAAGGTCGACGCCGAGCGCAAGTTCTTCCCGGGCTATGTGCTTCTGAAGGCCAACTTGACCGACGCCGTGTTCTCGCTGGTCAAGAACACGCCGAAGGTCACCGGTTTCCTTGGAGATTCCAAGCCGGTGCCGATCACCGAGGCGGAAGCGCAGCGCATCCTGAACCAGGTGCAGGAAGGCGTCGAGCGGCCGAAGCCCTCGGTCACCTTCGAGATCGGCGAGGCGATCCGCGTTTCGGATGGCCCCTTCGCGTCGTTCAACGGTTTCGTCCAGGAAGTGGACGAGGAGCGGGCGCGGCTCAAGGTGGAAGTTTCGATCTTCGGGCGCGCCGTGCCTGTCGATCTGGAATTCGGACAGGTCGAAAAGGGCTGATCCGAAATCCCTGATGCCGGTCTGGCGATCAGGGGAGGCGGTGCGGCAGCGCGCGGCCTCGAGAACGGTGGGAGGCGAAGGCGGCTTTAGCCGGCCGCAAGAACCGCACCACCAGACTGCAACCGCCGGTGTTTCCCAGATCGTGGGGCCGGCATAGACAAAGGCAGGAAAAGAGATGGCTAAGAAAATTGCAGGCCAGCTCAAGCTCCAGGTCTCCGCGGGATCGGCTACGCCGTCGCCCCCGATCGGCCCGGCGCTTGGTCAGCGTGGCATCAACATCATGGAGTTCTGCAAGGCGTTCAACGCGCAGACCCAGGAAATGGAAAAGGGATCGCCGGTTCCGGTCGTCATCACCTATTACCAGGACAAGTCGTTCACCTTCGTCATGAAGACGCCACCGGTGAGCTACTTCCTGAAGAAGGCCGCGAACCTGAAGTCGGGCTCGAAGGAACCGGGCAAGGTCAAGGCTGGTACCGTTTCGCGCGACAAGGTTCGCGAAATCGCGACCGCCAAGATGAAGGATCTGAACGCGAACGACGTCGAAGCGGCCATGCGTATGGTCGAGGGCTCCGCCCGCTCGATGGGTCTGGAAGTGGTGGGCTAAGATCATGGCAAAGATTGCAAAGCGTGTATCGAAGACCCGTGAAGGCATCGATCCCAACAAGGCTTACGCGCTCGGTGATGCGCTGAAGCTGCTCAAGGATCGTTCCTCGGTCAAGTTCGACGAGACCATCGAAGTCGCCATGAACCTCGGCGTCGACCCGCGTCATGCCGACCAGATGGTCCGCGGCGTGGTCAACCTGCCGAACGGCACCGGCCGCTCGGTCCGCGTCGCCGTGTTCGCCCGTGGCGACAAGGCTGAAGAGGCCAAGGCCGCCGGCGCCGACATCGTCGGTGCCGAGGATCTGGTCGACATCGTCCAGAAGGGCACGATCGATTTCGATCGCTGCATCGCCACGCCGGACATGATGCCGCTCGTCGGCCGTCTCGGTAAGGTGCTCGGCCCGCGCGGCATGATGCCGAACCCGAAGGTCGGCACCGTCACCACCGACGTCGCCGCGGCCGTCAAGGCCTCGAAGGGCGGCGCGGTCGAGTTCCGCGTCGAAAAGGCCGGCATCGTTCATGCCGGCGTCGGCAAGGTCTCGTTCGACGTCAAGGCGCTGGAAGAGAACGTCCGTGCCTTCGCCGATGCGGTGACCAAGGCAAAGCCGACTGGCGCCAAGGGCAACTACGTCAAGAAGGTGTCTGTCACCTCGACGATGGGCCCGGGCCTCAAGCTCGACGTCTCGACGCTCGCCGCGTCCTGATTGGACCATTTGGATCGGCCGCTCGAAGGCCGGTCCGTGACTGAATTCCGGGCCTTGGATTTATCCTGGGCCCGGTACCGGAAGCCGGAAGGCTTCCGGACATCCTGTCCGAGATTGCGGGCGGCCCAAGTCTTGATTCAAGAGGAGGGCCTTAATTCATGTGGGCCTGCATGAGACGGGTGAAAACCGGACAACGGAGCAACAAGCTCCAATGAAAGGTTCGAACCGTGTTTGCCTTTTGTCTGCGCATCGCCGGCTTGTCCGTCGATGTGGCGAAAGGGGGCAGGATCCTCGAGCGTCGTTCGGGAGATCCGTTACTGGATGGCCCGGCCGGCAAAAGGCAACCCGACGCCTGTCCTCGAAAATGGGAATGTTCCCATCAACAGGACTGGGGTCAACTGGAGATAGGCAGTGGACAGAGCGGAAAAACGCGAACTCGTCACGGGCCTGAATGATGCGTTTTCGGGCGCAGGTTCAGTCGTCGTGGCCCACTATGCCGGTATCACCGTCGCGCAAATGAACGACCTTCGGTCGAAAATGCGCGCCGCCGGTGGCACCGTTAAAGTCGCGAAGAACCGTCTCGCCAAGATCGCTCTTCAGGGCACGGACTCCGCATCGATCATCGACCTGTTCAAGGGACAGACGCTGATCGCCTATTCGGAGGATCCGATTGCGGCGCCGAAGGTCGCGTCCGATTTCGCCAAGGGGAATGACAAGCTCGTCATTCTCGGCGGCGCAATGGGCACCACCTCGCTCAACGCCGACGGTGTGAAGGCACTCGCCACACTTCCGTCGCTGGATGAGCTGCGCGCCAGGCTGGTTGGCATGATCGCCACGCCGGCAACCCGGATCGCCCAGATCGTCAATGCGCCAGCGGCCTCGGTCGCGCGCGTCATCGGCGCTTACGCCCGGAAGGACGAGGCGGCATGAGGCCGTTCCTCGCTATCAAAAACACACGTTCGAACCTAACGAAGGAATACAACAATGGCTGATCTCGCAAAGATCGTAGACGACCTTTCGAAGCTGACCGTCCTCGAGGCGGCTGAGCTGTCGAAGCTTCTGGAAGAAAAGTGGGGCGTTTCGGCTGCCGCTCCGGTCGCGGTTGCCGCTGCTGGCGGCGCTGCCGCTGCTGCTGCCCCCGTCGAGGAAAAGACGGAATTCGACGTCGTCCTCACCGACGCCGGCGCTCAGAAGATCAACGTCATCAAGGAAGTCCGCGCCATCACCGGCCTTGGCCTCAAGGAAGCCAAGGACCTGGTCGAAGCGGCTCCGAAGCCGGTCAAGGAAGCCGTTTCCAAGGCCGACGCCGACAAGTTCAAGGCCCAGCTGGAAGCAGCCGGCGCCAAGGTCGACCTGAAGTAAGCGTATCAAGCGGCGGGCGGCCTCGCGCCGTCCGCCACTCCCTTGGGTGACCAGGGAGGCTGCGTGACGCGAGATGTACGAAAACCTCTTTCCTGAGGGCCGTAAACCGGCCTTCAGGAAACGGGTTTTCTCCCGTTTTAGCCGGTAGCCGCCAAGCAATTGGAAAGGCGGCCGGAGAACAGACAGAGAGCCGCCGCCCAGGTGGCTAAGTATGCAAGACGAACCGCGGCGAGGTTCGTCCCGAGTTTAGAGCTAAGGAGCGACGATGGCCCAGACCCAGACTTTCAATGGCCGCAGACGCGTACGCAAGTTCTTCGGAAAGATCCCGGAAGTTGCGGAGATGCCGAACCTCATCGAGGTTCAGAAGGCATCCTATGACCAGTTCCTGATGGTGGACGAGCCCAAGGGCGGACGTCCGGACGAAGGGCTGCAGGCTGTTTTCAAGTCGGTCTTCCCGATCTCCGATTTTTCCGGCTCCTCCATGCTGGAGTTCGTGAAGTACGAGTTCGAAGGACCGAAATTCGACGTTGACGAATGCCGCCAGCGCGACCTGACTTATGCCGCGCCGCTGAAGGTGACGCTGCGCCTCATCGTGTTCGATATCGACGAGGATACCGGTGCCAAGTCGATCAAGGACATCAAGGAGCAGGACGTCTATATGGGCGACATGCCGCTCATGACCTTGAACGGCACCTTCATCGTCAACGGCACCGAGCGCGTCATCGTCTCGCAGATGCACCGCTCGCCGGGCGTCTTCTTCGACCACGACAAGGGCAAGTCGCACTCGTCGGGCAAGCTTCTGTTTGCCGCCCGCGTCATCCCCTACCGTGGCTCGTGGCTCGACATCGAGTTCGATTCCAAGGACGTCGTGCACGCCCGCATCGATCGTCGCCGCAAGATCCCCGTGACGTCGCTGCTGATGGCGCTCGGCATGGACGGCGAGGAGATCCTGTCGACCTTCTACAACAAGATCACCTACAAGCGCGCCGGCGACCATTGGCGCATTCCGTTCAACGTCGAGCGTTTCCGCGGCCTCAAAGCCGTCGGCGACCTTGTCGACGCCGACACCGGCGAGATCGTCGTCGAGGCGGGCAAGAAGATCACCGCCCGCCAGGCGCGTCAGCTCGGCGAGAAGGGTCTCAAGGCGATCAAGGCGACCGATGAGGATCTGCTGGGCAACTACCTGGCCGAGGACATCGTCAACTACGCCACCGGCGAGATTTTCCTCGAGGCCGGCGACGAGATCGACGACAAGACGCTCAAGGTGCTGCTCGGCACTGGCGAGCAGGAGATCCAGGTCCTCGACATCGACCATGTCAATGTCGGCGCCTATATCCGCAACACGCTCGCCGTCGACAAGAACGAGAGCCGCCAGGACGCGCTGTTCGACATCTACCGTGTCATGCGCCCGGGCGAGCCGCCGACGCTCGAGACCGCCGAAGCCATGTTCAACTCGCTGTTCTTCGACAGTGAGCGCTACGACCTGTCCGCCGTCGGCCGCGTCAAGATGAACATGCGCCTCGAGCTCAAGGCCGAGGACACCGTGCGCGTGCTGCGCAAGGACGACATCCTGGCCGTGGTCAGGACGCTGGTCGAACTGCGTGACGGCAAGGGCGAGATCGACGACATCGACAATCTCGGCAACCGCCGCGTGCGTTCGGTCGGCGAACTGATGGAGAACCAGTACCGCGTCGGCCTGCTTCGCATGGAGCGGGCGATCAAGGAACGCATGTCCTCGATCGAGATCGACACGGTCATGCCGCAGGACCTGATCAACGCCAAGCCGGCGGCCGCCGCCGTGCGCGAGTTCTTCGGTTCCTCGCAGCTGTCGCAGTTCATGGATCAGACCAATCCGCTGTCGGAGATCACCCACAAGCGTCGTCTCTCGGCGCTTGGACCGGGCGGTCTGACCCGCGAGCGTGCCGGCTTCGAGGTGCGCGACGTGCACCCGACGCATTACGGCCGCATCTGCCCGATCGAGACGCCGGAAGGCCCGAATATCGGTCTGATCAACTCGCTGGCGACCTTCGCGCGCGTCAACAAATACGGCTTCATCGAAAGCCCGTACCGCAAGATCGTCGACGGCAAGCTGACCAATGACGTCGTCTATCTCTCGGCGATGGAAGAGGCCAAGCACCATGTCGCGCAGGCCAATGCCGAGCTCGACAAGAACGGCGGCTTCGTCGACGAGTTCGTCATTTGCCGCAGCGCCGGCGAAGTGATGATGGCGCCGCGCGAAAACGTCGACCTGATGGACGTGTCGCCCAAGCAGATGGTGTCTGTTGCCGCGGCGCTCATCCCGTTCCTCGAGAACGACGACGCCAACCGCGCTCTGATGGGCTCGAACATGCAGCGTCAGGCCGTGCCGCTGGTGCGCGCCGAGGCGCCGTTCGTCGGCACCGGAATGGAGCCGATCGTCGCCCGTGACTCGGGCGCCGCCATCGGCGCCCGCCGCGGCGGCATCGTCGACCAGGTGGACGCTACGCGTATCGTTATCCGCGCCACCGAGGATCTCGACCCGGGCAAGTCCGGCGTCGACATCTACCGGCTGATGAAGTTCCAGCGTTCGAACCAGAACACCTGCATCAATCAGCGTCCGCTGGTGCGCATGGGTGACCGGGTCAACAAGGGCGACATCATCGCCGACGGTCCGTCGACCGAGCTCGGTGATCTGGCGCTCGGCCGCAACGTGCTGGTCGCGTTCATGCCGTGGAACGGCTACAACTACGAGGACTCGATCCTGCTCTCCGAGCGTATCGTCGCCGACGACGTCTTTACCTCGATCCATATCGAGGAGTTCGAGGTCATGGCGCGCGACACCAAGCTCGGTCCGGAGGAAATCACGCGCGATATCCCCAACGTCTCGGAAGAAGCGCTGAAGAACCTCGACGAAGCCGGCATCGTCTACATCGGTGCGGAAGTTCAGCCCGGCGATATCCTGGTCGGCAAGATCACGCCGAAGGGCGAAAGCCCGATGACGCCGGAAGAGAAGCTTCTGCGCGCCATCTTCGGTGAAAAGGCTTCCGACGTGCGCGACACTTCGATGCGCATGCCTCCGGGTACCTTCGGCACGGTCGTCGAGGTGCGCGTGTTCAATCGCCACGGTGTGGAGAAGGACGAGCGCGCCATGGCGATAGAGCGCGAGGAGATCGAACGCCTCGCCAAGGACCGTGACGACGAGCAGGCGATCCTGGATCGCAACGTCTATGCGCGTCTTTCCGACGTTCTCGTCGGCAAGGAAGCGATCGCTGGACCGAAGGGCTTCAAGAAGGGCTCGACGCTGTCCAAGGACACGCTCGACGAGTATCCGCGTTCTCAGTGGTGGCAGTTCGCGGTGGAGAACGAGAAGCTCCAGAGCGAACTGGAAGCCCTGCGTGGCCAGTACGACGACTCCAAGAAGGCGCTCGAACAGCGCTTCATGGACAAGGTCGAGAAGGTGCAGCGCGGCGACGAAATGCCTCCGGGCGTCATGAAGATGGTCAAGGTCTTCGTGGCGGTGAAGCGCAAGATGCAGCCCGGCGACAAGATGGCCGGCCGTCATGGCAACAAGGGTGTCGTGTCGCGCATCGTTCCGGTCGAGGACATGCCTTTCCTCGAGGACGGCACGCATGCCGACATCGTGCTCAACCCGCTGGGTGTGCCGAGCCGCATGAATGTCGGCCAGATCCTGGAAACGCATCTGGGCTGGGCTTGTGCCGGCATGGGCAGGAAGATCGGCGAACTGATCGACACGTATAAGGCTGCCGGCGACATCAAGCCGTTGCGCAAGACGTTGGAAAGCTTCATGCCGTCCAACGACCGCAACGAGCCGGTCCGCGAATATGACGACGAGAGCATCGTTCGCCTCAGCGAGCAGATGCGCCGCGGCGTCTCCATTGCGACCCCGGTGTTCGACGGCGCGCATGAGGCTGACATCAACATCATGCTGGAGCAGGCGGGCCTGCACACCAGCGGTCAGTCGCAGCTCTATGACGGCCGCACCGGCGAGCCGTTCGATCGCAAGGTGACGATGGGCTATATCTACATGCTCAAGCTTCACCACCTGGTGGACGACAAGATCCACGCGCGTTCGATCGGCCCGTACTCGCTCGTCACCCAGCAGCCGCTGGGCGGCAAGGCGCAGTTTGGTGGCCAGCGCTTCGGCGAAATGGAGGTCTGGGCGCTGGAAGCCTACGGCGCCGCCTACACGCTGCAGGAGATGCTGACGGTGAAGTCGGACGACGTCGCCGGCCGCACCAAGGTCTACGAGGCGATCGTGCGTGGCGACGACACGTTCGAGGCAGGCATTCCCGAGAGCTTCAACGTGCTCGTCAAGGAAATGCGGTCGCTTGGCCTCAATGTCGAGTTGGAGAACACCAAGCTCGACGAAGCTCCGGTTCGACTGCCGGACGCAGCCGAGTAAAGGCTATGGCGCGTCGCGGAATGCCGCGGCGCGTCCACGAAATTCGACGGCCGGTGGGCCGACCACTCAGCGGGCATTCGGCCCGCGTTAGATGCAAGGGGTTTTCGAGGACCCCGAAAAGGAGAACGGCATGAACCAAGAGGTCATGAATCTCTTCAATCCGCAGGCGCCTGCGCAGGTGTTCGATTCCATCCGGATTTCGCTTGCCAGCCCTGAGAAGATTCTGTCCTGGTCGTTCGGCGAGATCAAGAAGCCGGAGACCATCAACTACCGCACCTTCAAGCCGGAGCGTGACGGTCTGTTCTGCGCGCGCATTTTTGGCCCGATCAAGGACTATGAATGCCTGTGCGGCAAGTACAAGCGCATGAAGTACAAGGGCGTCATCTGCGAGAAGTGCGGCGTCGAAGTGACGCTGTCGCGCGTTCGCCGCGAGCGCATGGGCCATATCGAGCTGGCGGCACCCGTCGCCCATATCTGGTTCCTGAAGTCGCTGCCCTCGCGCATCGGCACGCTGCTCGACATGACGCTGAAGGACATCGAGCGCGTCCTTTACTTCGAGAACTACATCGTCACCGAGCCCGGCCTCACCGCGCTGAAGGAGCACCAGCTGCTCAGCGAGGAAGAGTACATGATCGCCGTCGACGAATATGGCGAGGATTCCTTCACCGCCATGATCGGCGCCGAGGCCATTCATGACCTTCTGGCCGGCATGGACCTGGAGAAGATCGCCGGCGACCTGCGTTCGGAACTGGCTTCGACCACGTCCGAGCTGAAGCAGAAGAAGTATCTGAAGCGGCTCAAGGTCGTCGAGAACTTCATGGAGTCCGGCAATCGTCCGGAATGGATGATAATGAAGGTCGTTCCGGTGATCCCGCCGGACCTGCGCCCGCTGGTTCCCCTGGATGGTGGACGCTTCGCGACATCGGACCTGAACGATCTCTATCGCCGCGTGATCAACCGCAACAACCGCCTGAAGCGGCTGATCGAGCTGCGCGCGCCAGGCATCATCGTGCGCAATGAAAAGCGCATGCTGCAGGAAGCCGTCGATGCGCTGTTCGACAACGGCCGTCGCGGCCGTGTCATCACCGGCGCCAACAAGCGTCCGCTGAAGTCGCTGTCCGACATGCTCAAGGGCAAGCAGGGCCGGTTCCGTCAGAACCTGCTCGGCAAGCGCGTCGACTATTCCGGCCGCTCGGTCATCGTCACCGGTCCGGAGCTCAAGCTGCATCAGTGCGGCCTGCCGAAGAAGATGGCGCTCGAACTGTTCAAGCCCTTCATCTACGCCCGCCTCGACGCCAAGGGTTACTCCTCGACCGTCAAGCAGGCGAAGAAGCTGGTCGAGAAGGAGCGTCCGGAAGTCTGGGATATCCTCGACGAGGTCATCCGCGAGCATCCGGTTCTCTTGAACCGCGCGCCGACGCTGCACCGCCTCGGCATCCAGGCGTTCGAGCCGATCCTGATCGAAGGCAAGGCGATCCAGCTTCATCCGCTGGTCTGCACGGCCTTCAACGCCGACTTCGACGGCGACCAGATGGCCGTTCACGTGCCGCTGTCGCTGGAAGCGCAGTTGGAAGCCCGCGTGCTGATGATGTCGACCAACAACATCCTGCACCCGGCCTCCGGCGCGCCGATCATCGTGCCGTCGCAGGACATGGTTCTGGGGCTCTACTACCTCTCGATCGTCAACCAGAACGAGCCGGGCGAGGGCATGGTGTTTGCCGACATGGGCGAGCTCCAGCACGCGCTCGAGACCAAGGCCGTGACCTTGCACGCCAAGATCAAGGGCCGCTTCCGCACGGTCGACGCCGAAGGCAAGGTCGTGTCGAAGATCCATGACACCACGCCTGGCCGCATGATCATCGGCGAGCTTCTGCCGAAGAACGTCAACGTGCCCTACGAGACCGCCAACCAGGAGATGACCAAGAAGAACATCTCCAAGATGATCGACACCGTCTACCGCCATTGCGGTCAGAAGGAGACGGTCATTTTCTGCGATCGCATCATGGCGCTCGGCTTTGCTCATGCGTGCCGTGCCGGCATCTCGTTCGGCAAGGACGACATGCTGATCCCGGACACCAAGATCAAGCTGGTGTCGGACACCGAGGCCTTGGCCAAGGAGTACGAGCAGCAGTACAATGACGGCCTGATCACGCAGGGCGAGAAGTACAACAAGGTCGTCGACGCCTGGGCCAAGTGCTCGGAAAAGGTCGCCGACGAAATGATGGCCCGCATCAAGGCGGTCGAGTTCGAGGACAATGGCCGTCAGAAGCCGATGAACTCGATCTACATGATGTCGCACTCCGGTGCGCGCGGCTCGCCCACCCAGATGCGTCAGCTCGCCGGCATGCGCGGCCTGATGGCCAAGCCGTCGGGTGAAATCATCGAGACGCCGATCATCTCGAACTTCAAGGAAGGCCTGACCGTGCTCGAGTACTTCAACTCGACCCACGGCGCCCGCAAGGGTCTGGCCGACACCGCCTTGAAAACGGCGAACTCGGGTTACCTCACCCGTCGTCTGGTCGACGTGGCGCAGGACTGCATCGTCAACTCCGTGGATTGCGGCACCGACAAGGGCCTCACCATGCAGCCGATCGTCGATGCCGGTCAGGTCGTCGCTTCGGTCGGCCAGCGCGTGCTGGGCCGCACATCGCTCGACGACATTACCCATCCGGTGTCGGGCGAGGTTCTGGTCAAGGCCGGAACGCTGATGGACGAGCGTGACGTCGAGCAGATCGAAAAGGCAGGCGTGCAGTCGGTCCGCATCCGCTCGGCCCTGACCTGCGAAGTCAGGATCGGCGTCTGCGCGGTCTGCTACGGACGCGACCTAGCCCGCGGCACCCCGGTCAACCAGGGCGAGGCCGTCGGCGTCATCGCGGCGCAGTCGATCGGCGAGCCGGGCACGCAGCTCACCATGCGTACCTTCCACATGGGCGGTACCGCGCAGGTGGTGGATAGCTCGTTCCTTGAAGCCTCCTATGAGGGCAAGGTCGAGATCCGCAACCGCAACGTGGTGCGCAATTCGGACGGCCAGCAGATGGTCATGGGCCGCAACATGGCGGTGCTGATCCTCGACGAAGCCGGCAAGGAGCGCGCGACGCACCGTGTCACCTATGGTTCACGCATCTTCGTGGACGATGGCGACAAGGTGAAGCGCGGTCAGCGTATCGCCGAGTGGGATCCCTATACCCGTCCTGTCCTCACGGAAATCGAGGGCAAGGTGTCGTACGAGGATCTGGTCGACGGTATTTCCGTTCAGGAAACGGCCGACGAGTCGACCGGTATCACCAAGCGTGAGGTCATCGACTGGCGTTCGACGCCGCGCGGCAACGACCTCAAGCCCGCGATTGCCATCCTGGACTCCAAGGGCAAGGTCGGCAAGCTGTCGAAGGGCGGCGATGCCCGCTTCCTGCTCTCGGTCGAGGCCATTCTCTCGGTCGAGCCGGGTGCCCAGGTTCGCCCCGGCGACGTCTTGGCGCGTATCCCGATGGAAAGCGCCAAGACCAAGGACATCACCGGCGGTCTGCCGCGTGTTGCCGAACTGTTCGAGGCACGTCGTCCGAAGGATCACGCCATCATCGCCGAGATCGATGGCACGATCCGCTTCGGCCGCGACTACAAGAACAAGCGCCGCATCATCATCGAGCCGCACGACTCGACGCTCGAGCCGGTCGAGTACCTGATCCCGAAGGGCAAGCCGTTCCATCTCCAGGACGGCGACGTCATCGAGAAGGGCGACTACATCCTCGACGGCAATCCGGCGCCGCACGACATCCTGGCGATCAAGGGCGTGGAGGCACTTGCTTCCTACCTCGTCAACGAGATCCAGGAAGTCTACCGCCTGCAGGGCGTGTCGATCAACGACAAGCACATCGAGGTGATCGTTCGCCAGATGCTGCAGAAGGTCGAGATCACGGTGCAGGGCGACTCGACCTACATCCCGGGCGACCACGTCGACGTGATCGAACTGGAAGAGGTCAACGAGCGCCTGGTCGAGGACGGCAAGAAGCCGGCCGAAGGCCAGCCGGTGCTGCTCGGCATCACCAAGGCATCGCTGCAGACGCCGTCCTTCATCTCGGCCGCCTCCTTCCAGGAGACGACCAGGGTGCTGACGGAAGCCGCGGTTGCCGGCAAGACCGACATGCTGCAGGGCTTGAAGGAAAACGTCATCGTCGGCCGGCTGATCCCGGCCGGTACCGGCGGCACGATGAGCCAGATCCGGCGCATCGCCACCTCGCGCGACGAACTCATCATCGACGAGCGCCGCAAGGCCTCCGGTGTGGAAGTCGCCGAGCCGATGCTGGCGGACATGACGACCGCCGCGCAGTAAGCGGGGCGGCAAAGATCTCGGGCAACAGAAGCCGTCGGGGCAACCCGGCGGCTTTTTCATTTCTACGATCGGAGGAAAGCAGATGAGCACGAAGACCTGGACGGCTGTCGACAACTACATCGTTTCCTCGCTCTTCGAGGCGGATCCCGTTCTCGACGCGGTTCTGGCGGCCAACCGTGACAATGGCCTGCCGGCGATCGACGTCTCGGCGGCGCAAGGAAAACTGCTCTCGCTGCTGGTGCGCATCAGCGGCGCGAAAAAGGTGCTCGAGATCGGCACGCTGGGCGGCTATTCGACCATCTGGATGGCGCGGGGACTGCCCGCCGAGGGCAAGGTCGTGACGCTCGAACTCGATCCGCATCATGCCAGCGTCGCGCGTTCGAATTTCGAGCGGGCCGATGTCGCGGACCGCGTGGAATTGCGCGTCGGTTCAGCGCTCCAATCGCTCGCCGCACTCGGTGGCGAGAATGCCGGCCCGTTCGATCTCGTCTTCATCGATGCCGACAAGCCGAACAACCCGAACTATCTGTCCTGGGCCTTGCGGCTGTCGCGCTCCGGAACGGTCATCGTCTGCGACAACGTCATCCGTGACGGCGCCGTGCTGGATGAGGATGGCCGCGATGCCAATGTCGAAGGCGCACGCGCGGCGTTTTCCTTCATCGGCGGCGACAAACGCCTGGACGGCACCGCCATCCAGACCGTCGGCGCCAAGGGTTATGACGGCTTTGCCATCGCGATCGTCGACTGAGGCCAGGGGGCACCCGGTGACCTTCAGTCGAAAAACGCTTCCACCACATTGCGCTTGCCCAGCATGAACGCGTCGGCCACGTGCTGGAGTGGCGCCAGGTCCACATCCGACGTTCGGGCGTGGACGATCTCGGCAAATCGCCGATAGAGCATCGGATATTCCGCTTCCGGCTCCTCGTGTCCGATATTGCCATCGACGGCGAGCTTCGAGCCGCCACCCGAGAGCACCATCTGTCCAGCATCCGTGTCGGCCAGGATGTCCCAGCTCTGCGGTCCGGTCTGCAACCAGTCGAGATCCATCGTCACATCGGATCCGTTCGCCGCGCGGAAGACGACCTGGGCCGCGATCGGTGCATCACGGTTCTCCGGAAAATCGAGCACGGCCGAGGTGATGTACATGGCCGGCAGGATGTAGGTTGCGATCGACAGCGCGTTGATGCCGGGATCGAAGACGCCGAAACCGCCAGGCTGCCAGATCCAGTCCTGGTTCGGGTGCCAGCGGCGCACATCTTCCTTCCAGACGATCGCCGCCGATTTGATTTTGGTCGAAGCCAGGAATGTCCGCGCCGCTTCCACCGCCGGCGCGTAGCGCGAATGCCAGCTGGCGAATAGCGAAACGCCTTGTTTCGCCGCGAACGCCTTCAGGTCCTCGACCTCGCTGACCGTGGCACCCGGCGGTTTTTCCAGGAAGACGTGCTTTCCGGCCTCGAGCGCCTTGCGCGCGGAATCGTAGCGGAACTGCGGCGGCATGCACAGCGACACCGCGTCGAGTTCGGGAACCGCGCCAAGCATAGTCTCAATATCGGGGAAATTCGCGATGCCGTCGACCTTGCCGTGCCGGCTGGCCGCCGCGATCAGCTGGTAGTCCCGATCCTTGGCCAGTGCCGGAAGGTGTTGGTCGCGGACGATCTTGCCGACGCCGACAATGCCGATTCTTATGGGCGAGATGGATGAGGACATGAGGCTCCGCCGGGTTTGGACGACTGCGCGTCTCTTAGCAGATCGGCCATGACGGGCAAGCGTCGACCATGCCAGCCATCCGAACGAATCGGCACCATGGCGCAGGGCAGGCGAGGGGCGTCACGCCTGCGATCAGATCGGCACGTCGAAGGTCACGATCGACACTTCGCCTTCGAGTGCGCCCTGGAAGGCCGAAAGATGCGGCTCATCGTCGGGCTCGCCCTCCATGTCGCCGATCTGGTCGAGTTCGGCTTCGGCGTAGCCTTCCGCCGCGAGCGATTCGAGCGCGCGGCGGACGGCCGAATCGTCATCGGGCGCCACCAGCATGACATGCACGCCTTCCGGCGTGCCGCCTTTCTTCTTCCACACCCGGCCGGTGATGATGGTGACCGGGCGTTCTTCATTGTCGTTCACGGGTCGATTCCTCCGCGGCGAGGGATTGTCTGTGTTCATGCGGCCATTTTCGCACGAAGCAAGGCCCCGCAACAACCAAAGGCCGGTCACTTTCTTCCTCGGCCTTGCAAAACGGCGAAAGAAAATTACATGCGGTTTTCGCATGGCTGCCAAGCCCCGGCTTCGATGCAATATTTGCCGCTGCGGGGTTGACGGTTCGCGGGCTTACGAGTAGAAGCCGCCCAGTCAGAACCGATGTGAGGCTCTCCCTTCCGAAGCGACACGCTTTGGAGTTTGCCTCAAACAGGGTTCGTTTTACGAGCGAAAAGACATTTCCGGCGTGCACGAAGCGGTTTCCGCTTCCTCTGCGATTTGTTCGGGCAAGACCGCGAGGCGCGGTTTGTGGCCCGAATTTGCGTATGGAAATGACGCTTTGAGCGAGCCTTGACCGGCACGAGACACGGAATTGAGAGACAAGAGGGTTTAATGCCTACCGTCAACCAGCTGATCCGCAAGCCGCGCATTGCGCCGGTGAAGCGCAACAAGGTCCCGGCCATGCAGCAGAACCCGCAGAAGCGGGGCGTCTGCACGCGCGTCTATACGACGACGCCGAAGAAGCCGAACTCGGCGCTGCGCAAGGTGGCCAAGATCCGCCTGACCAATGGTTTTGAAGTGATCGGTTACATCCCCGGCGAAGGTCACAACCTTCAGGAACACTCCGTGGTCATGATCCGCGGCGGCCGCGTCAAGGATCTTCCGGGCGTGCGCTACCACATCATCCGCGGCGTGCTCGACACGCAGGGCGTCAAGAACCGCAAGCAGCGCCGTTCGAAGTACGGCGCTAAGCGTCCGAAGTAAGATTTTCCGGCCTTGGCGCTTTCCTGCGCAAGGCTATGAGATTGAGAGACAAAAGCCATGTCGCGTCGTCACAGTGCAGAAAAGCGTGAGATCAACCCGGATCCCAAGTTCGGCGATCTGATCGTCACCAAGTTCATGAACGCCGTCATGTATGACGGCAAGAAGTCGGTTGCCGAGACCATCGTCTACGGGGCGTTGGACCAGGTCCAGTCGAAGACCAAGCAGGAGCCGGTCACCGTCTTCCACCAGGCGCTCGACAATGTCGCGCCGCATGTGGAAGTACGTTCGCGTCGCGTCGGCGGCGCCACCTACCAGGTTCCGGTCGACGTGCGCCCAGAGCGCCGCCAGGCGCTGGCGATCCGCTGGCTGATCGCCGCGGCCCGCAACCGCAACGAGACCACCATGGTCGACCGACTCTCCGGCGAGCTGATGGACGCGGCCAACAACCGCGGCACCGCCGTGAAGAAGCGTGAAGACACCCACAAGATGGCTGAAGCCAACCGCGCTTTCGCACACTACCGCTGGTAAAGCGCGAACAGGACTGAGAGGCAGCTACGATGGCCCGCGAATACAAAATCGAAGACTACCGCAATTTCGGTATCATGGCGCATATTGACGCCGGCAAGACGACGACCACCGAGCGCGTCCTCTATTACACGGGCAAGTCGCACAAGATCGGCGAAGTGCACGACGGCGCTGCCACCATGGACTGGATGGAGCAGGAGCAGGAACGCGGCATCACCATCACGTCCGCCGCGACCACGACCTTCTGGAAGGGTCGTGATGGCAAGATGCACCGCTTCAACATCATCGACACCCCCGGACACGTCGACTTCACCATCGAAGTCGAGCGTTCGCTGCGCGTGCTCGACGGCGCCATCGCGCTGCTCGACGCCAATGCCGGTGTCGAGCCGCAGACGGAAACCGTCTGGCGCCAGGCCGACAAGTACCGCGTGCCGCGCATGATCTTCTGCAACAAGATGGACAAGATCGGCGCCGACTTCTACCGCTCGGTCGAGATGATCGGGTCGCGCCTCGGTGCGCAGGCTGTCGTCATGCAGCTGCCGATCGGCGCCGAGACCGAATTCAAGGGTGTCGTCGACCTCGTCGAGATGAACGCGCTCGTCTGGCGCGACGAGACGCTCGGCGCTGCCTGGGACGTCGTCGAGATCCCGGCCGACCTCAAGGCGCGTGCCGAGGAATATCGCGAGAAGATGATCGAAGCCGCCGTCGAGATGGACGAGACGGCGCTCGAGAACTACCTCGAAGGCAAGATGCCGTCGAATGACGAAATCCGTTCGCTGATCCGAAAGGGCACGATCGCGGTCAAGTTCTACCCGATGTTCTGCGGCTCGGCCTTCAAGAACAAGGGCGTGCAGCCGCTGCTCGACGCCGTTGTCGAATACCTGCCGTCGCCGGCCGACGTTCCCGCCATCAAGGGTGTCGATGCCAAGACCGACGCCGAGATCGAGCGTCATGCGGACGACAACGAGCCGCTGTCGATGCTCGCCTTCAAGATCATGAACGACCCGTTCGTCGGTTCGCTGACCTTTGCCCGCATCTATTCGGGCAAGCTCTCCAAGGGCGTCTCTGTCGACAACACCGTGAAGGGCAAGAAGGAGCGCATCGGCCGCATGCTGCAGATGCATGCGAATTCGCGCGCCGACGTCGAAGAGGCTTTCGCCGGCGACATCGTCGCTCTGGCTGGCCTGAAGGACACGACCACCGGCGACACGCTGTGCGATCCGCTGCACCCGGTCATCCTCGAGCGCATGGAATTCCCCGATCCGGTCATCCAGATCGCCATCGAGCCGAAGACCAAGAACGACCAGGAAAAGATGGGCCTCGCCCTTCACCGCCTGGCGGCCGAGGATCCGTCCTTCCGAGTCAAGACCGACGAGGAAAGCGGCCAGACCATCATCTCCGGCATGGGCGAGCTGCACCTCGACATCATCGTCGACCGCATGCGTCGCGAGTTCAAGGTCGAAGCCAATGTCGGCGCGCCGCAGGTGGCTTATCGCGAGACGATTACCCGCAAGCACGAGCAGGACTACACCCACAAGAAGCAGACCGGCGGTACCGGCCAGTTCGCGCGCGTCAAGGTTGTGTTCGAGCCGAATTCCGAGAGCGAGGACTTCGTGTTCGAGTCCAAGATCGTCGGCGGTGCGGTGCCGAAGGAATACATCCCGGGCGTCGAAAAGGGTATCCAGAGCGTTATGGGCGCAGGTCCGTTCGCCGGCTTCCCGATGATCGGCGTCAGGGCGACGCTCATCGACGGCGCCTACCATGACGTCGATTCCTCGGTGCTCGCCTTCGAAATCGCATCCCGCGCATGCTTCCGTGAGGCTGCGCCGAAGCTCGGCGTGCAGCTGCTCGAGCCGATCATGAAGGTCGAGGTGGTGACGCCGGAAGACTACGTCGGCAGCGTCATTGGCGATCTGAACGGCCGTCGTGGCCAGATCCAGGGCCAGGAAGCGCGCGGCGTGGCCGTCGTCATCAACGCGATGGTGCCGCTCGCCAACATGTTCAAGTACGTCGACAACCTGCGCTCGATGAGCCAGGGCCGCGCGGCCTACACGATGCAGTTCGATCACTACGAGCCGGTCCCGACCGCGGTCGCTCAGGAAGTCCAGAAGAAATACGCGTAACTCGAAAGAGCTGCCGCGGTAACGCAATTCAGAGCCCGCATGGGCGAGCAGGAAATGGAGACATCACATGGCAAAAGGTAAATTCGAGCGCACTAAGCCTCATGTGAACATCGGCACGATTGGTCACGTTGACCATGGCAAGACGTCGCTGACGGCTGCGATCACCAAGTATTTTGGCGAATACAAGCGCTATGACCAGATCGACGCGGCGCCGGAAGAGAAGGCGCGCGGCATCACGATCTCGACGGCTCACGTCGAATACGAGACGGCCAACCGCCACTACGCGCATGTCGACTGCCCCGGCCACGCCGACTATGTGAAGAACATGATCACTGGTGCCGCGCAGATGGACGGCGCGATCCTGGTCGTGTCGGCCGCCGACGGCCCGATGCCGCAGACCCGCGAGCACATCCTGCTTGCCCGTCAGGTCGGCGTGCCGTCGATCGTGGTGTTCCTGAACAAGGTCGACCAGGTCGACGATGCCGAGCTGCTCGAACTGGTCGAGCTCGAGGTTCGCGAATTGCTGTCGAAGAACGAATTCCCCGGCGACGACATTCCGATCGTCAAGGGTTCGGCGCTGGCAGCGCTCGAGGATTCGAACAAGACGATCGGCGAGGACGCGATCCGCGAGCTGATGGCTCAGGTCGACGCCTACATCCCGACGCCGGTTCGTCCGCTGGACAAGCCGTTCCTGATGCCGATCGAGGACGTGTTCTCGATCTCGGGCCGTGGCACGGTCGTGACCGGCCGCGTCGAGCGCGGCGTGGTCAAGGTCGGCGAGGAGCTGGAAATCATCGGCATCCGTCCGACGACCAAGACGACCTGCACGGGTGTCGAAATGTTCCGCAAGCTGCTCGATCAGGGCCAGGCTGGCGACAACATCGGCGCGCTGCTGCGCGGTGTCGACCGTGAAGGTGTCGAGCGCGGCCAGGTTCTGGCCAAGCCCGGCACGGTGAAGCCGCACAAGAAGTTCGTGGCCGAAGCCTACATCCTGACCAAGGACGAAGGTGGCCGTCACACGCCGTTCTTCACCAACTACCGTCCGCAGTTCTACTTCCGCACGACCGACGTGACCGGCATCGTGTCGCTGCCGGAAGGCACCGAGATGGTGATGCCTGGCGACAACATCACGGTCGATGTCGAGCTGATCGTGCCGATCGCCATGGAAGAGAAGCTGCGCTTCGCCATCCGTGAAGGCGGCCGCACCGTCGGTGCCGGCATCGTCGTCACCATCAAAGAGTAATTTGGACTTAAACCGATCTGTCGCGGGCGCCGGAGTTGCCCGCGCCGCGCCAGAACAAGGAAGTGACGCATGAACGGACAGAATATCCGCATCCGCCTGAAGGCGTTTGACCACCGCGTGCTCGACGCCTCGACGAAGGAAATCGTGTCGACGGCCAAGCGCACTGGTGCAAACGTCCGCGGCCCCATTCCGCTGCCGACGCGGATCGAAAAGTTCACGGTCAACCGGTCGCCTCACGTCGACAAGAAGAGCCGCGAGCAGTTCGAGATGCGCACGCACAAGCGTCTGCTCGACATCGTCGATCCGACCCCGCAGACCGTCGATGCTTTGATGAAGCTCGATCTGGCCGCCGGCGTCGACGTCGAGATCAAGCTCTAAGGGAATGAGAGCGCGGTAAGGGGCGGTGTCCCTGGCCCGGAACTCTAAAGGAATTGAACCGATGCGTTCAGGTGTGATTGCAAAGAAGGTGGGAATGACCCGCATCTATAATGATGCCGGGGAACATGTTCCCGTCACCGTTCTCCAGATGGAGAACTGCCAGGTCGTGGCACAGCGCACGCAGGAGAAGAATGGCTACACTGCCGTTCAGCTCGGCGTTGGCCTCGCCAAGGTGAAGAACACGTCGAAGGCGATGCGCGGCCATTTCGCGACCGCTTCCGTCGAGCCGAAGGCGAAGGTTGCCGAGTTCCGCGTCTCCGCCGACAACATGATCGACGTTGGCGCCGAGATCACCGTCGAGCACTTTGTCGCCGGCCAGAAGGTCGATGTGACGGGCACGACGATCGGCAAGGGTTTCCAGGGCGTCATCAAACGCCACCACATGGGTGGTGGCCGCGCGACGCACGGTAACTCGGTCTCGCACCGTACACACGGTTCGACTGGCCAGCGTCAGGACCCGGGCAAGGTGTTCAAGGGCAAGCATATGGCTGGCCACATGGGCGACACCCGCGTCACCACACAGAATGTCGAGATCGTCTCGACCGACGCCGACCGCGGCCTGATCCTGATCCGCGGTGCGGTTCCCGGATCGAAGGGCGCCTGGATCCTGGTCCGCGACGCGGCCAAGGTGGCGCTGCCGGCCAATGCGCCGAAGCCCGCCGCGATCCGCGCTGTTGCGGCAGCTGCGAAGAACGAGGCTCCGGCCACAGAGGGAGCGGAATAATGGATCTCAAGATCACAACGCTCGGCGGTAAAGACGCCGGCAAGGTGGAACTTTCCGACGGAATTTTCGGCCTTGATCCGCGCGAGGACATCCTGCAGCGCGTCGTGCGCTGGCAGCTTGCCAAGAAGCAGCAGGGCACGCACAAGGCCAAGGGCCGCGCCGAAATCGCGCGCACCGGCGCCAAGATGTACAAGCAGAAGGGTACGGGCCGCGCCCGTCACCACTCGGCACGCGCTCCGCAGTTCCGCGGCGGCGGCAAGGCCCACGGCCCGGTCGTTCGCAGCCATGAGCACGAACTGCCCAAGAAGGTTCGCGCGCTTGGCCTCAAGCATGCTCTTTCGGCCAAGGCCAAGAGCGCGTCGATCATCATCATCGACGAGTTGAAGCTGACCGAGGCCAAGACGAAGGCGCTGATCGCGAATTTCGCGACGCTGGGCCTGACCAACGCCCTGGTGATTGGCGGCGCCGAGCTTGACAAGAACTTCAAGCTGGCAGCCACCAACATCCCCAACATCGACGTGCTGCCCATCCAGGGCATCAACGTCTACGACATTCTGCGCCGCGGCACGCTGGTCCTTTCGAAGGCCGCCGTCGAGGCTCTCGAGGAGCGCTTTAAATGACCGACCTTCGTCACTACGACGTGATCGTCTCGCCGGCGATCACCGAAAAGTCGACCATGGCCTCCGAGCAGAACCAGGTCGTCTTCAACGTCGCCAAGAAGGCGTCGAAGCCAGAAATCAAGGCCGCCGTCGAAGCGCTGTTCGGCGTCAAGGTGATGGCCGTGAACACGCTTGTCCGCAAGGGCAAGATCAAGCGCTTCCGCGGCACGATCGGCCGCCAGAGCGACGTCAAGAAGGCGATCGTGACGCTGGCCGACGGCCAGTCGATCGACGTCGCGACGGGTCTCTGAGCAAGGCCGCGAGGACAGGACAATGGCACTTAAGAAATTCAACCCGATAACGCCGAGCACCCGCCAGCTGGTCATCGTCGACCGCTCGGGCCTCTACAAGGGAAAGCCCGTCAAGGGCCTGACCGAAGGCCTGACCAAGTCGGGCGGCCGCAACAATCACGGCCGCATCACGGCCCGCTTCATCGGCGGCGGTCACAAGCGTTCGTACCGCATCATCGACTTCAAGCGCCGCAAGTTCGACGTTGTCGGCACGGTCGAGCGCATCGAATATGATCCGAACCGCACCGCCTTCATCGCGCTGATCAAGTATGATGACGGTGAGCTGTCCTACATCATCGCTCCGCAGCGTCTGGCTCCCGGCGACAAGATCGTGGCCGGCGAAGCGGTCGACGTGAAGCCGGGCAATGCGATGCCGTTGGCCTCGATGCCGGTCGGCACCATCGTCCACAACATCGAGCTGAAGCCAGGCAAAGGCGCCCAGGTCGCCCGGTCGGCAGGTGGTTACGGCCAGCTGGTCGGCCGCGACCAGGGTATGGCGATCCTGCGCCTCAACTCGGGCGAGCAGCGTGTCGTTCACGGCTCCTGCATGGCCACCGTCGGCGCCGTGTCCAATCCGGACCACGGCAACATCAACGACGGCAAGGCCGGCCGCACGGTTTGGCGTGGCAAGCGTCCGC
Source organism: Mesorhizobium sp. ES1-3 (assembly GCF_020164795.1). Classification (NCBI taxonomy): domain Bacteria; kingdom Pseudomonadati; phylum Pseudomonadota; class Alphaproteobacteria; order Hyphomicrobiales; family Phyllobacteriaceae; genus Mesorhizobium; species Mesorhizobium sp. ES1-3. The sequence continues at coordinate 101,536 of NZ_JAIUGW010000014.1, forward strand.
ACAATCGCGGCGTGACCATGAACCCGGTCGACCACCCGCATGGCGGCGGCGAAGGCCGCACCTCTGGTGGCCGTCATCCGGTCAGCCCGTGGGGCAAGCCGACCAAAGGCAAGAAGACGCGGTCCAACAAGGCGACCGACAAGTTCATCCTGCGCTCGCGCCATCAGCGCAAGAGCTAAGAAGAGGTAACGCCAAGTGACTCGTTCTATTTGGAAAGGCCCCTTCATCGACGGCTACCTTCTCAAGAAGGTGGACAAGGTTCGTGAAGGTGGTCGCAATGAGGTGATCAAGATGTGGAGCCGTCGCTCCACCATCCTGCCGCAGTTCGTCGGCTTCACCTTCGGTGTCTACAACGGCCAGAAGCATGTTCCCGTCGCGGTGAACGAGGACATGGTCGGTCACAAGTTCGGTGAATTCGCTCCGACGCGGACCTATTACGGTCACGGCGCGGATAAGAAGGCGAAGAGGAAATAATCATGGGCAAGGCCAAAGCTCCGCGCAGGCTTGCTGACAACGAAGCGCGCGCCGTGTTGCGCACGATCCGTATCAGCCCGCAGAAGCTGAACCTGGTTGCCGCGCTGATCCGCGGCAAGAAGGTCGCGACAGCGCTTTCCGATCTCGAATTCTCGGCCAAGCGGATTTCCGGCACGGTCAAGAAGACGCTGGAATCGGCAATCGCCAACGCGGAAAACAACCACGACCTCGACGTCGATGCACTGATCGTGGCGGAAGCCTATGTCGGCAAGTCGATCGTCATGAAGCGGTTCCACGCTCGTGGCCGTGGTCGCGCCAGCCGTATCGAGAAGCCGTTCTCGCACCTCACGATCGTCGTTCGTGAAGTCGAAGAAAAAGGGGAGGCCGCATAATGGGCCAGAAAGTCAATCCGATCGGTCTTCGCCTCGGCATCAACCGCACCTGGGATTCGCGCTGGTTCGCGAACACCGGCGAGTACGGCAAGCTGCTGCACGAGGACATCAAGATCCGCAAGTATCTTGAGAAGGAGCTCAAGCAGGCTGCCATCTCGAAGGTCGTGATCGAGCGTCCGCACAAGAAGTGCCGCGTCACCATCCATGCCGCGCGCCCGGGTCTGATCATCGGCAAGAAGGGCGCCGACATCGAGAAGCTTCGCAAGAAGCTGATGGAGATGACGAAGTCCGAGACGCACCTCAACATCGTCGAAGTGCGCAAGCCGGAAATCGACGCGACCCTGGTCGCCCAGTCGATCGCCCAGCAGCTCGAGCGCCGCATCGCGTTCCGCCGCGCCATGAAGCGTGCCGTGCAGTCGGCCATGCGCCTCGGTGCCGAAGGTATCCGCATCAACTGCGCCGGCCGCCTTGGCGGCGCCGAGATCGCGCGCATGGAATGGTATCGTGAAGGTCGCGTGCCGCTGCATACGCTGCGCGCCGATGTCGACTACGGCACGGCCGAGGCGAATACGGCCTACGGCATTTGCGGCGTCAAGGTCTGGGTATTCAAGGGCGAGATCCTCGAGCACGATCCGATGGCTTCGGAGCGTCGTGCGACCGAGGGTGATGCTGCGCATGGCGGTGGTGGTGATCGCGAACGCGGTCGTCGTCGCGAAAACGCCTGAGACATTTAGGAATTTGGAGTTAGAACGATGCTGCAGCCAAAGCGCACAAAGTTCCGCAAGCAGTTCAAGGGCCGTATCCATGGTACCGCAAAGGGCGGCACCAACCTGGATTTCGGTGGTTTCGGGCTGAAGGCGCTTGAGCCGAACCGCGTCACCGCGCGTGAGATCGAGGCGGCCCGCCGCGCGATCACTCGCGAAATGAAGCGCGCTGGCCGCGTCTGGATCCGTATTTTCCCGGATGTGCCGGTCACCTCGAAGCCGACCGAAGTCCGCATGGGCAAGGGCAAGGGCGCGGTCGACTACTGGGCCGCGCGCGTCAAGCCGGGCCGCATCATGTTCGAGATCGACGGCGTCAATGAAGAAACCGCCCGTGAGGCGCTGCGTCTCGGCGCGGCCAAGCTCTCGGTCAGGACGCGCTTCGTACAGCGCATCGCAGAATAAGGACGGGCTGATCATGAAAGCCGAAGACATCCGGACCAAGACCCAGGACCAGCTGACCGACGACCTGGCCAGCCTGAAGAAGGAGCAGTTCAACCTGCGCTTCCAGAAGGCCACCGGCCAGCTCGAGAAGACCGCGCGCGTGAGGCAGGTTCGCAAGGACATTGCGCGTATCAAGACCATCGCTGCGGAAAAGTCCGCGGCCAAGAAGGCTTAAGGACGAAAACCATGCCAAAGCGCATTCTGCAGGGCACCGTCGTCAGCGACAAGAACGAGAAGACGGTCGTCGTCAAGGTCGAACGGCGCTTCACGCATCCCGTGATGAAGAAGACCGTGCGCATGACCAAGAAGTACAAGGCGCACGACGAGAACAACGCCCACAAGGTCGGCGATCAGGTGTTCATCCAGGAATCGAAGCCGATTTCCAAGGACAAGCGCTGGATCGTCGTGTCCTCGGACCAAGCCTGACCTCTGGGCGTAAACAACGAATTTTGGACAGACCGGGGAGGGGCTTCGAGCCCGTCCCGTTAGAAAAGAAGAAGGCGGCCAGTCATGATTCAGATGCAAACAAACCTCGACGTGGCGGATAATTCCGGCGCGCGTCGTGTCATGTGCATCAAGGTGCTGGGCGGCTCGAAGCGGAAATACGCTTCCGTGGGCGACATCATCGTGGTGTCGATCAAGGAAGCCATTCCGCGCGGCCGCGTTAAGAAGGGCGATGTGATGAAGGCGGTCGTGGTTCGCACGGCCAAGGACATCCGCCGCCCGGACGGCAGCGTGATCCGTTTCGACAAGAACGCGGCCGTTCTCGTCGACAACAAGAAAGAGCCGATCGGCACGCGTATCTTCGGACCGGTTCCGCGCGAACTCCGCGCCAAGAACCACATGAAGATCATCTCGCTCGCGCCTGAAGTGCTGTAAGGAGCCGGACCAATGCAAAAGATTAGAAAAGGCGACAAGGTCGTCGTGCTGGCCGGCAAGGACAAGGGCCGTTCGGGCGAAGTCCTCTCGGTTCAGCCGAAGGATGACACCGCGCTGGTGCGCGGCGTCAACATGATCCGTCGTCACCAGAAGCAGTCCCAGTCCCAAGAGGGCGGGATCATCACCAAGGAAGCGCCGATCCAGCTGTCGAACATCGCGCTGGCCGACCCGAAGGATGGCAAGCCGACCCGTGTCGGTTTCATCTTCCAGAAGGACGGCAAGAAGGTGCGCGTCGCCAAGCGCTCGGGAGAAGTCATCAATGGCTAAGGCTCAAACCAAGCAGGCGACTGCCAACAACACGCCGCGCCTCAAGCAGGTCTATAACGAGACCATTCGCAAGGCGCTGCAGGAGCAGTTCGGCTACGACAACGACATGCAGGTTCCGCGCCTCGACAAGATCGTGCTGAACATGGGTGTCGGCGAAGCGACCGCCGATTCGAAGAAGCCTTCGGTCGCGGCCGAGGACCTGGCGATGATCGCCGGCCAGAAGGCCGTCGTCACCCGCGCTCGCAATTCGATCGCTGGCTTCAAGGTCCGCGAGAACATGCCGATCGGCGCCAAAGTCACGCTGCGCAAGGAACGTATGTACGAGTTCCTCGACCGCCTCGTGAACATCGCGCTGCCGCGCGTCCGCGACTTCCGCGGACTGAACCCCAAGAGCTTCGATGGCCGTGGCAACTACGCCATGGGCATCAAGGAACACATCGTGTTTCCGGAGATCAACTACGACAAGGTTGATCAGATCTGGGGCATGGACGTCATCGTTTGTACGACTGCGAAGACGGATGACGAAGCCAGGGCTTTGCTCAAGGCTTTCAACTTCCCCTTCCGCCAGTAACGGCAGCGAGAAAAGGAAAAATCTGAAATGGCAAAGACCAGCTCAGTCGAGAAGAACAACAGGCGCCGCAAGCTTGCCGACCAGTACGGTCCCAAGCGCGCCGCGCTGAAGGCGATCATCATGGATCAGTCCAAGCCGATGGAAGAGCGCTTCCGCGCTCAGCTGAAGCTTGCTGCCCTGCCGCGCAACTCGGCCAAGATCCGCATCCGCAACCGCTGCGAAGTCACCGGCCGTCCGCGCGCCTACTATCGCAAGCTCAAAGTATCGCGCATCGCGCTTCGGGATCTCGGCAATAACGGCCAGATCCCGGGCCTGGTCAAGTCGAGCTGGTAAGGAGGACATAACATGTCATTGAGCGATCCTCTCGGCGATATGCTGACCCGCATCCGCAACGCCTATGGCCGCAAGAAGTCGAGTGTCTCGACGCCGGCCTCGCGTCTGCGCACCCGCGTCCTCGACGTGCTGAAGGCTGAAGGCTATATCCGCGATTACAGCCAGACCGACTTCGACAACGGCAAGTCCGAAATCGAAATCGAGCTGAAGTATTTCGACGGTGCTCCGGTCGTGCGCGAAATAGCCCGCGTTTCGAAGCCCGGCCGCCGCGTTTACGTTTCGGCCAAGTCGATCCCGCACGTCGCCAACGGCCTCGGCATCGCCATCCTTTCGACACCGAAGGGCGTGATGGCCGACCACGAAGCACGCGAGCAGAACGTCGGCGGCGAGATCCTCTGCCAGATCTTCTGATCTGGCAGCTCACCGCAAATTGGAATCCGGTCTTCGGATCGTTCCGAAGACAGAGACCTGAAACAAGAGAAGTGACGAGGACAACAAAATGTCTCGTATTGGAAAGAAACCCGTTTCGCTGCCGCAGGGCGTGACCGCGACCGTCAACGGCCAGACCGTTACGGCGAAGGGCCCCAAGGGCGAGCTGAAGTTCGTGGTGAATGACGAAGTGCTGGTCAAGATGGAAGGCAGCGAGATCGCTGTCCAGCCGCGCGACCAGACCAAGACAGCCCGCTCCAAGTGGGGCATGTCGCGCACGCAGATCGTCAACATCCTGCAGGGTGTCAAGGACGGTTTCGAGAAGAAGCTCGAGATCACCGGCGTCGGCTATCGCGCTGCCTTGCAGGGTAAGAACCTGCAGCTGGCCCTCGGCTTCAGCCATGATGTCGTCTACGAGACGCCTGCCGGCATCACGATCACCGTGCCGAAGCCGACCGAAATCACCGTGGCCGGCATCGACAAGCAGCAGGTCGGCCAGGTTGCCGCGGAGATCCGCGAATACCGCGGTCCCGAGCCTTACAAGGGCAAGGGTGTCCGTTACGCCGGCGAGAAGATCGTCCGCAAGGAAGGCAAGAAGAAGTAATCGGCTTGGCCCTGAAAAGTCGCGGACTTTTCGGACCCGGCCAAGCCACGGAAGTGTAACGCCGCGGGGAGCGGTCGCGGGAGGCGTTTCGCCTACCGCATATGGCGGCCCCCGTTTTTTGAAGGCAAGGAAGACATCATGGGTACCAAGGAAGCCATCCAGCGCCGTGCGCAACGCGTCCGTCGCCAGATCAAGAAAGTCGCCGGCGAGCGTCCGCGTCTCTCGGTCCACCGCACGTCGAAGAACATCTACGTTCAGGTGATCGACGACGCCAAGGGCCACACCATCGCTGCCGCCTCGACGCTCGAGAAGGACCTCAAGGGTTCGCTCAAGACCGGCGCCGACACTGCCGCCGCCGCCGCGATCGGCAAGCTGATCGCCGAGCGCGCCACCAAGGCCGGCATCAAGGAAGTCGTCTTCGACCGTGGCCCGTACATCTACCACGGCCGCGTCAAGGCGCTGGCCGAGGCAGCCCGCGAAGGCGGTCTCAGCTTCTAATGCATGATCCCGAAAAGTTGCAGACTTTTCGGACAAGATCATGCAAAGGAGAAGTTCACCGCTGACGACCCAAAAGTGGCGTCAGCAATCAGCAACCCGTGCTTCCGGAAAAGAACAAGGAACAGGATATGGCACAGGAACGTAGGGAAGGCGGCCGCGGCCGCGAGCGTGAAGAGCGCGACGATGGCATGGTGGACAAGCTCGTCCACATCAATCGCGTCGCCAAGGTCGTCAAGGGTGGCCGCCGCTTCGGCTTCGCCGCACTCGTCGTCGTCGGCGACCAGAAGGGCCGTGTCGGCTTCGGTCACGGCAAGGCGCGCGAAGTGCCGGAAGCCATCCGCAAGGCGACCGAATCGGCCAAGCGCGACATGATCTTCGTGCCGCTGCGCTCGGGCCGCACGCTGCATCACGACGTCGAAGGACGCTGGGGTGCGGGCCGCGTGCTGCTGCGCGCCGCCAAGCAGGGTACCGGCATCATCGCCGGCGGCCCGATGCGCGCCGTCTTCGAGACGCTCGGCATGCATGACGTGGTCGCCAAGTCGATGGGTTCGTCGAACCCCTACAACATGGTTCGCGCCACCTTCGACGCGCTGAAGAGCCAGATGCATCCCAAGGATGTGGCTGCTGCGCGCGGCATCAAGTATTCGACCCTTCAGGCCCGCCGCGGCACCGCCGTTGCGGCTGAAGAATAGTCGATCTGACCAGGGATTTTGACCATGGCCAAGAAAGCAACCAAGACCATCACCGTTGAGCAGATCGGCTCGCCGATCCGCCGTCCGAAGGAACAGCGCGCGACGCTGGTCGGCCTCGGCCTCAACAAGATGCACAAGCAGCGCACGCTGGAAGATACGCCCTCCGTGCGCGGCATGATCGCTGCCGTCCAGCATCTCGTCCGCGTCGTGGACGAGGGCTGAGCCAAAGCGCAGGAGAAGCAAGATGAAACTCAACGATCTGCGTGACAAGGACGGCGCGACGCACTCCAAGAAGCGTCTCGGCCGCGGTATCGGCTCCGGTTCGGGCAAGACCGCCGGTCGCGGCGTCAAGGGCCAGAAGGCGCGCTCCGGCGTTGCCGTCAACGGCTTCGAGGGTGGCCAGATGCCGCTCTATCGGCGCCTGCCGAAGCGTGGCTTCAACAACATCTTCGCCAAGAGCTTCGTTGTCGTGTCGCTGGCCCGCATTCAGGAAGCCGTCGATGCCAAGAAGCTTGACGTCAAGGCAACCGTGACGGCCGAGGCGCTTGTCGCCGCCGGCGTCATCCGTCGCGTCAAGGATGGCGTGCGCGTGCTGTCCGATGGCGAACTCAAGGCCAAGCTCGCCTTCGACGTCGCCGGCGCCTCCAAGGCCGCGATCGAGAAGATCGAAAGGGCCGGCGGTTCGGTCAAGCTGCCGGAAAAGGCAGCTGCCGAGTAACGGCAATTTGAAGCGCGGTCGGCAAGAGTGGCATTCGTTTTTGCTTTCGATCGCGCTTTGATCTGCTCAATTTAGCGGCCGCGTCAACGCGGCCGCTTGCATGTTTACAGCCCGGAGCTTATCTCGTGAGCTTCGGTGAAACGCACCGCCTGACCCCACGGGCCATCAAGCGTTACCAAGCGGAGAATCAGGCATGGCTTCGGCTGCTGAACAACTAGCCTCGAATCTGAATTTCTCGGCCTTCGCCAAGGCGGAGGACCTGAAGAAACGCATCTGGTTCACCATCGGCGCGTTGCTCGTCTACCGTCTCGGCACCTACATCCCGCTTCCCGGGATCAATCCCGACGCCTTCGCCCATGCCTTCTCCTCGCAGAGCAAGGGCGTGCTCGGCATGTTCAACATGTTCGCCGGCGGTGCCGTGCAGCGCATGGCGATCTTCGCGCTCGGCATCATGCCCTATATCTCCGCTTCCATCATCATGCAGCTGATGACCTCGGTCATTCCCTCGTTGGAAGCGCTGAAGAAGGAAGGCGAGCAAGGCCGCAAGGTCATCAACCAATACACGCGCTACGGCACCGTGCTCCTGGCGCTGGTGCAGGCCTATGGTATTTCGGTGGGACTGGAGAACGGGAACGGCATCGTCAATGATCCCGGCATGTTCTTCCGTCTCTCGACCGTTGTCACGCTGGTCGGCGGCACCATGTTCCTGATGTGGCTCGGCGAACAGATCACCGCGCGCGGCATCGGCAACGGCATTTCGCTGATCATCTTCTCCGGCATCGTCGCCGGCCTGCCGCGCGCCATATCGGGGACACTGGAACTCGGCCGCACCGGCGCGCTGTCGACCGGCCTGATCCTGGCGATCATCGTGCTGGCCATTGTCGTCATCGCGCTCATCGTCTTCTTCGAGCGGGCTCAGCGCCGCCTGCTGATCCAGTATCCGAAGCGCCAAGTCGGCAATCGCATGTTCCAGGGCGATACCTCGCACCTGCCGCTCAAGCTCAACACGTCGGGCGTCATCCCGCCGATCTTCGCGTCGTCGCTGCTCTTGCTGCCGGCGACCGTCGCCGGTTTCTCGCAGGCGACCAACATGCCGGCCTGGGCCAGCACCATCCTGGCCTCGCTCGGCCACGGCCAGCCGCTCTACATGGCATTCTACGCGGCGATGATCGTGTTCTTCGCCTTCTTCTACACAGCGATTGTCTTCAACCCGAAGGACACCGCCGACCAGCTCAAGAAGCATTCGGGCTTCATCCCGGGCTATCGCCCGGGCGAGCGCACCGCCGATTACATCGATTACGTCCTCACCCGCATCACCGTCGTCGGCGCCATCTACCTAGTGCTGGTGTGCCTGCTGCCGGAGTTCCTGATCTCGGCGACTGGCGTACCATTCTACCTTGGTGGCACATCGCTTCTGATCGTGGTCAGTGTCACGCTCGATACTGTTGCGCAGATTCAGGGTCACCTGATCGCGCACCAATATGAAGGCCTGATCAAGAAGTCGAAGCTGCGCGGGGGGAAGAAAGCCAGATGAGGTTGATTTTGCTTGGGCCGCCGGGGGCGGGCAAGGGGACACAAGCACAAAGACTGGTAGAAAAACACGGCATACCCCAGCTCTCGACGGGTGACATGCTGCGTGCCGCCGTCCAGGCGGGTACCGAGGTCGGCAAGCGCGCCAAGGCGGTGATGGATGCCGGTGAACTGGTATCCGACGCCATCGTCAACGCCATCGTCGCCGAGCGTATCGATCAGGCCGACTGTGCCAGGGGGTTTATCCTCGACGGCTACCCGCGTACGCTGGTGCAGGCCGATGCGGTTGAATCGATGCTCTCGGAGCGTGGCATCGGCCTCGACACGGTTGTCGAACTCGTCGTCGACGACAGGGCCCTGGTCGGCCGGATCGTCAAGCGCGCCGATGATGCCAAGACGGCCGGCCAGCCGGTGCGCAAGGACGACAATCCGGCCGTGTTCGAAGAGCGCCTGCGGGAATACTACAAGAAGACCGCTCCGCTGACCGGCTACTATTACGCCAAGCGCAAGCTCAAGACTGTGGACGGCATGGCTAGTATCGACGCGGTAACCGCCGAGATCGAAGCCGTGCTCGCGGCGGCTACAAAGGCGCGGTAAGGGAATTTAAAGATTGAGCTTGACGGAGACGGTTCGCTGCGGTATGGCGGCCCGTCTTCCTGTCAGATGCGCACTTTGCTTGTCCGCAAGGGCAAGGTAGTCGCTTTGAACTGGAAACTCCCGCAAGGGCCGGCCTCCACCGGACGCGGGGCAATGTGGACAGCGCCGGACCTGCCTTGTTTTCGAGGGTTGGCCGGCCCATATGGAGAAGAGAAGAACATGGCTCGTATAGCCGGCGTCAACATTCCGACCAACAAGCGCGTCGTCATCGCGCTTCAGTACATTCACGGCATTGGCAAGAAGTTCGCCCAGGAGATCGTCGACAAGGTCGGCATCCCGGCCGAGCGCCGCGTCAACCAGTTGACCGACGCGGAAGTGCTGCAGATCCGCGAGACCATCGACCGCGATTACCAGGTCGAAGGCGACCTGCGCCGCGAAGTGTCGATGAACATCAAGCGCCTGATGGATCTCGGCTGCTACCGCGGCCTGCGTCATCGCCGCTCGCTGCCGGTTCGCGGTCAGCGCACTCATACCAATGCTCGTACCCGCAAGGGCCCGGCCAAATCGATCGCCGGCAAGAAGAAGTAAGAGAGTGAGTAGCTGGTAGTGGGTAGTGGATTGCGGCGTTGACGCCTGCACTGTCACTACTCACTAATTCACTGCTCACTTTTCCAGGTGGAGCCGCTGGCATTACGGCGGTGTAGAGATCAATTGAAAGGACTACCATGGCCAAGGAAGCCGCACGTGTTCGCCGCCGCGAACGCAAGAACATCTCGTCGGGCGTTGCCCACGTCAATTCGACCTTCAACAACACGATGATCACCATCACCGACGCGCAGGGCAATTCGATCGCCTGGTCGTCGGCCGGTGCCCAGGGCTTCAAGGGTTCGCGCAAGTCGACCCCGTTCGCCGCTCAGATGGCTGCCGAGGACGTTGCCAAGAAGGCCCAGGAACACGGCATGCGCATGCTCGAAGTCGAGGTCTGTGGACCAGGCTCCGGTCGCGAATCGGCGCTGCGCGCCCTGCAGGCGGCCGGCTTCACCATCACCTCGATCCGTGATGTGACGCCGATCCCGCACAATGGCTGCCGCCCGCGCAAGAAGCGCCGCGTCTAAGCAATTTATCGAACGCCGCGTGAGCGCCCAGAGCGTTCCTCCACGGTATTCCAGGTCGCCCGCCACGATTGGATGGTGGCGGGTCAACGGAAGGAAAGCATCATGATCCAGAAAAATTGGCAGGAACTGATCAAGCCGAACAAGATCGAGTTCTCGTCGAAGAAGAAGACGCTGACCACGCTGGTCGCCGAGCCGCTCGAGCGTGGCTTTGGCCTCACCCTCGGCAACGCGCTGCGCCGCGTGCTTCTGTCTTCGCTGCGCGGTGCGGCCGTCACCGCCGTGCAGATCGACGGCGTTCTGCATGAATTCTCGTCCATCGCCGGTGTGCGCGAGGACGTGACCGACATCGTCCTCAACATCAAGGAAATCGCCATCCGCATGGAAGGCGATGGCCCCAAGCGGATGGTCGTGCGCAAGCAGGGCCCGGGCGCGGTTCTCGCCGGCGACATCCAGACGGTTGGCGATGTCGAGATCCTCAACCCCGACCACGTCATCTGCACGCTGGACGAAGGCGCTGAAATCCGCATGGAATTCACCGTCGACACCGGCAAGGGCTATGTGCCGGCCGAGCGCAACCGCGCCGAGGACGCGCCGATTGGCCTGATTCCCGTCGACAGCCTCTATTCGCCGGTCAAGAAGGTCTCCTACAAGGTCGAGAACACCCGCGAGGGCCAGGTTCTCGACTATGACAAGCTGACCATGACCATCGAGACCGACGGTTCGATCTCGGGCGAGGACGCGGTGGCTTTCGCCGCCCGCATCCTGCAGGATCAGCTTGGCCTGTTCGTCAACTTCGACGAGCCGCAGAAGGAAGTCGCCGCGGAAGCCGTCACCGAACTCGCCTTCAATCCGGCGCTGCTCAAGAAGGTCGACGAGCTCGAGCTTTCGGTGCGTTCGGCCAACTGCCTGAAGAACGACAACATCGTCTACATCGGCGATCTCATCCAGAAGACCGAAGCCGAGATGCTGCGCACCCCGAACTTCGGCCGCAAGTCGCTGAACGAGATCAAGGAAGTGCTGGCGGCGATGGGCCTGCACCTCGGTATGGAAGTGCCGGACTGGCCGCCGGAAAATATCGAAGACCTCGCAAAGCGTTACGAAGACCAATATTGAGCATGAACTCCAAGGATCGGCGGCGTGAGCCGCTCGATCCGACGGTCGTGCGGAAAACCATCAGAGGCCGTGGCCTCTTGAACAACTGAGAAGGAAAAGAGCCATGCGCCACGGTTTCAAAGGCCGCCGCTTCGCCCGCAGCATAAGCCACCGCAAGTCGATGTTCGCCAACCTGGCGGTGTCGCTGCTCGAGCACGAGCAGATCGTCACCACCTTGCCGAAGGCGAAGGACCTGCGTCCGATCGTCGAGAAGCTGGTGACGCTCGGCAAGCGCGGCGACCTGCACGCCCGCCGCCAGGTGATCGCCCAGATCGGCAATGAAGGCGTCGTCAAGCGCCTGTTCGACACCATCGCCCCGCGCTACGCCACCCGCAACGGCGGCTACCTGCGCATCATGAAGGCGGGCTTCCGTCACGGCGACAATGCCGCGATGGCGGTCATCGAGTTCGTCGACCGCGACACCGACGCCAAGGGCGCCGGCGACCGCGCCCGCCTCGAGGCGGAAGGCACGGACGAAGCCGCAGCCGCATAAGGTTACGACTTTTCAGATTGAATGAAAAAGGGGCCCGCAGGCCCCTTTTTCATATTCTGCGCGCGCCAAGGCGTACCCAAACTATTGATTGGCGCGAAATAATCGGATTTCAGCGGCTTAGCCTTTCATTTTGCACATTCGTCGGGACAATGCGCCCGAACTCGCTTGGAGGATTCGCAATGCGCGCCAAAAGACTGTCCCTTGTTCTGCTCTGCGCCTTCATGGTGTTCGCAGCCGCACCGGCAGTCCGGCAGGCGCTGGCTGAGGACGCCGCCAAGCCAGCCGATCCAGGGCTCTCCGATGTGCTGACCGACCTGCTGCATGGCGTCGAAGGCGAGAATGCCACTTCCGGCCCGGACAAGCGCGTGCCGTTCGGCCGCGAGGAGGTCCAGCTTTCCTTCGCACCGCTGGTCAAGCAGACGGCGCCTGCCGTGGTCAATGTCTATGCCTCGCAGACGGCCAAGGTGACGTCACCCTTTGAAGGCGACCCCTTCTTCGAGGAGTTTTTCGGCCGTGCCCAGCCGCGCGCGCAGTCTTCGCTGGGGTCGGGCGTGCTGGTCGATCCGAGCGGTGTCATCGTCACCAATTTCCATGTCATCAAGGACGCCGACGAGGTCAAGGTGGCGACCGCCGACGGCCGCGAGTTCACCAGCAAGGTGATGCTGAAGGACGAGACGCTCGACCTTGCCGTGCTCAAGATCGAGTCCGACAAACCGTTCCCGGTGATCGCCATCGGCGATTCCGACGCGCTCGAGGTGGGCGACCTGGTGCTGGCCATCGGCAATCCCTTCGGCGTTGGCCAGACCACCACCAGCGGCATCGTTTCCGCGCTTGCGCGCAGCCATATCGGCGTCTCGGATTCGGGCTATTTCATCCAGACCGACGCCGCTATCAATCCCGGCAATTCCGGCGGTGCACTGATCAACATGGGCGGCCAGCTCGTCGGCATCAACACCGCCATCTACAGCCGCAGCGGCGGCTCGATCGGTATCGGCTTTGCCATCCCCGCCAACATGGTGCGGGCTTTTGCCGATGCCGCCAAGGCCGGTCTCGATTTCTTCGAACGCCCCTATATCGGCGCCGAGTTCGAAGCGGTGACACCGCAGATCGCCGAATCGCTCGGCATGGAAAAGCCGACCGGGGCGCTGGTCTCCTCGGTCGACGCGTCGGGTCCCGCCGGCAAGGCAGGGCTGAAGCCCGGCGATGTCGTGCTGCAGATCAACGGCAAGCCGGTCGAGAGCATCGAGGCGCTGGACTATCGCATGGCGACGCTGTCGATCGGCACCAAGGCGAATTTCGCGATCCTGACCAAGGGCCAGCAGGCGGCGATGGATATCGCGCTGGAGCGTGCGCCGGAGGGTGCAAAAGCCTCGGAAGTGACATTGCATGGCCGCAGCCCGTTCTCGGGCGCCAAGGTCTCGGAACTGTCGCCGCGGCTTGCCCAGAAGCTCGGCCTGCGGACCGATCTCAAGGGCGTGACCGTGATCGACATCAACCGTGATTCGCCGGCCGCCGATTTCGGCTTCCAGCCGGGCGACATCGTGCGCGAGGTCAACGGCACGACTATCGATACGGCAGCTGTCTTGGCACAGGTCGCCCAGCAGGATACGCGCTGGTGGCGCTTTACCGTCGAGCGCGGCGGGCAGATACTACGCCAGGTGTTGCGTTACTGAGTTCGATCCCCTGAAGGATCGCGCTCCAAACCTAAAAGAAGTGCATGGCCGATCTGTTCAGCGTTGACGAACCGGAAAAGGTGTCGCCCGGGCGGCCGCTGGCCGACAGGTTGCGTCCGAAGAACCTTGGCGAGGTCGTCGGCCAGGAGCATCTGACGGGTCCCGACGGCGCGCTGACCCGGCTGATCGGCTCCGGTTCGCTGGGCTCGATGATCTTCTGGGGGCCGCCCGGCACCGGCAAGACCACGGTGGCGCGATTGCTTGCCGGCGAGACCAGCCTTGCGTTCGAGCAGATATCCGCCGTCTTTTCCGGCGTCGCCGATCTGAAGAAGGTGTTCGAGGCGGCCAAGCTGCGCCGCGCCAACGGCCGCCAAACCCTCCTTTTCGTCGACGAGATTCACCGCTTCAACCGTGCCCAGCAGGATTCTTTTCTTCCCGTCATGGAGGATGGAACGGTTGTCCTGGTCGGCGCCACGACTGAAAACCCGTCCTTCGAACTCAACGCGGCCTTGTTGTCGCGCGCGCGGGTCATGGTCTTTCATTCGCTCGGCGAAGACAGCATCGCCAAGCTGATGACGCGGGCGGAGGAGACCGAGGGCAGGGCGCTGCCGCTCGATGACGAGGCGCGGGCGATGCTGATCCGCATGAGCGATGGCGACGGACGCGCATCGCTAACGCTGGCCGAGGAAGTCTGGCGTGCGGCCAAGCCTGGCGAGATATTCGATCCCGAGGGGCTGCAGCGCATCGTGCAGCGCCGCGCGCCGATCTACGACAAGGGCCAGGACGGCCACTACAATCTGATCTCGGCGCTGCACAAGTCGGTGCGCGGCTCGGATCCGGATGCCGCACTCTACTATCTCGCGCGCATGTTCGATGCCGGCGAGGATCCGCTCTATCTCGGCCGCCGGCTGGTGCGCATGGCGATGGAGGACATCGGGCTGGCCGATCCGCAGGCACTGGTCGTCGCCAACGCCGCCAAGGATGCCTATGACTATCTCGGCTCTCCGGAGGGCGAACTCGCTTTCGCCGAGGCCACTGTCTATCTCGCCACCGCGCCGAAATCCAACGCCGTCTATACGGCTTTCAAGGCAGCTACGCGGGCCGCGAAGGAACATGGCTCGCTGCTGCCGCCGAAGCACATCCTCAACGCGCCGACCAAGCTGATGAAAGAGGAGGATTACGGCGCCGGCTACCGTTACGACCATGATGAGCCGGACGCCTTTTCAGGCCAGGACTATTTTCCCGAGAAGATGGGTCGACAAACCTTCTACGATCCGCCCGAGCGTGGTTTCGAGCGCGATATTAGAAAGCGGCTCGACTACTGGGCAAAGCTACGCAAAGAGCGGGAATAACCGGTTTGCGTGGCCCGGTGGTCGTCACGCTTCGGGACGAGGCTTCGCCCTGGGGCATTTCAGCTTCGGTCGTCCTCCATATACTGTTCGCCGCGACACTGGCATTGATGCCGTTGCCGAAGCGGCCGACCCGGCTGGAGGA
This sequence comes from Mesorhizobium sp. ES1-3, assembly GCF_020164795.1. Classification (NCBI taxonomy): domain Bacteria; kingdom Pseudomonadati; phylum Pseudomonadota; class Alphaproteobacteria; order Hyphomicrobiales; family Phyllobacteriaceae; genus Mesorhizobium; species Mesorhizobium sp. ES1-3. Next base: position 116,712 of record NZ_JAIUGW010000014.1, read on the forward strand.
CGAGCGGGTGTCGGTCGACATCCTGACGCCTGAACAGTTCGAGGCATCGACGAAACCGCCGCCGGCCCCTGCGGCTCCAGCGGTACCGGAGGCGCGGGCGGCAGAGCCACCACCTGCTTCGAACCCGCCCAAAACTCAACCGCCCGTCGCGCCTGCCATGATTCGTCCGACGCGGATGCTGTCGGCCAAGACCCTGGCCGATCCGCGTAGCAAGCAGGCGCGCGCCGATCTCGAGACCTTCGCATCCGACGAGCGCATGGTGCAGCTTTGCAATCTGGAGGCCATGGATCAGATCCGCCAATGGCGCGCGGATTTCCGGCCGGAGCAGGTGGTGCCCTACGCAACCGCCGAGGAAAAGATCACCGGCACGACGATCGCCGCTGACGGTGCGGCTTTTCGCAGCCGTAGAAACTGGTACAGTTTGAAGTTCAAATGCCTGCTCGCGCAGGACGGCGAAAGCGTGATTGGCTTTGAATTCCTGGTCGGCAATCCCGTGTCCAGGGATAAATGGGACGAGCTTGGCTTGCCGGAAGTGCACTGACGGCCCGGCAGGCTCCACCAGGCAGCCAGCCCGGCCAGCTACCATGGCCGTTGTGCGGTGACCCAAAAAACCTTATCAAGGCGCACGGTCGGGCGGTGGCCGTTGCCATGATTTGGGCACCTCATTCGCAACAGGATCGCGCTTCGCGCGTGGAAAAATGACAAAAAACCTTCGCAAATCCCTTCGCAAGTTCGCCATTGCCATCCCGCTTCTTGCCCTTGGCTTCTATTTCATCCCGATCCTGACGACGATCTTCATCGTCTGTGGCCTGATCGACGTGCTGCGCAACGACAGGAAGGATCTGGCGCTGTTCAGCGGCTACTTCCTTGGCAACGGGCTCTTCACCTGGTTGCTTTCACCCTTCAACCTGTTGGTCGATCTTCTGTGCTACAGAAATCCGGGCGTGTGGAAGCTGGAGCAGTTTCCCGCCGACTATCAGCGTGAGGTCAACGAGGTCCTTGATGTCTTCAAGGCGCGCAAGGACGAGATCATCGCCGATATCGACGCCAATTTCGGCGCCGGCCGGCGCGGCATGTATGTCTACCAGTGGTATGGCAAGCACAGGATAGACAACGTCGAGGAATTCAATAAGGATTTCAAATATATCAAGACGATTGCCGTTTCCGTCTTCAGCAAGCGCGAATCGACCTCCTGGCATTTCGGGCCGTTGCGGCTCAGCCTACGCATCCTCTACAATCTGATCCCGGTGAAAGCTGAGATTTTCGTCGAATGCGGCAACGTCAAGAACTACTGGTACGACAATCCGCAGTTCATTTTCGACGACACGCTGCTGCATCGCTCGGTCAACGAGTATGATGGCCGCCGCTACTGCGTGTTCATGGATATTATCAGGCCGTCCCCGGTGCCTCGCCTGATCGCTGGCATGCTCGCGGTCGTCTCGGTGAGCGTCGAGCGCATAAATTCGATGTTCTACAAGAACTGGAAAATGATTGGCTCCACAAAGCCAAAGAAGGTCGAAACCACCTGAGTTGAATATCTATCGGTGCTGTCGGCGAAGCCGGCAGCATCCCACCATGGAATTTGGCGCAATTCCATGAAATGCAGACGACTTTCCGCAGGGTATTGCGTCAAGACAAGAGTCGCTGCCGGCGCAGGTGTATTGAGGGCCGCCAGGCTATGCTCCTCCAAGACGGGCAGCTTTAGCGTTACGTTGGTTCAGACCTCGACCTCTTTGGGCTACCGACAATTCATTATATGAACTGTGTAGCAGGATTCGCATTTGCCCGAATGGCTACGGCTGCGTCAGGGCGTCTCGATTCTGCCGTCGGCAGTTCTGTCCCTCTTCCTTCCTTGGCGGATCCAAGTGTCAAAGAACAAAGTCTTCGGATTCTGGACGGGAGCCTACATATGCACCGTGATGCTAGGCATTGCCATCAGCGCCGCGTACATAAAGCTTGAAGAACCAGTCTATTATTGGGACAACGCTGCTTATTTCAATGTGTTCAACCGGCAGGGAGCGCTCCTGGTCGAGAACCCCTTGGACTGGCTGAGCCAGTTGGCCACCTCCATCGCCACGGAAGATTATGGTGTGGCGATCCTGGTGCCGTTGATGCCCTTTCACATCGTCTTCGGTGGTTCGAGGCTTTCCTTCGTTGCTGGAATAGTGTCGGTCTACCTGGCTCCAGCGGCTCTCTTCATAGGCAGGATAAGTTATCTCGAGGCGGTTTCCGAAGCACCTTCTCGAAGCTGGCCAGCCGTCTGGATCGCGGCCTTGCTCTACACGCCGTTCTGGGCGCCGACACTTCGTGGAATGCCTGATGTTGCCGGTTGCCTCGCTCTCACCGCGGCAACCTATTTCCTGTGGAAGTCCAAATTCCTGACCCGCGAACCGGTGGTGAGCGGAATATCCGTCGGCGCGAGCCTATGGTTGGCGTTCACGCTGCGTCGCTGGTACGCCTACGCCGCTATCGGGGTTGCCCTTTCCGCGGCGTTCCTGGGTTTGCTGCGGATCGCAAGGGATCGAGACCTTCCGGCGTTCCGTGCGGCGGTAGGGGGTGGCCTGTGCGCGACCTTCGTTATCGCCGCAACCGCATTGAGCTTTCAACTGCCGCTGATCGCCAGAATTGTGGGAACGAGCTACGGCGACCTCTACAGCGGATACAAGACGACCTTTGTCACCCAGCTCGGTGAAATGGGGAGCCGGCTCAGCTATGTAAATTGGCTGCTGATCATTGCCGGGCTTTACATCTCCATTGTCCGCCGCAACAGGTTCTCCCTATTCTGCGCCATCGTCTCGATGCTCACATTTTTGATTTTCACCCGGACGCAGGATCCGGACCGCCATCATTCACTGCCGATGTTTCTTTGGCTTTTTCCCGCATACGCCCAGGCCATCGTCGCGATCGTTTCCGTACCCGCCTTGAAATCGCGATGGTGGACCGCCGGCATGGCGGTCGTCGCTGGACTCGCTTTCTTGGGCACATTTTTCCCGACGGGTCGTCAACTCCTGTCTCCGGTCGATTTCGTTTTTGCGCGAGAGGCCACGCTCCCGCTCCATCTCGACAATCTCCCCGAATACAGGCGCATGATCGATGATCTGACCAGCAGATTGGGACCAGAGGATCGCTTTTCGGTTTTTGCCTCGGGAGCTGTGATGAGCGATGCGCTGTTGTTCGGGATGGATCGGGACCTCGTTCCTCATGTCGGCTGGATTTGCCAGGTGGACAGTCGTGATGGGTTTCGGCCGGACGCATTGCAATCCAGATTTGTGATTGTGACCGACCCGCCGCTTACTCATCTGCAACCGGGTGCGCAGATTTGCGTCACGCTTCCGAACCAATATATTCTTGTCGGGCAAGGCATCGGTGCCGCCTACAAGCGCGTTGCGCGGTACCAATTGTCCGGCGGCGTTACCGGCTATCTGTATGAGCAGATTCGCCCCGTCACGCAGCAGGAACTCAACGCGCTGTACGGCGAATTCCGGAAGGAATATCCGGACTGGACAACGCCTGTCTGGTGAACCGCGATCTGGCGATGATCGCCCGATATCGCGCAACCTGGGTTGGAAGCGCGTTTCCTGACGCGGTCGACTGTCCGTGGTATCCCGAAGCAGCGTCACCGGCTGCAAGGGCACCGGATTCAGGGGATTGACGCGGCACCCTCGCACCGGCAGTAACGGCTACGTTCAATCTGCTTCTTGTTGTTGTCGGCGGCGGCATTGGTGCCGGCATCCGCCATTTGACCAGTATGGGCGCGCTGCGCCTCGTCGGCCGCAACTACCCCTGGGGCATGATGGCGATCAACATCATCGCTCCTTCGCGATGGGGCTGTTGTGGGAGCGGGGGGGCACGCTGCCCGCGTTCGGTTACGCACTGGCCAGTGTCATTGTCGCCATTGTCGCCCTGTTTTTGGGTCTTTGGTTTGTAAGAAGCCTGCCATAAAGCACGCCTTGGCGTGCTTTGTGGTTTTGGGCGGCATGCATTAGTGCTATTGCCGCGCCAAGCGCGGGCCAAGAGCCCTGCTCGGGAAACGGACAAGCGAAAAAACATGGCAGGCGTTGAACAGATCACGGTGGAGGCCGGCGAGGCGGGCATGCGGCTCGATCGCTGGTTCAAAACGCATTTCCCGGGTCTTGGCTTCGGCCATCTGCAGAAACTGCTGCGCTCCGGCCAGATCCGCGTCGATGGCGGCCGGGTCAAGGCCGACACCCGTGTCGAGCCGGGCCAGATGGTGCGTGTACCGCCGCTCGAGGTGGACAAGAAGGGCGAGAGCGCGCTGACGGGTCACTCGATCCGCAACCAGGGCGACGCCGATGTACTCGCCAAGATGCTGATCCATGAGGACCCTAAGGTCTTCGTCTTCAACAAGCCGGCGGGCCTCGCCGTTCAGGGCGGCTCCGGCGTCACGCGCAATGTCGACGACATGCTGGAAGCCTGGCGCAACCAGAAGGGCGAGAAGCCGCGGCTGGTGCATCGGCTCGACCGCGATACGTCGGGCGTGCTGGTCGTCGCCCGCACCAGGCTGGCCGCCATGAAGCTCTCCGAGGCGTTCCGGGCGCGGGAAACCAAGAAGACCTACTGGGCGCTGGTCAAGGGCGTGCCGCCCAAGCGAGAGGACAAGATCTCGACCTGGCTGATCAAGGAGGCTACGCCGGACGGCGACCGTGTGCGCGTCGCCGCCCATGGTGAAAAGGGCGCCGACCATGCCGTGTCCTACTACCGCATCATCGAGCAGGCGGCGCAGACCATGACCTGGTTGGAGATGGAGCCCTATACGGGACGCACCCACCAGCTCCGCGTCCATGCCGCCTATATCGGCTGCCCGATCATCGGCGATCCGAAATACTTCGAAGCCGACACCAACTGGGATTTTCCCGGCGGCATTCAAAACCGCCTGCACCTGCACGCGCGCCGCATCATTATTCCGCACCCGGACAAGGGCGTCATCGACGTCACCGCGCCGATGCCGCCGCATATGCGCCAGAGCTGGAACCTGATCGGCTTCGACGACGCCAGCGCTGAGGATTGACCGTGAGCGACGCCACCGACGCGCTCGATCGGCGCGACACGGTCGACATGGCGGCGGCCGCCATCATGGTCGGCCTGACCTTTTCCTGGGGCCTGAACTACGTCGCCGCCAAGATCTCCTATGCCGGCTACGACCCCGTCTTCCTGTCGATCGCACGTTCGGTCATCGGTGGTTTCTGCGTCTTTCTCTGGTGCCGCTGGCGCGGCATTGCGCTGTTCACCAGGGATGGGACATTGCTGGCCGGCATCGCGGTCGGCGTGCTTTTCGGCATCGAGTTCCTTTGCCTCTATGTCGGCCTGGAGCACACGACCGTGGCCCGCAACACGCTGCTGGTCAACTCGATGCCGTTCTGGATGCTGATCAGCGGCCATTTCCTGCTCGGCGAACAGATCACCACGCGCAAGTTCCTTGGCCTGCTGTTGGCCTTTGCCGGTCTTGCCACCGTTTTTTCCGACAAGCTCGGCGGTGGCGGAGACATGCTGTTCGGCGATCTCCTAAGCCTTGTTTCCGGGTTTTTCTGGGCATTGACCAATATCCTCATCAAACGATCGAAACTGGTCGAGGCAAGCGCGGAGAAGCTGCTGCTCTATCAACTCGCCGGCGCCGCAATCGTTGGCGTGTTGGTGATGCCTCTCGCCGGCCCGCCGGTTCGCGATCCAGCCTTGGTGCCGACATTGGCGCTGCTTTTCCAGGCGATCTATATCGTCGCCTTTACCTACGTGCTGTGGTTCTGGCTGCTGCGCCGCTATCCGGCCTCGGGCCTGTCGAGCTTCACCTTCCTGTCGCCGGTCTTCGGTGTTTTATGCGGTGCGATCATCTTGAACGAGCCGCTGACCATCCGCATCTTTCTGGCACTTGGCTTGATCGCGGCGGGGCTGATCATCGTCAACCGGCCGGCACGCAAGCTGACACCGGTGTGAGAAAGTTTCGTCATGCGTGACATCCTCGACGACCTCGAAGCGGGCAAGTATCTTTCCGATCCGGATCCGGTGCGTCGCGCCCAGATCCAGATGAAGACGCCGCTGCCCAAACGCTTCTACAAGGATGTCTCGGTCGCGCCGGTGGAAGCCGGCTTTGCCGTGCAACTCGACGGCAGGCCGGTGCGCACGCCGGGCAAGGCTCTGCTGGCGCTGCCGACCGAGGCGGCCGCGGCGCTGGTTGCCGCCGAGTTCGCCGAACAGGGCGAGACGATCAATCCGGTGACGATGCCGGTGATGCGGCTGGTCAATACCGCCATCGATGGCGTGGCCAGCGATCCGCAGGCGGTGCTGGAAGACATTCTGCGTTTTGCCTCGTCGGATCTGCTCTGTTACCGCGCCGACGCCCCGCAAGGGCTGGTCGAGCGGCAGAACGAGCAGTGGGATCCCGTCATCGACTGGGCACGCACCGCACTTGGGGTTCGCTTCAACCTTGCCGAAGGCATCATCCATGTCGAGCAGCCGCGCGAAACCATTGCCGTGCTGGGTAGCCATATGGCTCAGCGCACCGAGCCGCTGCGCCTAGCCGCCATTCATGTCATGACTTCGCTGACGGGGTCGGCATTGCTGGCGTTGGCTGTCGATTTCGGCGAGCTCGACGGCGAGCAGGCCTGGGCCGCCGGCCATGTCGACGAGGACTGGCAGATCGCGCAGTGGGGACAGGACGCCGAAGCAGTCGCGCGTCGTGCCGCCCGCAAACGAGACATGATGGCCGCCGTCAAATTGCTCGAAGCGCTGCGGGCCTGAGCGCTTCGCGCCGCCTTCGCACTGCACCTAATACCAAAGTCATAATCCCATCGTCGCGGTGCCTTTCCCCGGCGCTTTCTGCCATTTCTCTTGTGCTGGCTGCGTTTTTTGAGTCCGCGTTCGGAGGAGAACGCGGACGGTGGCGCACAGCATCGAGGACTGGGTCTCACGGGAGGATAACTCAATGGCAATGGCATCGACCGCCCGCGGAACGAGCCGCGGCATGACGCGGGAGGAGAAGAAGGTCATCTTCGCTTCCTCGCTCGGCACCGTTTTCGAATGGTACGATTTCTATCTCTACGGCTCGCTGGCGGCTTTCATCGGCTCGACCTTTTTCAGTCCGACGATTCCCGAGGCAACGCGCAACATCTTCGCGCTGCTGGCCTTTGCCGCCGGCTTCCTCGTGCGCCCGTTCGGCGCGTTGCTGTTCGGTCGCATCGGCGACCTCGTCGGCCGCAAATACACGTTCCTGGTCACCATGACGATCATGGGCCTGTCGACCTTCCTGGTCGGTCTGCTGCCCGGCTATGCAACCTTGGGCATCGCGGCTCCTGTGATCCTGATCGTCCTGCGCATGCTGCAGGGCTTGGCGCTGGGCGGTGAATATGGTGGTGCGGCGACCTATGTCGCCGAGCACGCGCCCGATGACCGCCGCGGCTTCTACACCTCATGGATCCAGACGACAGCGACACTCGGCCTGTTCCTGTCGCTGATCGTGATCCTGATCGTGCAGGGATCGTTGAGCAAGGAGACGTACGCCGCCTGGGGCTGGCGCATTCCTTTCATCGTCTCTTTCCTCCTGCTCGCCGTTTCGATCTGGATCCGGTTGTCCCTCTCGGAGTCTCCGACTTTCCAGAAGATGAAGGACGAAGGCAAGGGCTCCAAGGCGCCGCTCTCGGAGGCCTTTGGCCAGTGGAAGAATGCCAAGATCGCGCTCCTGGCGCTACTCGGCCTCACCGCCGGTCAAGCCGTCGTCTGGTACAATGGCCAGTTCTACGCGCTGTTCTTCCTGCAGAACGTGCTGAAGGTCGATGCCCAGTCGGTCAACATCATGATCGCCATCGCGCTGGCGCTCGGCTCGATCTTCTTCGTCGTGTTCGGCTGGCTCTCGGACAAGATCGGTCGCAAGCCGATCATCATGGCTGGCCTTGCGCTCGCCGTCGTCTGCACCTTCCCACTGTTCAAGGCGTTGACCTGGGCCGCCAATCCGGCGCTCGCCAAGGCACAACAGAGCACTCGGGCAACGGTGACGGCGGCCCCCGGCGACTGCAGGTTCCAGTTCAATCCGGTCGGAACCGCGAAATTCACGACGTCCTGCGACATCGCGACTTCGTTCCTGACCAAGAACTCGGTTCCGTACGACGTGGTGTCGACGGCTGCGCCCGGGACGGCTGCGTCAGTCAAGATTGGTGCAGAGACGGTGGCGTCCTACGACGCGGTCGCCGCCGGCGATCAGGCCAAGTCCAAGGACGCGGCCTTCGTCAAGGCCGTCAACATGTCCCTGCAGGACAACGGTTATCCGCTGAAGCGCGCGGCGACCAAGGTTGCGGACCAGAAACTCGATGCGTTTGTTGCCGCGAACCCGGAACTGAAGCTGGACGCTGCCGCAATCCGTGCCGGTGAGAAGGCGACCGTGCCGATTGATCAGGCGGTCAAGGACAAGCTCTTGACCATCGACGAGGCAGCGGGTGCACCCGAGGTCACCGTCTACAACATACCGGGCGGCGGTGCCTTTGCCATGTTCGCCGATCCGGCAGCGGTGAACTGGCCGATGACAATCGGCATCCTGTTCATCCTGGTGCTGTTCGTGACCATGGTCTACGGGCCGATCGCGGCGATCCTTGTCGAGATGTTCCCGACCCGCATTCGCTACACCGGCATGTCGTTGCCCTATCACATCGGCAATGGCTGGTTCGGCGGCCTGCTGCCGGCGACGGTGTTCGCGCTCAGCGCCTACAAGGGCGACATCTACTACGGCCTTTGGTATCCGGTGGTGATCGCGGCGTTCACGCTGGTCATCGGCATGATCTTCGTCAAGGACACGCTCGGAACAGACCTGCACACCAAGCAGTAGAGCCGGTCGGCCGATACGAACGAAAAGCCCGGCGCGAGCGATCGCGCCGGGTTCTTCATATGAGATCGACGTGGAAGGGCTTCAGCTCTTCCGTTGCGGGTTTTCTGCCTCGACGGCGGCCTCGTGATACCAGCCATCGAAATCGGTATGCTCGCCGCGAAGCGCGGCAAGCTCTGCCGCGAATTTGGCCTTGGCGCCTAAAGTTAAGGCAGACTTGCGCGCTGCCAGTGGGAACATCAGGATTTTCGCCGACGGACGCGACTGCGTGACTTGCATTGCCGGTCTCCCTACTTTTTCAGAAGCTAGCCGATTCAATTCTCATCAAAATAGGTTCTGCGATTCATTTAGGCAATATGCCTACGAAAAGATCATGATTTGCCTAGCAGTTAAGCAATATTGCCGTTTGGACGATCTTGACGCATTGCTGAGACGGCTCAGCAAAATCAAAGCCTTGGCATGACCATTTTGCCGCACCCCGCGAAAGCCGAGTGGCATACGAATTGCTTTTTAATCACCGGCAGGCCGGCCTGTTTCGGCCATGCATCGACATCGCCTGCTTGCGGTGTCCAAGCAACGAGAGGCTCTAGAATGACCAAATACAAGCTCGAGTATATCTGGCTCGATGGATACACCCCGGTCCCCAATCTTCGCGGCAAGACGCAGATCAAGGAATTCGCCGAGTTCCCGACGCTCGAGCAGCTGCCGCTGTGGGGCTTCGACGGGTCCTCGACGCAGCAGGCCGAGGGGCATAGCTCCGATTGCGTGCTGAAGCCGGTCGCCGTCTATCCGGATCCGGCCCGCACCAACGGCGTTCTCGTCATGTGCGAAGTCATGATGCCCGATGGCGTTACGCCGCACGCATCCAACAAGCGCGCCACCATCCTCGACGACGAAGGCGCCTGGTTCGGCTTCGAGCAGGAGTATTTCTTCTACAAGGACGGCCGTCCGCTCGGCTTCCCCGAGAGCGGCTATCCCGCACCGCAGGGTCCGTACTATACCGGCGTCGGCTATTCGAATGTCGGCTCCGTTGCGCGTCAGATCGTCGAGGAGCATCTCGATCTCTGCCTTGCGGCCGGCATCAACCACGAAGGCATCAACGCCGAAGTGGCCAAGGGCCAGTGGGAATTCCAGATTTTCGGCAAGGGTTCCAAGAAGGCCGCCGACCAGATGTGGATGGCCCGCTATCTGATGCAGCGCCTGACCGAAAAGTACGGCATCGACATCGAATACCACTGCAAGCCGCTCGGCGACACCGACTGGAATGGCTCGGGCATGCATGCCAATTTCTCGACGTCCTATATGCGTGAAGTCGGCGGCAAGGCCTATTTCGAAGCGCTGATGGCGGCCTTCGACAAGAACCTGATGGACCACATCGCCGTCTACGGCCCGGACAACGACAAGCGTTTGACCGGCAAGCACGAGACCGCGCCGTGGAACAGGTTCAGCTATGGCATCGCCGATCGCGGCGCCTCGATCCGCGTCCCGCATTCGTTCGTCAAGAACGACTACAAGGGCTATCTGGAAGACCGCCGCCCGAACTCGCAGGGCGACCCCTACCAGATCGCCTCGCAGATCCTGAAGACGATCGCTTCGGTGCCGGCGAGCGCAGAGGTTTCGGCCGCCGCCTGATCCTCTTTGCGGCGCGGGCAGCTCCGCACCGCGCACGGATGCTCGTTATGGAAAAGGCCCGGGCGGAAACGCCCGGGCCTTTTTGCCGGATTGGCCCGGATCGGCGAATTCCCCCAAAAAAAGTCAGGTTGAAAAGGGACGAGCAATTTTAGCGGAACAACAGGCTTTGGTCGGCGCCCCTTGCCGCCGCTCGTCTCGTGCGTTTCCGAGTTTCGTCGAAAAAGCCCGGAAAACAGCCTTTTTCAGCCCGTCAGTACACCAACGAATCTTTATATAAGCTGCTGGTAATACATCGAAATCGGCGATTTATGCCTCCGGCCGGCGGCGTTGACAGGCCACGCCGCCGCATGCGTATTCGTGGCCTCGGGGGTTACGCCAAAGCGATGCTGTTCGAACGGGGCGGGGGTTTCGTGAACGACGGCATTGGCGGGGGCGCCGGACGAGCGGGCATTGCAGCCTGAGGCAGTGTGCCGCTCGCTCCTGGCGTTTGATTGCGCCCGAAAGGCCATCCGCCAAATTGCTTGAACGGGGCGCTGGCTGGGTCTTGCCACCTTGACCTGGGGTCTTCTGCCTGCGGCCACAAGGCCTGGCTGCTCCAGTTGTGATGCGTCCCCAAAAAAAGCAAGTTGACCATCGTTGCGGGCTGGCCGCACGCCATCCATTGATGGGGCCCGCTGGATCAGCAAAAAAGCCCTTGAAGGGGGAAATCCTTCAAGGGCTTTGAAACGCCGTCCGAACGAAACCTTACACCGAATAGTACATGTCGTATTCGACTGGGTGCGGGGTCATTTCGAAGCGCATCACTTCAGCCATCTTGAGCTCGATATAGCTGTCGATCTGATCGTCATCGAAGACGCCGCCGGCCTTCAGGAAGCCTCGGTCCTTGTCGAGGCTCTGCAGCGCTTCGCGCAGCGAACCGCAGACGGTCGGGATCTTCTTCAACTCCTTCGGCGGCAGGTCGTAGAGATCCTTGTCCATCGGCTGTCCCGGATGGATCTTGTTCTTGATGCCATCGAGGCCGGCCATCAGCATGGCGGCGAAAGCGAGATAGGGGTTCGCGCCCGGATCGGGAAAGCGGACCTCGACGCGCTTGGCTTTCGGTGAACTGCCGAACGGGATGCGGCAGGACGCCGAGCGGTTGCGCGCCGAATAGGCGAGCAGCACCGGCGCCTCGTAGCCCGGCACCAGACGCTTGTAGGAGTTGGTCAGCGGGTTGGTGAAGGCATTGATCGCCTTGGCATGCTTGATGATGCCGCCGATGTAGAACAGGCAGCTCTCCGACAGACCGGCATATTCATTGCCGGCGAAGGTCGGCTTGCCGCCCTTCCAGATCGACTGGTGGACGTGCATGCCCGAGCCATTGTCGCCGAAGATCGGCTTCGGCATGAAGGTCGCCGTCTTGCCATAGGCGTTGGCGACCTGGTGCACGACGTACTTGTAGATCAGCATCTTGTCGGCGTTGCGGACCAGCGTGTCGAACTTGATGCCGAGCTCGTGCTGGGCGGCGGCCACCTCGTGGTGATGCTTTTCGACGCGGACCCCCATTTCGGCCAGCACCGTCAGCATTTCGGAGCGCATGTCCTGTGCCGAATCGATCGGCGGCACCGGGAAATAGCCGCCCTTGATGCGCGGGCGGTGGCCGAGATTGCCGGTCTCGTAATCGGTGTCGTCATTCGACGGCAGTTCGGTCGAATCGAGCTTGAAGCCGGTGTTGTAGGGATCGGCCTTGTACTTGACGTCATCGAACACGAAGAATTCGGCTTCCGGACCGACATAGATGGTGTCGCCGATGCCTTCCGACTTCATGTAAGCCTCGGCCTTCTTGGCCGTGCCGCGCGGATCGCGGTTGTAGGATTCGCCCGAGACCGGATCGAGGATGTCGCACAGGATGACCATGGTCGACTGCGCGAAGAACGGATCCATGTGGACCGTGTCCGGATCGGGCATCAGCACCATGTCGGACTCGTTGATGGCCTTCCAGCCGGCGATCGAGGAGCCGTCGAACATGACGCCGTCGGCGAACATGTCTTCCTCGACCTCGACGACATCCATGGTCACGTGCTGCAGCTTGCCCTTCGGGTCGGTGAAGCGCAGGTCGACGAATTTCACGTCGTTGTCCTTGATCTGCTTCATGATGTCTTTGGCTGTCGTCATGTCATGTATCCCTGTGTGCTGACGTTTTTTGATGGATGACGTTTCTTAGAGGATGGCCGGGTCGGATCAAACCGCGTCCATTCCGGTTTCGCCGGTGCGGATGCGCACGACTTCCTCGATGTTGGAGACGAAGATCTTGCCGTCGCCGATGCGGCCGGTCTGGGCCGCCTTGCGGATGGCCTCGATCGCGCCTTCCACGGCATCGTCGCCGAGCACGACCTCGATCTTCACCTTGGGCAGGAAGTCGACGACATATTCGGCGCCGCGGTAGAGTTCGGTGTGACCCTTCTGGCGCCCGAAACCCTTGGCCTCGGTCACGGTGATGCCTTGCAGTCCGGCCTCCTGAAGCGCTTCCTTCACTTCGTCCAGCTTGAATGGCTTGATGATCGCTTCGATCTTTTTCATGTAAAAAGTGGCCTCCACTGCCAAAAAAACGGGTTGTGAGCCCCCGCTTGCGCCTCAATCAAGCACGAACTGTGCCAGTCGGAGGGAACAGAAGCGGTGTCATACGATTTCAAAGCCATGTCACCCCCAGATGCAAATTCGCGTCGTTCGCTGCATTGGAAGCGGCATGAATGGCCGTAGCCTATCCGGCGCCACCGTGCATGTCTGCCCAATATCTGGGCAAATTGCTCATCTGGCGGGCAGCTTGGTGCCTTCGATCCTCGCGCTGATCGACGTGGTCATGACAGTGCCAGCTCCTCCCAGTTTGCGTCGGATCGAAAACTGGACAATGCTTGATCGAATGCGGATCGGCAATCCATGAGCCACGAACTTCTTACTTCCGCCGAGATGGGCGAAGCGGATCGGCGGACAATTGCAGCGGGTCCAACCGACGGCATTGGATTGATGCGCCGTGCAGGGCAAGCCGTCGCGGCCGAAGTGCTCAGGCGCTATCCTGCGGCGGCGCACGTCCACGTGTTGTGCGGCCCGGGCAACAATGGTGGCGACGGCTACGTCGTCGCTCGCATCCTGGCTGGCAGCGGCGTCGCCACCACGGTCTGGGCGTCTGGCCCGCCGAGGCCGGATAGCGACGCGGCACTCGCCGCCGCGGAATGCCCAATCAAGCCCCGGCCGCTATCGGATTTTGATGCAGGTCTCGGCTCGATCGTGGTCGATGCGCTTTACGGGGCGGGGCTGTCCAAGCCGCTGTCGGGCGAGGCCGCCAGGGCGGTCGATCTGGTCACCGACCTGCATCTGCCGGTTGTCGCGGCAGACCTGCCTTCCGGCATCTCCGGCGACAGCGGCAAGGTGCTCGGCACATCGTTTTCAGCCGACCTCACCGTGACCTTTGCGCGCAAGAAGCCCGGCCATCTGCTCCTGCCGGGCCGGGAACGATGCGGAGAGATCGTGCTCGCCGATATCGGCATCGGCGCGCAGATCATTGCAAGGCTCCAGCCCCGGACATTCGAGAACGGACCGGCACTTTGGTTGCGCGATTTGCCGGTGCCGGCCGTCGACGCGCACAAATACAAGCGCGGCCATGTCGGTGTCTTTTCCGGTGGCACCGATGCCACGGGCGCGGCGCGGCTCTCGGCGCTTGGCGCTGCCCGAAGCGGGGCAGGGGCGGTGACGGTTCTGTCGCCGGGCAACGCCATGCAGGTCAATGCCGCGCACCTGACTTCGATCATGTTGCGCAGGGCCGACGACGCTGCCGACATTGAGACATTTGTCGGCGAGCGCCGGCCATCGGCCTTTGTTCTCGGGCCCGGCTTTGGCATCGGTGAAAAAACCCGGGCGTTCGCGCTTGCGCTGCTCGCGTCGGGCCAGTCGGCGGGCGCCTCCACCGGAATTGACGGCCTGGTCTTCGACGCAGACGCGATCACTTCGTTTCGTGAGGCGCCAGATATTTTGTTCGACGCCGCCCGCAGGCCGGACGCGCCCGCGCTGGTGATGACACCGCATGAAGGCGAGTTCGCCAGGCTGTTTCCTGGCATCGCCGATGACAATGCCTTGTCGAAGCTGGACAAGGCTCGCGTGGCTGCAGCGGCTGCCAATGCCGTCCTCGTCTACAAGGGCGCCGATACGGTGATCGCCGCTCCGGACGGCAGGGCAGCAATCAATTCCAATGGCGCGGCGTGGCTTGCCACCGCAGGGTCGGGCGACGTGTTGTCCGGCATCACGGCCGGACTGCTTGCCCAGGGCGTGCCGGCTTTCGAAGCGGCCTGCGCGGCGGTCTGGATCCATGCCGAGGCCGGGAGTCGGTTCGGGCCGGGACTGATCGCCGAGGATTTGCCGCTAGCACTGGTGCCGGTGCTGCGCGAACTGGTTGCTGCCGAAAGCGGGCGCTGATCAACCGCAACGCCCGCGACACCAGTTCACAGCGGGATGTTGTCGTGCTTCTTCCAGGGGTTCTGCATGTCCTTGTTGCGCAGCATGCGAAGCGCCCGGGCGATACGGCGGCGGGTCGAGTGCGGCATGATCACCTCGTCGACATAACCGCGTTCGGCAGCGACGAAAGGCGACAGGAAGCGGTCCTCGTAAGCCTTTGTATGGGCAGCAATTTTTTCGGCATCGCCGATGTCCTTGCGGTAGATGATCTCGACCGCGCCTCTCGCACCCATGACGGCGATCTGCGCCGTCGGCCAGGCATAGTTCATGTCGCCGCGCAGATGCTTTGACGCCATGACGTCATAGGCGCCGCCATAGGCTTTGCGGGTGATGACGGTGATCTTCGGCACGGTCGCCTCGGCATAGGCGAAGAGCAGCTTGGCGCCATGCTTGATCAGCCCGCCATACTCCTGCGCGGTGCCCGGCAGAAAGCCGGGAACATCGACGAAGGTGACGATGGGAATAGAAAAACAGTCGCAGAAGCGCACGAAGCGGGCCGCCTTGCGGCTGGCGTCGGAATCGAGCACGCCCGCCAGCACCATTGGCTGGTTGGCGACGAAGCCGACCGTGCGGCCCTCGACCCGGCCGAAACCGGTGACGATGTTCTTCGCGAAACTCTGCTGGATCTCGAAGAAATCACCCTCGTCGGCGACCTTCAGGATCAATTCCTTGATGTCGTAGGGCTTGTTGGCATTGTCGGGGATCAGCCGGTCGAGCGACATGTCGTGGTCGGTGACCGACTGGTAGCATTCGATCTCGGGGACCTCGGCCGTGTTGGAAGCTGGCAGCAGGTCGATCAGACGGCGCATCTGCAAGAGTGCTTCGACGTCATTGTCATAGGCGCCGTCGGCGATCGAGGATTTCGTCGTGTGGACGGAAGCGCCGCCGAGGCTCTCGGCGGTCACCGTCTCGTTGGTCACGGTCTTCACCACGTCCGGCCCGGTGACGAACATGTAGGAAGTGTCGCGCACCATGAAGATGAAGTCGGTCATGGCGGGCGAATAGACGTCACCGCCGGCACAAGGGCCCATGATGACGGAGATTTGCGGAATGACGCCGGAAGCGAGCACGTTGCGCTGGAAGATTTCGGCATAACCGCCAAGGGCAGCGACGCCCTCCTGGATGCGTGCGCCGCCGGCATCGTAGAGGCCGATGATCGGCGCCCGGTTGCGCAGCGCCATCTCCTGCACCTTGATGACCTTTTCGGCATGGGCTTCCGACAGCGAGCCGCCGAACACGGTGAAATCCTTGGCGAAGAGATAGACGGGACGGCCGTTGACCGTGCCCCAGCCGGTGACGACGCCATCGCCGGCGATCTTGGTCTTCTCCATGCCGAAATCGGTCGAGCGGTGCTCGACATACATGTCGAACTCCTCGAACGAACCTTCGTCGAGAAAGACCTCGATGCGTTCGCGCGCGGTGAGCTTGCCTTTCTTGTGCTGGGCGTCGATGCGCGCCTGGCCGCCACCCATGCGGGCGATGTCGCGCCGCCGCTCGAGTTCCTTCAGCACGTCCTTCATCGCTCGGTCCCCAGAAAACGGAAGCTGCGTTTGTGGTAATGATGCCCGTCGGGGAGCGCAAGCGTCGGCTTTTGGTCCGTTTTTGCTGCGCTGCAACATCGAGCCCTTGCATTTCGGGGCGAACTCAGCCATATGCAGCGACATAGGCGCTTGGGCCGGACTCACCGGCCTTCTCGACGAATGAGACTGGTTGCGTCTGTTTTCCCTCTTTCCGGTATATCGGCCCCTCTTTCCGGTACATCACAAAGCGGCGAAAAAGCCCCGTGGCATGACGCCTGCGGGCACGACAGCGCAGCCGCGCGGACAATCCTGTCCGCCGCCTTGTCGTTCCATGACAGTTTATCCGACGGCAGGTTGCGCCCTGCCGCCATTGATATTTGCGGCCAGAGGCCGCGTGAAAGAAGATTATTTTGACCAACGAAAACACTTTGCCCGGCAACGACACCGCGGAACTCTCCGGTTTCGCGGCGCTGGGAATTACCGGTGCGCTGCTCAAGGCCACCCACAATGCCGGCTTCACCGAGCCGAAGCCGATCCAGATGCAGGCGATCCCGCCGCAGCTGGAAGGCCGTGATATTTTCGGCATCGCGCAGACCGGCTCCGGCAAGACCGCGGCCTTCGCGCTGCCGATCCTGTCGAAGATCATCGCGCTCGGCACCAAGCGGCGCGCCAAGACGACCCGGGCGCTGATCCTGGCGCCGACCCGCGAACTCGCCGTGCAGATCGAGGACACCATCAAGATCCTCGCCAAGGGCGCGCATGTTTCGACGGCGCTCGTGCTGGGCGGCGTCTCGCGCTTCAGCCAGGTGAAGAAGGTTGCTCCCGGCGTTGATATCCTCATCGCCACGCCCGGCCGGTTGACCGATCTGGTGCGTGAGGGCGACCTCATCCTCTCCGACACCAAATGGCTGGTGCTCGACGAGGGCGATCGCATGCTCGACATGGGCTTCATCAACGACGTCAAGCGCATTGCCAAGGCGACCGCACCCGATCGCCAGACGGCGCTGTTCTCGGCCACCATGCCGGACGAGATCGCTGAACTGGCCAAGGGCCTCTTGAAGAACCCTGTGCGTGTCGAAGTCTCGCCGCAAAGCACCGCGGCCGCCGAAATCGTCCAGGGCGTCGTCTTCGCCCGCACCAAGCAGAAGCGCCAGGTGTTGTCGACGATGCTCGCCGACGCGGCGATGAAGTCCGTCATCATCTTTTCGCGCACCAAGCATGGTGCGGACCGGGTGACCAAGGACCTAGAGCGCGACGGCTTCAAGGCCGCCGTCATCCACGGCAACAAGTCGCAGAATGCCCGTCAGAAGGCATTGAATGATTTCCGCGACGGCTCGGTACGCATCCTGGTCGCAACCGACATCGCGGCGCGCGGTATCGACGTGCCCGGCATCAGCCATGTCGTGAATTTCGATCTGCCGGACGAGGCCGAAAGCTACGTCCATCGCATCGGCCGCACCGGCCGCAACGGCATGGATGGCATCGCGATCACGCTTTGCGATCCTTCGGAGAACAGCAAGCTGCGTCAGGTCGAGCGGATCATCCGCACCAAGCTGCCAATCGTTGCCGACCACCTCGGCAGCCCCGATCCGGCACGCAATCCGGCGGAAAAGAACGAGCGCTTCGAACCCGCCAACGATCGCAGCGACCGTAATGGTCGTCGCGACGGCCGGCGGCCGGGCGGCGAAAAGAAGCAGAACCACAGCTTCGGCAAGAAGCGCTTCGGCGACAAGCCGGCGTTTGCCGGTGAGCGTAAGCCGGAAGGTGCAAAACCCTTCAAGGGCAACAACAAACGCCGCTTCGGCGGCAAGCGTCCGGCGGCACGGGCTGCTTGATACGTCTCATGGCGGTCGGCCAATCCGGGCGGTTGGCTGGTGACTGACTAAGCGAAGAAAAGGGCTGATGAAGCAATGCTTCATCAGCCCTTTTCGTCTTGAAGTCTACTTCGCCACCGCTGCGATCCAGACGGCAATCCGTTGCGCCAGGAATGCCGTGGTGGATGGCGACAACGCGTCGCCGGCGATGACATGATTGTCGGGATCGCCAGTGCTTTCGATGGGGACCAGTTCATGCGCTCCACCCCAGCGTGAGGCGATTTCGCGGGTCCGGCCGGGCCGCACCACTCTGTCCAAATCCGAGAAGATGAACAAAGCCGGGATGGTCGCCTTCTCCACGGGCGCGCCATAGGCAAGCTCGGTCAGGGCCTGCATCGGCATTGTCGCGGCGATCGGATATCGGCTGGTCCAGAACTTCTCGTGCAGCGCGTTGCGCGGCACGAAGCTGCGTTCCTTACCGGCGACGAGTTCGGCGATCTGCTTGCCCCATGGCATGGTCAGGATTTCGGCGCCGGATGCCTTCACGCCGAAATTGGGCGAAATGAATGCAATGGCCGCTACTCCGTCCGAAGCTCCGGGCTGCGTTGCGGCCCAGGCCGCCAGCGAGCCGCCGGTCGATGTCGAGATGACGACCACCTTGTCGCCGATCGCCCGGCCGATGGCGAGCGCCTCTTCATAGTCGTTGATCCAGGCATTGACGCTGCCTTGCGTCATCGCATCGCCGTCCTGCCCGTGACCGGTGAGGCGGGTGTAGAACAGGTTGGCGTCGAGCTGGTCGGCAACGTCGTCGGGCAAGGGCCGGACCTCGCCCTTCGATGCGGAAAAGCCGTGGATGTAGACGATCGACAGCGGCGTCTTGGCGTGCACCATCCGGTTCGCCCAGACGATCTCCTTTTCCAGCCCGTCGCGGATACCGGGCACGGCGGCTTCCACCTTTGCCACATAAGCCTGTGGGTCGTCACCGATGACGGAAGGATCGAAACGGATCGTGGTGTCGACGGGTACGCGTGGACCCAATAGGAAGGCCAGTGCAAGGACGGCGATCAGGCCCAGCACAGCAAGCACGATCCGTCGCCCCATCGCAGACTCCACGCAACAATATTCAAACTATGGCCATGAACAGGCAACGGCCGTTCAGGCAGCCATGCCACCAATCCTGTGGGCATCTATTGGTTGGGCGGTTTGCGCTCGTAATGCAGCGGCCGTGCCTTCCAACTGGTCGTCAGGGTGATCACCCATCTGCATAGCGGCCTTGGCAGCATGCCGAGAAATTTCAGCGGCCAGCTCGTCCGGTACGGGAAGGTGACTTCGAAGCGGCCGGACTTGATTCCCTTCACCATGCGGCGCGTCGCGCGGCCGACCGGCATCAGGCCCGGCATCGGCAGCATGTTCTTTTCGGTCAATGGCGTGTCGACGAAACCGGGGTTTATCACCTGGACGCGGATGTTCATCTTGTCGAAATCATATTTCAGCGACTCGGCCAGGATGTTGATCGCCGCCTTGGTGCCGCCATAGGCGGCCGTGGTCGGCCAGCCGAAATAGGCGGTCACCGAGCCGACCAGGACGACATGGCCACGCGCGCGCACCCGCATATACTCGACGACAGGCACCAGCCCATTGATGATACCGAAATAGTTGACCTCGAAGGAGCGGCGGAAGTCGCGGACAACGAGGGACTCTCCGGGTGTCGCGATGTAATTTCCAGCATTGAATATGGCGAGCACAATCGGCCCGAGGTCCTTCTCGATCGCGGCGACCGTTCTTGCCATGCGCAACTCGTCGGTGACGTCGCAGGGAAAGGACACGACCTTGCCCGGCATCTGCGCGGTCTCGACGATGAGCGTGTCGATCGGATCGTCGTCCAGTGCTGTCACCGCCACGGCATAGCCTTGTGACGCCAGATCCCTGGCCAGCGAGCGGCCGATACCGCTGCTGCCGCCCGTGACCCAGGCGACGCCGTGTTTCGGATCGGCCCGATAGAGTGTCATGCTGCGCCCTGCCGAGTTGTTGGTGCCTTGCTCTAGCGGCGAGGAAATCGAATGAAAAGAGTGCTTCTCGACGCCGGGTGCAAATGAACTGTCCTGTGTCCATCCGGTCCCCAGCGACATCCATACACCGCAGCGCCGGAAATGCGACTGGACCAGACGAATTCTTGCCTTGAAACCGCAGCGTTGGGTTTCTAGGGTTTCGGCGCACGTACACAAGGAATCCTGAATGCCCCGTTCTGTGATCGACGCGATCGGCAACACGCCTCTGATCCGCCTCAACAAAGCTTCCGAAGAGACCGGCTGCGAGATCCTGGGCAAGGCCGAGTTCATGAATCCGGGCCAGTCGGTCAAGGATCGCGCCGGCCTGTTCATCATCCGCGACGCCGAACAACGCGGCCTCTTGAAGCCGGGCGGTGTCATCGTCGAGGGAACGGCCGGCAACACCGGTATCGGGTTGACGCTCGTCGCCAAGGCGCTCGGCTATCGCACCGTCATCGTCATTCCCGATACGCAGAGCCAGGAAAAGAAGGACACGATCAGGCTGCTCGGCGCCGAACTGATCGAAGTGCCCGCCGTGCCTTACAAGAACCCCAACAACTACGTGAAGCTGTCGGGGCGGCTGGCCGAGCAGATGGCGAGGAGCGAGCCGAACGGCGCCATTTGGGCCAACCAGTTCGACAATGTCGCCAACCGCGATGGCCATATCCGCACCACGGCCGAGGAAATCTGGGCCCAGACCGGCGGCAAGGTCGACGGTTTTGTCTCGGCGGTGGGGTCGGGCGGTACGCTGGCCGGTGTCGGGCTCGGACTGAGGGCCAAGAACAAGACCGTCAAGATTGCGCTCGCCGACCCTCTCGGCGCCGCCCTCTACAGTTTCTACACCAGCGGCGAATTAAAGTCCGAAGGCAGTTCGATCACCGAAGGCATCGGGCAGGGGCGCATCACCGCCAATCTCGAAGGCTTCGCGCCTGACTTCTCCTACCAGATCAAGGATGAGGATGCGCTGCCGATCGTCTTCGACCTAATCCAGGAGGAAGGCTTGTGCGTCGGCGGCTCGACCGGCATCAACATTGCCGGTGCGATGCGGCTGGCCAGGGATTTGGGCCCGGGCCACACCATCGTGACGATCCTCTGTGACTACGGCACGCGCTACCAGTCGAAGCTGTTCAATCCCGAATTCCTGCGCGACAAGAAGCTGCCGGTGCCGGGCTGGATGGAACTGCAGAGCAAGATTTCGGTGCCGTTCGAAAAGGTCGCGTGATGGCGCACAGGACGGAAGCGCTGTTTCGCGACGACGCCTATCTCAGGACGGCTGACGCCACGGTCGTCGCCATCAATGAGCGCGGCGGCATCATCCTCGACCGGACCATCTTTTATGCCACCTCGGGCGGTCAACCGGGCGATTCCGGTTATCTCGAACGCGCCGATGGTAGCCGCATCACAGTTGCCGCCACCATCACGGGTGAGACCAAGGATGAGATCATCCACGTACCGGGGCCGGAGCAGGCAATGCCGGGGGTTGGCGAGCGGGTGAAACTTGCCATCGACTGGGAGCGCCGACACCTCCTGATGCGCATGCACGCTGCCTGCCATCTGCTCACCGTCGTCTGTCCGTTCCCGATCACCGGTGCGGCGGTTTCCGAGGATGACAGCCGTGTCGATTTCGACATTCCGGACGCCACCTTCACCAAGGAAGATGTGACTGCCGGCATGATGGACCTTGTGCGGGCTGATCATCCCATCTTCACCAGGCTGATCAGCGACGACGAATTGGCCGCCAATCCCGGCCTGGTGAAATCCAAGAATGTCCGACCGCCTGTTGGCACGGGCAAGATCCGCCTGGTCTGCATCGGCGAAAGCGCCTCGGTGGACAGCCAACCGTGCGGCGGCACCCATGTGAAGAGCACCGGCGAAATCGGCGAAATCCACATCGGCAAGATCGAGAAGAAAGGTCGGGAGAACAGGCGCTTCCGCATCCGCTTTGGTCCGATGCCGGCGGCCTGATACGACAAACTTTGCCTGAACCGGAATAGAGAGAAACAAAATGGCCGAAGACAGTCCTTTCACCGTCGATGCGGACTGGCTGCAGGAGCGCCTGGGTCAGCCGGGCCTGACGATCATAGACGCCTCCTGGTACCTGCCGGCACAAAAACGTGACGCGCGCGCCGAGTATGATGCAGCCCATATTCCAGGCGCCCGTTTCCTGGACCAGGATGCCGTTTCGGATCCAGACGCCGCCTTGCCGCATACGCTCGCGTCGCCGCGGCATTTTGCCCAGTATGTCGGCGCGATGGGCGTTTCGGCCGATGACACCATCGTCGTCTATGATGGCCCGGGTTTCTTCTCCGCACCCCGGGCATGGTGGATGTTCCGCATCATGGGCGTTTTCCAGACCTATATTCTGGACGGCGGCTTCGACGGCTGGAAGGCGTCCGGCCGGCCGGTAACGGCCGAGCCGACCAAGATCGCGCCAAGCGTCTTTCATGCCGATTTCGACGCCGGTCGCGTCATCGGTCTGGCCGACATGCGCCGGGTCGTCGATAGGAAGGCAAGCCAGATTGCCGACGCCCGCGGGCCCGGCCGCTTTACCGGCGCCGAGCCCGAGCCCCGTGCCGGCATTCGCTCCGGTCACATGCCAGGCGCACGCAATATCCCCTATTCGGCGCTTTCCGAAAACGGCACGCTGCTGCCGAAGGACCGTTTGCGCAAGGTGATGGAGGACGCCGGTATCGACCTGTCCAAACCCGTCGTTACATCCTGCGGTTCCGGCGTCACCGCCGCGGTGGTCACGCTGGCGCTGGAGACGCTTGGCCATACCGACAACAGGCTTTATGACGGCTCATGGACCGAGTGGGGCGGGCTGTCCGATACGCCGGTCGTGACCGGCCCAGCCGGCAAGGAATGAATTGATGGAAAACGGCGTGCTGCAGGATATTGAAGTCACGGTGACTTTTCTCGAAATGCATGCTCCACCCGCCGCCTCGCCACCAGTGCCCTACAACCGCCAGGTCGCATTGCTGAAGACCAGGGACATACCCTTGCATTTCTACCGCTACCTGATGGACCGGGTGGGGCGCAAATGGCACTGGGTGAATGTTCTGAGGCTGAATGATGATGAGCTGTCGGCCGGAATCCACCGCGAGGATCGCGACATCAGGGTGCTCTACCTCGACGGTTCGCCGGCAGGCTTCTTCGACCTCAAGCCGCATCTGCCGGAGGAAGTCGAACTCGCTTATTTTGGCATGATGGAACACGCCACCGGGCAAGGCATCGGCCGCTGGTTCCTTGGCTCGGCGATCGCGGCAGCATGGTCGTATGGGCCGAAAAGGGTGACGGTGCAGACCTGCACGCTCGACCACCCCGCAGCCCTGCCGCTCTACCAGAAGCTCGGTTTCAAGCCGGTCGCACAGAAGAAGGAAGTCGTGCATCCCTTGCCTTTTGCCGAGCGCTCGGCCAGCGTGATGCGGCCGTAACTCCAGCTGGAATCTGACCGCTGCTTCGACGATTTCGTCAAGGCGGCTTAAGTTTGACGATGCTGGTGATCCCTATCGAGGGTCGACGGGGACCGATCCCCACGTCGGATCGGCTCCCGGACACTTGGCGGGAATCGGGTGGGAAGCCCTGTCGCGAGCGCGTAATTTCCGGTCGACAGCACCGGAGATCTTGCCATGACCATCCAGTTCACAGCACTGCCCACAGAAAATGTAAGGGCCCTGCAGCGTGGCGGCCCCGATGCCTATGGCCGGACGCCCGAGCGGAAAATCTCTGACGGTGACGGCATGCCTTGTCGGCATTGCCTCAGGAATATCGCCGCCGGCGATGTCTACCTCATCCTCGCCTACCGGCCGTTTCCGAACCCTCAGCCCTATGCCGAAACGGGGCCGATCTTCCTGCATGCCCAGGAATGCGAGCGTGCCGTCGGGGCTAGGCTACCGCCGGAGATTCTCGACAGCCCGGACTATATCGTGCGCGGCTATGGCAGCGATGATCGTATCGTCTACGGCAGCGGCGGCATCATTCCAACCGACGCTATTGTGACGCGGGCAGAAACCTTGTTCGAGCGTGAAGACATTGCCTATGTGCATGTCCGCTCGGCGCGCAACAATTGTTACCAGTGCCGCATAGAGCGCGCATGAGGTCCAGGGATTGGCGGCAGAAAGCTTCTGTCGCACTGCTGTCGCATGGACGCGCTAGAAAGAGATTTTCGATCGATTGGCCGACCGCGGATGAACCGGCGGCAATCTCGATATCGAGGAAGCGGGGCCTTGGCTCCGCTTTTTTGTTGCCTGCGTTCAGCCCAAGTCATCGCCGCAAAGAAAAGCCCGCCGGCATGCCGACGGGCTTCGACTGTTTGCCTGGAGGGGCTTAGTTGAACTTGTACTTCGCGCCGATGCGAACGGTCTGGAACGAGGCCTTGTCGGTCAGCGTGCCATCCGGTGCACCGAATTCGGACGAGAAATCCTTCTTGCCAAACTGCGAGTAACGGTATTCGAGACCGACGGTCATGTTGCTGGTGACTGCGGTTTCCAGGCCGCCACCGATCGTGAAGCCGCTCTTGCCCCAATCGATGATGTCGCCGATCGGATCTGATGCCTTGAGGTCGAAATGCTGGTAGCTGTAGCCGCCGATTACGTAGGCCAAGGTCGACTCGTTGACCTTGGCGCCGACGCGGGCCAAAGCATCGAAGCCGTAGTCGGAATCGAGTTTGACGGAAGTGCCGAAAATGTCGAGTTTCGATCGAATTCCAGAATAGCGACCGTCGATTTGCACGCCGGCGACCCAAGTGCCGAAATCGTAGTCGTAGCCCGCGCTCAACTCGCCAAACACGCCTTCGCTGCCAAAGCCGTTGACATCGAGAGTGCCGCCACCAAGGTCGACGCCCAAGTCGTGGACCGCCGTGCCGGCTCCGAGCGCGCCACCCGCATAGAAACCGGTCCAGTTGTAGGCCGGGGCAGCAAATGAAGCGCCGCCACCGTTCTGCGCACCGAAGCGATAGTTCGCGGCGATATGGAAGGTGTGGGAGGACGGTTCCCCGTTCAACGAAGCGCCACCCAGATCGATCAGCGACTTGTCGCCAAAGTTCGCGTACCGGTATTCGGTCTTCAGCGTCCAGTTGCCGCGCAGCACGGTTTCCACGCCGACGCCGAGCACGTAGCCGCTGCGGTTTTCTGTAAAGTTCAACCCATCAGCACCGCCCGATCCATCAAGCTTGAAATGCTGCCAGCTGTAACCGCCGAGCACGTAGCCGAGCGTGCTGGGGTTGAGCAGATAGCCAGCGCGCAGGCCGACGTCGAAACCGTAAGAATTGGTCAGGTCGATGTCGGCGCCTGGGACGCTGATCGACGGGCCGATATTCCCGAAATTGGCATCGATAAAGCCGCCGAGGAGGAAGCGTTCGTTGACCATATAGTCGTAGCCAGCGGTCAGCTCACCGAATACGCCATTCCCACCGACGCCGTTGAGGTCGAACACTGGAGCGACACTGAACTTGTGCACGTTTGCGCCGAACCCGCCACCGATGCCGACATAAGCTCCGCTCCAGTTAAAACCGGATGCTTCCACCGGCTGCACGACGTCGGCCGCATGCGCGGCTGACATAAGTGCAGCCGCCGAAACCGCACCGAGAAGAATAGATTTCGCTGAAACGCGAACAAACATAGCCCGTACCCCTAATCAATAAGCCCAAGATGTTTCTAGCAGGGAGATGGCCAATACAGGTATGACAAAAATGCAACAATGGGGGGCGAAGTGCCCTCACGGCACGTGCTTCAATGGATCTTCTGGGAAGCAGATTTGGCGCATCATCGCCAAAGAAAAAGCCCGCCGGAGCAAACCGGCGCGCAAGAGTATAAGTTGACTTTTTCTGGGTGTATTAGGCCGCCAGCACTGCTTTCGGCTCGACCAGTTCATAGCCGAGCGCTTCGGCGACCGCGCGGTTGGTGATCTTGCCCTTGTGGACGTTGAGACCGTTGCGCAGGTGATGGTCGTCGACCAGGGCCTTCAGGCCCTTGTCGGCGAGCTGTAGGCCGTAATGCAGCGTCGCGTTGTTCAGCGCATGGGCCGAAGTGACCGGCACGGCACCTGGCATGTTGGCGACGCAGTAGTGGATGACGCCGTCGACTTCGTAGGTCGGCTCGGCATGGGTGGTCGCGTGCGAGGTCTCGAAGCATCCGCCCTGGTCGATGGCGACATCGACCAATACCGAGCCCTTCTTCATGCCGGACAGCATTTCGCGGGTGACGAGCTTCGGTGCGGCAGCGCCCGGGATGAGCACGGCGCCGACGACGATGTCGGCCGAGAAGCATTCTTCCTCGAGCGCCTCGACGGTCGAGTAACGGGTGTGGACCCGGCCGGCGAAGAGGTCGTCGAGCTGGCGCAGCCGCGGGATCGAGCGGTCGATGATGGTCACGTCGGCGCCAAGGCCGGCGGCCATGCGGGCCGCGTGGAGGCCAACGACGCCACCGCCGAGCACGGTGACCTTGCCTGGCAGCACGCCGGGTACGCCGCCAAGCAGCACGCCGCGGCCGCCATTGGCCTTCTGCAACGCCGTGGCGCCGGCCTGGATCGACAGGCGGCCGGCGACTTCCGACATCGGCGCCAGCAGCGGCAGCCCGCCACGATCGTCGGTCACGGTTTCGTAAGCGATTGCCGTCACGCCCGAAGCGAGCAGGCCCTTGGTCTGCTCCGGATCCGGGGCCAGGTGGAGATAGGTGTACAGGATCTGGCCTTCGCGCAGCTGCGCCCATTCATTGGGCTGCGGCTCCTTGACCTTGACGATCATGTCCGACTTGGCGAACACGTCGGCTGCCGTCTTGGCAATGGTGGCGCCGGCGGCGCGATAGGCGTTGTCATCGGCGCCGATGCCGGCGCCTGCGCCGGCTTCGACCAATACTTCATGGCCATGGGCGACATATTCGCGGACCGAGCCCGGCGTGAGGCCGACACGGTATTCGTGATTCTTGATTTCCTTGGGGCATCCGACGCGCATTTTCTTCTCCTGATCCGGGCCCTCTGGGGCTCACTCCCTGTATTGCTTCAGTGAACCATGAATCGGCGCGCAGGTGTTTGCGAATGCGCTTGCAGGAGAGCGCGTCCTTCGATAATCGTTGCGCAAAATGCATCGACATTCGCAGGAATAACGAAGAATGCCGCTCGACAGGATTGATATCGCCATTCTGGAGACATTGCAGAAGGATGGCCGGATGCCGAACGCGGCCCTTGCCGAAAAGGTCGGCCTGTCGCAGTCGGCCTGCTCGCGTCGGCTCGACAATCTGGAGAAATCCGGAACCATCCGCGGTTATCACGCCCGGCTTTCCAACGCAGCCCTTGGCCACCAGATGACGGCAATCGTCCACATATCCCTGTCCGGCCAGTTCGAGAAGACGCTGTCGGATTTCGAGGCGGCGATCAAACGCTGTCCGAATGTGCTGTCGTGCCACCTGATGTCGGGCGAGTACGACTATATCCTGAGGGTCGCGGCCAAGGATCTCGTCGACTACGAGCGCATTCACAAGGAATGGCTGTCGGCGATGCCGCATGTAACGAAGATCAATTCGTCCTTCGCCTTGCGCGAAATCGTCGACCGGACGGCCATGGGGCTGAAGCCGGAAATGGCCTAGAGCCCCACCGATACCTCGTTCCTATGGCCATCTGAAGGCGTTTTCTGCGCTTCCGGTGCTCATGGACCCAAATGTCCGCTGCGCTCCGGTTCTCGAAAACACCTCGATATGACTCACATGAACGAGCTTCGAAACGGGCTCCAACTTACGCCGTGGCAGCCTCCGTCACGATCCGGTCCATGGGGATGTCGTGCCACTGCGGATAGATGGTGGCGATGCGCTGCAATTCGTAGCCGACGCCGATGACCAATGGCTTGAACGACATGGCGGCCAGCGTGCGGTCGTAGAAGCCGCCGCCATAGCCCAGCCGATAGCTTGCGGGATCAATGCCGACAATGGGTGAGATGACGATGTCCGGCAGCACCGGATCGCCTTCGGCCGGGATCGGGATGTTCCAGACACCTTTTTCCAGGCGGTCGCCCGGTTTGTAGGCGCGAAAGATCAACGGCTGACCCTTTTCGACGACGACGGGCAACGCGGTGCGGCCGCCGTGCGCGTTGATCGACGCCATCCATGGCCGCAAATCCGGCTCGCCGCGAAACGGCCAGTAGAGGCTGATTATCAGGCCTGCCATGCCACCGATCACGGCGTCGAGGCCTTCCGCGATGCGTTGCGACATTGCCGTTCGCGCATCGGCGGAAACGGCAAGGCGTGCCGCGATCAGGCGTTCACGCTCGGCCTTGCGCCAGCGTCTGACGTCGGTCCAGTCGCTGAGCGGTGCTTGGAACGCGGGATCGAGTTCATGCATGAAGCAGGGCGGCGAGGCATAATGTGCCGGACCCTGTTCGTCATGATCTTTAGCCATGCTTCACCTCATCTCGTGTTCGATGACGCTATACCTCGCGATACGATACAACATGTGCATTCACGACATGAAACGACGAGTCTCGCGCGCTGTCCTGCCATTGTTGCATTGCACAAAACCACTTACATCTAGGCAGGCAATCTTGCCCATCAAGGGTGAATGAAATGAGCGATGCGAGACATCATGTCGTCGTCGTCGGTGCCGGGTTCGGCGGCCTCGAATTCACCCGCGCTCTGGCTGGCGCGCCGGTGCGCATCACCATGATCGACAAGCGCAACCATCATCTATTCCAGCCGCTGCTCTATCAGGTGGCAACCACGGCGCTGGCGACCTCGGAGGTGGCCTGGCCGATCCGCCATCTCCTGCGCAAGCGCAAGGATGCGACCACGCTGCTGGCCAATGTCACGGGGGTCGACCGGACCGGCAGACGTGTTTTGCTGGAGGACGGCAGCGCCGTCACTTACGATACGCTGGTGCTCGCCACCGGGGCACGCCATGCCTATTTCGGCCATGACGAATGGGAGCCTTTCGCGCCGGGCCTGAAGACGTTGGAGGACGCCACCACCATTCGGCGCCGCATCCTGCTGGCCTTCGAGCAGGCGGAGCGGGAACCCGACCCCGCAAGGCGCCAGGCGCTGCTGACCATTGCCATCGTCGGCGGCGGGCCGACCGGCGTCGAACTCGCCGGAACCATTGCCGAACTGGCGCATGACACGCTGCGCGGCGAATTCCGCAACATCGATACGCGCCAGACGCGCGTGGTGCTGATCGAGGCCGGCGACCGCATTCTGGCCAATTTCGCGCCGAAGCTCTCCGATTATGCCGGGAAGGCGCTGGAACGGCTTGGTGTTGTGGTCGAGCTCGGCCGGGCCGTTACGCGCTGCGATGCCGAAGGCGTGGTTTTTGGCGACACGGTTCTGCCGGCCCGCACGATCCTGTGGGCAGCCGGGGTTGCCGCTTCGCCAGCCGCCGAATGGCTGCGAGCGAAGGCGGACCGGGCCGGCAGGGTATTGGTCGAGCCTGATCTCAGCGTGCCCGGAAGCCCGGAAATTTTTGTCATCGGCGACGCAGCACTTGTGCTGCGGCCCGACGGACGGCCGGTGCCCGGCGTGGCGCCTTCCGCCAAGCAGGAGGGACGGCATGTTGCCGCGACCATCAAGGCCAGGCTTGCCGGCGATACGAGCCCGCGGCCTTTCCACTACAAGCATACCGGTGATCTGGCGACGATTGGCAAGCGCGCCGCCGCGATCGATTTCGGCTGGATCAAGCTGACCGGCTGGCTCGCCTGGTGCCTGTGGGGCATCGCCCATATCTATTTCCTGATCGGTTTCCGCAACCGGCTCGCCGTTTCGCTGAGCTGGCTATGGATATACGTCACAGGCCAGCGCAGCGCCCGGCTGATCACCCAGGGCGACGACGACAAGAGCTGACTTTCTTCACCGCGCTTTTCATCCGGCCGTCATCTGTAGCTGATGGATTGGTGTGCCGATGCGCGCGACTTCTTGAGTGGACTTGAGCCCATTTCAGCGCGAAGTTCGCTTCGGGGCAGGGCTTGTCAGGTCGTCGAAGAAGGAGAAAACATGTCGCAACTGCTCCATCCCGTCTCTCGCCGTGGTCTCCTTGCCGGGGCCGCCGCCACAGGGGCGCTGATCATGCTTCATCCCTTCTCCGCCCGTGCGCAGGCCAACCAGGCGCATCTGAGAATCATGGAAACCACCGATATCCATGTGAACGTGCTGCCCTATGATTACTACGCCGACAAAGCCAATGACACGATGGGCCTGTCGCGCACGGCGTCGCTGATCGATGCGGTGCGCAAGGAAGCCGCCAATTCGATGCTGATCGACAATGGCGACCTTTTGCAGGGCAACCCGATGGGCGACTACATCGCCTATGAGAAGGGCCTGAAGGAGGGCGATCTCCATCCGATCATGAAAGGCATGAACCTGCTTGGCTACGAGTGCTCGACACTTGGCAACCACGAGTTCAACTACGGTCTGTCCTTTCTGGACAAGGTGCTGGCCGGCGCCAATTTCCCGTTTGTCTGCGCCAATCTGATCCGAGGCACCGTGCTTGCCGCCAACCCACGCGACGACAAGCTCTACCTCAAGCCCTACATAATCCTGGACAAGAAGATCAAGGACGGGTCAGGCGCGGAGCAGCCGATCAGGATCGGCATCATCGGCTTCGTACCGCCGCAGATCATGGTCTGGGACCTCAAGAATCTCGAAGGCAACGTCAAGACGCGCGACATCGTCGAGGCGGCGAAGGCCTGGGTGCCGCAGATGAAGGAGGAGGGCGCCGATATCGTCATCGCGCTCTCGCATTCCGGCATCGACGTCAAGCAGGGCGACATGATGGAGAACGCCTCGTTCTTCGTCGCCGGTGTCGAAGGCATCGACGCGGTCTTCACCGGCCACCAGCACCTGGTCTTCCCCGGCAAGAAGGATTTCCAGGCGCTCGAGGGCGTTGACGCACAGAAGGGGACGCTGCAGGGCAAGCCCGCCGTCATGGGCGGTTTCTGGGGCTCGCATATGGGCCTGATCGACCTGATGCTGGAACGCGACGGGTCGAAGTGGAAAGTGGTCTCGGCGACGTCGGAGGCACGGCCGATCTTCGAGCGGGTCGACAACAAGAACAAGCCGACTGTCCCGGACGACAAGCGCATCATTGCCGCTCTCGAGCAGGACCACGAGGCGACGCTCGCCTATGTGCGCCGCCCTGTCGGCAAGACCTCGGCTCCACTCTATTCCTATTTCGCGCTGGTCGCCGATGATCCGTCGGTGCAAATCGTCAACCAGGCGCAGAGCTGGTATCTCAAGGATATCCTGAAGAGCACCCAGTGGAAGGACGTGCCGATGTTGTCGGCGGCGGCGCCCTTCAAGGCCGGCGGGCGCAGCGGCGCCGACTACTACACCGACGTGCCGGTGGGCGATATCGCAATCAAGAACGTCGCCGACCTCTATCTCTATCCGAACACGGTTCGCGCGGTTGAGATCACGGGTGCGCAAGTGAAGGAATGGCTGGAGATGTCGGCCGGCATCTTCAAGAAGATCGAGCCAGGGAAGGCCGACCAGCCGCTGATCGACACCGAATTCCCATCCTACAATTTCGACGTGATCGACGGCGTCAGCTACAGGATCGACCTGTCGCAGCCGCCGAAATACGATGCCAAGGGCGGCGTCGCCAATGCCGGTTCCAATCGCATTGTCGACCTGAAATTCGACGGCAAGCCAATTGATCCAGCCGCGAAATTCGTCGTTGCGACCAACAACTACCGTGCCGGCGGCGGCGGCAATTTTCCCGACATCAATGCCTCGAAGATCATCTACGAGGCGCCGGACACCAACCGCGACGTCATCGTCCGCTACGTCGTCAGCCAAGGCACCATCAACCCCTCGGCGGATGGCAACTGGTCGTTCGCGCCGTTGCCGGGAACCAGTGTCGTCTTCGAAACGGGTGTCAAGGCAAAGGACTTCATTGCCGATGTGAAGTCGCTGAAGATCGAGCCGGCCGGCGAGGGTGAAGCGGGTTTTGCCAGATACCGCATCCTTCTCTGATCCGGTCGTCAAAGCCGGAGGCGGTCAGATTTGGTCGCATCCCCAAGCCCCAGTCGGCCACGCGGCCAATGCTTCACAGGGTGATGCCGAGATCATGCCGATGCCGCTGGCAAGGAAGTCGACGTGCGTGCCCAGCCTACGCCTTGTAGACCACCTGGCGCACGTCGATATAGCTGGTGCGGAAACCGGCCTCGCAGTAATGCAGGTAGAATTCCCATAGCTTCTTGAAACGATCGTCGAAGCCGAGCGGCACGATCTTCTCCCACGACTCCCGGAAGCGCTGGCGCCATTCTGCAAGCGTGCGGGCATAGTCCTCGGGGAAAACGTGCTCGCGTAGATGGGCAAGGCCATGCGCGGCGCCAAGCGACTTCAAGATGGACGGCGTTGGCAGCATGCCGCCCGGGAAGACGTAGCGCTGGATGAAATCCGGCCTGGCGCGATAGGTGTCGTAGGCGGCTTCGTTGATGGTGATGATCTGGAGACCCGCGGTGCCGCCGGGCTTCAGGCAGGTCTTCATCTTGGAGAAGAATACCGGCCAGTATTTCTCGCCGACCGCTTCGAACATCTCGATCGAGGCGATGCGATCGTAAGTGTCGGTTTCGTCGCGGTAATCCTGCAACTTGATGTCGACCTTGTCGGTGAGCCCGGCCCTGGCGATGCGCGCCTTGGCGAAGTCGTGCTGCTCGCGGCTGATGGTCAATCCGGTAACCCGGCAGCCGATTTCGCGTGCCGCGAATTCGGCAAAGCCGCCCCAGCCGCAGCCTATCTCCAGCACATGATCCTTTCCGCCGATGCCCGTATCCCTGGCCAGCGCCCGGTACTTGGCGGCCTGGGCGCTCTCGAGATCATCGGCGCCATTGGCATAAAGCGCCGAGGAATAGGTCATGCTCGGGTCGAGCCATTCATTGTAGAAGGCGTTGCCGAGATCGTAATGCGCCGAAATATTGCGCTTCGACCCCGTGCGTGTGTTCTCGTTGAACCAGTGGCGGATGCGCTGGACCGTGTTGATGAGCCAGCTGGCGCCGCCCGCGACGCGTTCGCCAATCGCCGAATTGACCACGAACAGTTCGAGGAAGCTGGTGACGTCAGGGCTTTCCCAATCGCCGTCCATATAGGATTCGGCAACGCCGATCGTGCCACCGGAAAAGGCGCGGCCCGGCAGGCGCCAGTTCTTGAGCACGAGTTCGGCGTCGGGACCCGGCGCCTTGCCGCCGACGAGAACGGCGCGGCCGTCCGGCATTCTGACCTTCAGCGAACCGCGCGGCAGGTTCATGGCCGCCGACAGTACCATGCGCGCCTTGGCCGGCAGTCCCTTGACGATCTCGGCGAAGTTGAATTCATCGAGCCTGACCGCGTCGCCCGGCGCTATGCCGTGATGTTCCCCGTGTCCCATTCCATGCCCCTGGATCTCCGTGGTGTCGGTGCAATTGCCGAGCCACGGTTCTCTTGGATCATCCGCCGGGTTCGAACGCCTTGCCTCGACCGGCAGCTTGCGGATCCGGCTACAGGCGGGCTCGAACAAAGCGCACACCCCTTTAGCCAGAGCTTCAGCGCTTCCAGTGAATGCCTGCCACAATCTTCCACGTCATGAGGGGGAACTTCAAGAGGCATGCCGAGAGCTGAACTGTGCCACGCGGCGCCGGCATCCGACGCCTCGTGTAAGGTTGCCGCAGCCCGAAATCAAAAACCCCTATGGCAGCAGCAGCGCTGGTGCGATAGCTTTAGCCATGCGTTATGTAATTGTCATTGCCGCCATCGCGTTCTTCCTGATCTGGGACGGCCTCTACAATCAGGGCCGGTATCTCGACGTCACGGTCAGGGAGGTTTCCCATGCGGTCCGCTACGTCACCGGCAAGACCTAGACATCCCCTTCAAATTGGGCAGCTGAGGTCCAGCCTCGATCGAGGCGCGTCGCAAGGACGCGTGGCGCCATGGCCGGTTGACGCGAAGAGACCGCCGTCACAAAAGACCCCGACATTCAGATCGAGGAGGCGGGATTGATCCGGCATATCGTTTTCTTCAGCGCACGGCGCAAGGAAGATGTGGAAGCAGTTCGCACCGGCCTGCTGGCGCTTGGCGATATTCCTCATTCCAGCCTCTTCGAGGTCACGTTGAACACCAAGGTCGACCCGCTGTCGGATGAAGTCGATGTCGTCGTCTACGCGGAATTCGCCGATGATGCGGCGCTGGCCGCCTACAAGGCGCACCCGCTCTATGCGCAGACCACCAGCAAGGTCAAACCAATGCGCGAACTGCGCTATTCCGCCGATGTCGTGGCCGGAAGCTGATCCAGCGCTTGCTCCAGAAGGTGCCGTTCGCGGCGCCCATGAAGTAGCCGGGCAGCACGTGAAGGCCGCCGGGAAGGTTATTGGCCTTCCGCCAGGCCCTCAATTCGGTTAGCGCGACGCCAAAGGCAAAGTCCACGCGATGCCGCCGCCGGCGATCAAGTCTTGAACCGATCTTCCGAATGATGCACATCGCGCTTCCATGACCTCATCAGGCATTCATCCGCTCGATCATCTGGTTCTGCCGACGCAGAGCCTCGATGCGGCGCGCGCCCGGCTCAACGCACTTGGCTTCGTCGTTGCGCCGGCAGGCATCCATCCGTTCGGTACGGAAAATTGCTGTGTCTTCTTCGCCGACGGCACCTATCTGGAGCCGCTCGCGATCGGTGATCGGCAAGCGGCGGCGAGGGCCTGCGCCGAGGGCAATGTCTTTGTCGCGCGCGACTGCCTTTATCGCGAAAGTCGTGGCGATGAGGGATTTTCCGCGGTGGTTCTTGGCACGGACAATGCCGACGGCGACCATGAACGCTATGTCGAAGCCGGCCTGTCGGCGGGAGACACGCTGAGCTTCTCGCGAACCTTCACCGACACGGCGGGGAAAAGCGATACGGCGTCGTTCAAACTCGCCTTTGTTGCGGCTTATGGCCAAACGGACGCATTTCTTTTTGCCTGCCAGCGCATCAATGCGCCGAAAGTGGACCGTGCAGCATTGCAGGCTCACCCCAATGGCGTCGACGGAATTGTCGAGGTGATTGCAATCAGCGGCGCTCCCGCCGAGCAGCACCGGCTGATTTCAGTGGCGGTCAACGACCCGTCCGCCGATGCGCAAGGCGGCGCTTTTCATCTGCCGAATGTGGTCTTGACCGTGCTGGACGCCGCCTCTTTCACGGCGCGCTTTGGAATACCGGCCGGGGTGCCATCGGAATTGCGCTTCGCGGCCGTGATATTTTCGATCCGTGACATTGGCGCCGCCGCAAGCCTGCTTGCGGCCAATGCCATCCAGCACGATATGTCGGGCAATGACATCATCGTGCGGCCGGCATCCGGGCAGGGCGCGGCTTTCATCTTTCGGGAGATCCAATGAACAACCCCCTGGCGCCCAATCCGTCGGTAACCGTCGGCAATGTCGTCTTCGACAATGCGGCACCCCTGGCGCTGATCGCCGGTCCATGCCAGTTCGAATCGCGCCAGCACGCCTTCGACATGGCCGGTACGCTGAAGGAACTGACCGGCAGGCTCGGCATCGGCCTCGTCTACAAGACGAGCTACGACAAGGCCAACCGCACTTCGCTGTCGGCGACGCGAGGCGCCGGGATGGACGCCGCACTTCCGGTCTTCGACGAATTGCGCAAGGAATTCTCGCTTCCCGTGCTGACCGATGTTCACACCGAGGAACAGTGCGCGATCGTTGCGCCGCATGTCGATGTGCTGCAGATACCGGCTTTCCTGTCGCGCCAGACAGATATGCTGGTCGCCGCCGCAAGGACGGGCAAGGTCATCAATGTCAAGAAGGGGCAGTTCCTTGCCCCCTGGGACATGAAGAACGTGGTCGCCAAGATCACCGGTTCGGGCAATGCCAATGTGCTGACCACCGAGCGCGGCGCTTCTTTCGGCTACAACACGCTGGTGTCGGATATGCGCGCTCTGCCTGTCATGGCCGAGATCGGCGCCCCGGTGATCTTCGACGCCACCCATTCGGTGCAGCAGCCGGGCGGCCAGGGCGGGTCGTCTGGCGGCGAGCGCCGCTTTGTCGAGACGCTGGCCCGCGCGGCCGTTGCCGTAGGCGTTGCCGGCGTCTTTATCGAGACCCACCAGGACCCTGACAATTCGACCTCGTCCGACGGCCCGAATATGCTGCCGCTGAAAGACATGCCGGCACTTCTGGAACGGCTGATGGCCTTCGACAGGATTGCAAAGGGCTGAAAAGCCAACGTCTTGTAGCAAACAAGCCCCAGTTGTACGCTTGTCCGGCAAATAAGCGTTTGGCAGGAGGAAGCCATGTCCGTAGCCCGCGTCACCGAAATCACCTCGTCGTCCAGCAAGAGCTTTCAGGACGCCATCGAGCAGGGAATTGCGCGCGCCTCGAAGACCCTGAAGAACGTCGAGGGCGCTTGGATTCAGGACCAGAAGATCGTTGTCGAGGACGGCAAGATCGCGGCCTATCGCGTCAACATGAAGGTGACTTTCATCCTCGCGGAGTGATCAGGCAGCCGCCAAAAAAGTCGGGAACTTTCGCCGACGCCCCTCATTGTCAGGCAGAGTTCAACGACAACGAGGAGTATGATTATGACAACCCAGACAGGCCACACCGAAGCCATTGCCGCTTCGCGGGTGATCGGCACCAGCGTCTACAACACCCAAGGCGACAGCATCGGCAGCATCGAGGACGTCATGCTCGACAAGACGTCGAACGGCATCATGTTCGCTGTGATCGGGTTTGGCGGCTTTCTCGGCATCAGCGAAAAGTACCATGCCATTCCATGGGCGAGCCTCGACTACGACGAGGATAAGGGCGGCTATGTCGTGCCCTTCACCAAGGAACAGCTGAAGGCAGCGCCTGCCCATTCGATCAACGAACTGGCCGGCGCGGATGGCGAGAGCGCGCGCGACGAATCCTATCAGTATTACAAAGTCAGGCCCTATTGGCATTGACGCCACAATTGAAAAAGGGGGTCGTTTCGACGGCCCCCCTTTTCGATTCAACGCAACGCTACTCGCTAGTGTGCAAGGCCGGCAAAGGCGCAGTGGCCTTTGGCGGTGACTGTTGATTGTCGCACGACGTCAGGAACGCCGCGGCGATCAGGAACAGACTGACGATACCGCTCAACTCAAACATGGCGAAACTCCTCCTGTTTCGCCCCGCGCGACAACATCCATAACCCGGAATGCGCGTCTGGTGGCATGACTTATGATGACGGAAACTTGCGCTTCGTGAATCGAGCGAACGGCAATATTCGGCCAGGGCCCGATTGCCTTTTGCGTCGCTTTGGCTAAGACGGGCGCGACCCTTTCTCCAGATCAATCGAGGACATCGCAATGACCGCCATCATCGATATTGTCGGGCGTGAAATCCTGGACAGCCGTGGAAACCCGACCGTCGAGGTCGATGTCGTTCTCGAAGACGGTTCGATGGGCCGCGCCGCTGTGCCGTCGGGTGCCTCGACCGGCGCCCACGAAGCCGTCGAGCTTCGCGACGGCGGCGCCCGCTATCTTGGCAAGGGCGTGCTCAAGGCCGTCGAAGCTGTCAACGGCGAACTGTTCGAGGCGATCGGCGGCATGGAGGCCGAAAACCAGATCCACATCGATCAGACCATGATCGAGCTTGACGGCACGCCCAACAAGAGCCGGCTCGGCGCCAACGCCATCCTGGGCGTTTCGCTGGCGGTGGCGAAGGCCGCGGCCGATGCCGCCGGTCTGCCGCTCTATCGCTATGTCGGCGGCACCAAGGCGCATGTCCTGCCCGTGCCGATGATGAACATCATCAATGGCGGCGCGCATGCCGACAATCCGATCGACTTCCAGGAATTCATGATCCTGCCGGTCGGCGCGTCGACGCTGCGCGAAGGCGTGCGCTGGGGTTCGGAGATCTTCCACACGCTGCGAAAGAAGCTGAAGGATGCCGGCCACAACACCAATGTCGGCGACGAGGGTGGCTTCGCGCCGAACCTGAAGAGCGCGCCGGTGGCGCTCGACTTCATCATGGAATCGATCGAGAAGGCCGGATTCAAGCCGGGCGAAGAGATCGCGCTCGGCCTCGATTGCGCCGCGACCGAGTTCTTCAAGGACGGCAACTATGTCTATGAGGGCGAGAAGAAGACGCGTGACCCCAAGGCGCAGGCCAAGTACCTCGCCAAGCTCGCCGCCGACTACCCGATCATCTCGATCGAGGACGGCCTTGCCGAGGATGACTGGGAAGGCTGGAAATATCTGACCGACCTGATCGGCAAGAAGACGCAGCTTGTCGGCGACGATCTCTTCGTCACCAACACGGCGCGCCTGCGCGACGGCATTCGCATGGGCGTCGCCAATTCGATCCTGGTCAAGGTCAACCAGATCGGCTCGCTGACCGAGACGCTCGACGCGGTCGAGACCGCGCACAAGGCTGCCTACACCGCCGTCATGTCGCACCGTTCGGGCGAGACCGAGGATTCGACCATCGCCGATCTCGCCGTCGCCACCAATTGCGGACAGATCAAGACCGGCTCGCTGTCGCGGTCGGACCGCATGGCCAAATACAACCAGCTGATCCGCATCGAGGAAGAACTCGGCAAGCAGGCGCGTTACGCCGGCAGATCGGTGATCAAGAGCTGATCCGGCCGGACATCGTCGATACGAAGAGGGCGGGACATCCCGCCCTTTTTTATTTCAGGCCCGGCCTGGGGCGGCCCCCGTAACCGTCCGTTAAGCACAATCAGGTGAAAAAGGCTTCGAGCCGTTTGAGTTCGCGGCCACGGGGAATCGGTCATGTGGACGCGTCAGCACAAGCAGAGAAACACCGGGCGCCTGATCATTCCCTCGCTGTGCGTGGTGTTCCTGGCCTATTTCGGCTTCCACGCCTATCACGGCGAATTCGGCATCAATTCGAAATACAAGCTGGAGGCCGAGACGGCCGCGCTGCAGGGTCAGCTCGATGCGATCAAGGCGCGCAGGATGGAGCTTGAGCGGCGCGTCAAGCTCATGCACGATGGCACGCTGGAGAAGGACATGCTCGACGAGCAGGCGCGTAAGGCGCTCAATCTGTCCCAGGCCGATGAGATCACCATCATGCTGCCGGCTCCGACAAAATAACCGATATCAGGTTAATCACCAATATTTTCAATGATTTTAATTGCTTAGGTGCATGCCAGCTATGCAATTTCGACATGGCGGAACGCCTTTCTACGTGTTAGCCTCCCATAAATCGAAGGGGAGGGCGATCTCCCCGGAGCAGGTTCATCTTGCTCCAGTGTCCGTAAAGAGACGCCAACAGGGAGTGATGCATGGCCACCGCAGCCAGAAAAGCGCCTGCCAAATCGAAATCCGACGGCAAATCCGGTCTGTCGGCACCCAAGCCTGCTGACTTCACCAAGGACGAAGAGCTTGCCGCCTACCGGCACATGCTGCTCATCCGCCGCTTCGAGGAAAAGGCCGGCCAGCTCTACGGCATGGGCTTCATCGGTGGCTTCTGCCACCTCTATATCGGCCAGGAAGCCGTCGTCACCGGCATGAAGATGGCGCTGATCGACGGCGACCAGATGATCACGGCCTATCGCGACCACGGTCACATGCTGGCGATGGAGTTGTCGCCGCGTGGCGTGATGGCCGAGTTGACCGGACGCCGCGGCGGCTTGTCCAGGGGCAAGGGCGGCTCCATGCACATGTTCTCCAAGGAGAAGCATTTTTATGGCGGTCACGGCATTGTCGGTGCGCAGGTGTCGCTCGGCACGGGTCTGGCCTTCGCCAACCGCTACCGCGACAACAACAATGTCTCGCTGACCTATTTCGGCGACGGCGCCGCCAACCAGGGCCAGGTCTACGAAAGCTTCAACATGGCCTCGCTGTGGAAGCTGCCGGTGATCTACATCATCGAGAACAACCGCTACGCCATGGGCACCTCGGTTTCGCGCTCTTCAGCGGAGACAGACTTCTCGCATCGCGGCGCTTCCTTCAAGATTCCCGGCATTCAGGTCGACGGCATGGACGTACGCGCGGTCAAGGCCGCCGGCGATCTCGCCACCGAATGGTGCCGCGCCGGCAATGGCCCGCTGATCCTCGAAATGCAGACCTACCGTTATCGCGGCCACTCGATGTCCGATCCCGCAAAATACCGGTCGAAGGAAGAAGTGCAGAAGATGCGCTCCGAGCACGACCCGATCGAGCAGGTCAAGGCGCGGCTGATCGAGAAGAAGTGGGCGACCGAGGACGAGCTCAAGACCATCGACAAGGAGGTTCGCGACATCGTCGCCGATGCCGCCGAATTTGCCCAGAACGATGCAGAGCCGGATCCGTCCGAGCTCTGGACCGATATCGTATTGTAAGGGGAGGGCCAGGACATGCCGATCGAAATTCTCATGCCCGCTCTCTCGCCGACCATGGAAGAGGGCAATCTTTCCAAATGGTTGAAGAACGAGGGCGACAAGGTCGTCGCCGGTGACGTACTCGCCGAGATCGAAACCGACAAGGCGACGATGGAGGTCGAAGCCGTCGACGAAGGTACGCTGGGCAAGATCGTGGTTCCCGCCGGCACCGAAGGCGTCAAGGTCAACGCGGTGATCGCCGTTCTGCTGCAGGACGGCGAGAGCGCCGCCGATGTCGCCAAGTCCGCGGCTCCTGCCAAGGCGGAAGCGCCGGCAAAGGCGGAAGCGCCGGCCCAGGACAAGGCGGAGGTGGCAAAGCCAGCCGCCGCACCCGTCGCGGCTGCCCCGAAAACGGAAATTGCCGCCGATCCGGACATTCCGGCCGGTACCGAGATGGTCTCGACCACCGTGCGTGAAGCGCTGCGCGATGCCATGGCCGAGGAAATGCGCCGCGACGGCGATGTCTTCGTCATGGGCGAGGAAGTCGCCGAATACCAGGGCGCCTACAAGATCACGCAAGGCCTGCTGCAGGAATTCGGACCGCGCCGCGTCGTCGACACGCCGATCACCGAACATGGTTTTGCCGGCGTTGGCGTCGGTGCGGCGATGGCCGGCCTGAAACCGATCGTCGAGTTCATGACCTTCAACTTCGCCATGCAGGCGATCGACCAGATCATCAACTCCGCCGCCAAGACGCTCTATATGTCGGGCGGCCAGATGGGCGCGCCGATCGTGTTCCGTGGGCCGAACGGCGCTGCGGCCCGCGTCGCCGCCCAGCACTCGCAGTGCTATGCCGCCTGGTACAGCCACATTCCGGGCCTGAAGGTCGTGATGCCGTATACGGCCGCCGACGCCAAGGGTTTGCTCAAGGCGGCGATCCGCGATCCGAACCCGATCATCTTCCTCGAGAACGAGATCCTCTACGGCCAGTCCTTCGACGTGCCGAAGCTGGACGACTTCGTGCTGCCGATCGGCAAGGCGCGCATCCACAAGGCAGGCAAGGACGTCACCATCGTCTCCTTCGGCATCGGCATGACCTATGCCGTCAAGGCTGAAGCCGAGCTGCGCGGCATGGGCATCGACGCCGAGATCATCGACCTCAGGACCATCCGTCCGCTCGATCTCGACACCGTCATCGCCTCGGTCAAGAAGACCAACCGGCTGGTCGTGGTCGAAGAAGGCTACCCGCAGAATTCGGTCGGCGACCATATCGCCAACCAGGTCTCGCAGCGCGCCTTCGATTTTCTCGACGCGCCGGTCATCACCATTGCCGGCAAGGACGTGCCGATGCCCTATGCGGCCAACCTCGAAAAGCTGGCATTGCCGAACGTCGGCGAGGTCATCGAGGCCGTAAAAGCCGTCGCATATCGCTGA
This sequence comes from Mesorhizobium sp. ES1-3, assembly GCF_020164795.1. Classification (NCBI taxonomy): domain Bacteria; kingdom Pseudomonadati; phylum Pseudomonadota; class Alphaproteobacteria; order Hyphomicrobiales; family Phyllobacteriaceae; genus Mesorhizobium; species Mesorhizobium sp. ES1-3. The sequence goes on from NZ_JAIUGW010000014.1 coordinate 158,695, forward strand.
ACCGGGCGGGAGGACAAAATGCCAATCAACATCACCATGCCGGCGCTCTCGCCCACGATGGAAGAGGGCAATCTCTCCAAGTGGCTGGTCAAGGAAGGCGACAAGGTTTCGCCGGGCGATGTGATCGCCGAGATCGAGACCGACAAGGCGACGATGGAGGTCGAGGCCGTCGATGAGGGTACGGTTGCCAAGCTGGTCGTGCCGGCCGGAACCGAAGGGGTCAAGGTCAACGCGCTGATCGCCGTGCTTGCCGCCGAAGGCGAGGATGCGGGCGCCGCCGCCAAGAGCGGTGGCGATGCCGCGCCGGCGAAAGCCGAGGCACCGAAGGCTGAAGCTGCCAAGGCTGAAGCGCCGCAGCCCGAGGCGCCAAAGACCGAGACATCGAAGCCCGGGCCCGCCTCGGCAGCTCCGGCCGCCAACGGTCATGCGGCTGGCGACCGCACCTTTGCATCGCCGCTCGCGCGCCGCATCGCCAAGGAGGCGGGGGTCGATGTGTCGGCCGTGACCGGCACCGGCCCGCATGGCCGGGTGGTGAAAGCAGACGTCGATGCCGCTATCGCCGGCAGTGGTATCAAGGCAGCGCCCGCCGCCAAGGCTCCGGCTGGCGCACCAGCCGTCGCGCCGGCAGTAAAGGCAATGTCGGACGACCAGGTGCTGAAGCTGTTCGAGCAGGGCTCTTATGACCTCGTCCCGCATGACGCCATGCGCAAGAC